>NZ_AKFK01000065.1:0-113914 GCF_000272495.1 Methylobacterium sp. GXF4 | reverse complement strand
CCGATCTGTCAGAAGATGCCTCAGCGCCCGGGCCACTTCCGCGGCCGGCGCCGATGAGCGGTGTATACGCAGACGGTTCCCGGCCGTCAACACCGATTCGCAGATTTTCCAGCGACGCCCCGGATCGGGCCCCCTCCCCTCTCGCGGCGCCGCAAATCCCCCTGCGGAATGCGCGGTCGCGGCAGACTGCGCCTCAATCTCGACATGCTGGGCTCCGAGATGAACCGCTCGTACCTATACGGCGCGGGCGGCCTGAGCCTGACCGGCCGCGGATCAGTCAGGCTGGCGGGAGCGCTTGTGCGCCGTCGTCTTTCCGGGACCTTCGAGTGAAGCGCGAGCGACTCAAGATCGGCGACGTGGCCGCCCTCGCCCCCGGCGTCGGGCGCGGGGTCCAGGCTCCCCTCGATCTTCTCGGCGCGGATGCGACCCAGATCGACCGGCGTGCGGTCAACCTGCGCTGGCTCTGTGCCAGCACGCTGACCGGCCTGACCGGCGCCGGCCTGATCGCGGCGGCGTTGCACGTCTCTCTCCAGGGCGACGTGTCCTTCGCAGCGATTCCCGAGAAGGCCACCCTCATGGCCCGGCCGCAGCCGAGCGAGAGCGGCGCCAACATCGCCCGCAAGGGCGACCGGCTGGTGCGCAACCTGATGATCGCCTCGGCCAAGCAGAGTTTTCGCGCGCCGGTGACCGTCCGCCTGGGCGATCGCGAGATCATCAAGGCCAAGGCCTTCGTGCGGATCACCACGCCCCTGTCGATGACGACGGGCGTCTATGCCGGCGATCTGCCCCGGTTCGACCCGATGAAGTTCGTCTCCGACGAGCCCCTGGAACGCGCGCCCGATGCGGCCGCCGACGCGCCCGGGGCCGAGGTGACGGTGGTCAAGCGCGATCTGGCCGACGCCCCGGTCGACGCCAACGCCCCGGCGCTCACCGACGACGACGTCACCGCGCAGGTGGAAGAGGAGCGCCGCATCGCCGCCGAGGCCGGGCGCCGCGCGACCATTCCGATCGCCCCGCAGATCCTGCTGTCACGTACCCTCCAGCAGGGCGCGGGCGGCGGTGATGCGGAAGGTTCGGTCGCCAAGGACGCCAACCCGTTCAAAGCGATCGAGGTGCTGGTCGTCCCCGAGAACGTCACCAAGGTCGCCAAGGTCGAGCTCAAGCCCAACGAGGCGCCGCTCGTGGAGGAGCGCGACATCGCGCTCAAACGCGGCGAGACGCTAGAGGGCATCCTGAAGGCCACCGGCCTGGCCGGGGACGAGCAGATCCGCGGCATCGTCGCGGCTCTGGGCGGCAAGGCCCGCACCGGCGCGCTCGCGGAGGGGCAGCAGATGCGGGTGCAGATCGCCCCCGGGCCCCGCCCCGGCGATCCGCGCCAGGTCACCCGCGTTGTGCTCTACGGCGAGAACGGGATCGAGGGCATCGCCGCGCTCAACGACCGGAGCGCCTTCGTGTCGGTGGCCCCGCCCACCGAGGAGGCGCCCTCCGCCAAGCCGCAGCCACAGGCGGATGCGGGTGAAGACGAGGACGAGGATTCGGGCTCCGGGCCGCGGCTGTACCAGAGCCTCTACGAGACGGCGGCACGCCACGACCTGCCGCGCGCGACCGTCGAGGACATCGTCCGGGTGTTCAGCTACGACCTCGATTTCCAGCGCCGGATCAGCAGCGGCGACGGCCTGGACGTGTTCTACACCTACGACGACGAGGCCGGGGCCGATCGCCCGGACCTGCTCTACGCCGCGCTGACCCTGGGCGGCGAGACCCGCAAGGTCTACCGCTTCCAGTCCCCGGATGACGGCACGATCGACTATCTCGACGAGCAGGGGCGCTCCCTGAAGAAGTTCCTGCTGCGCAAGCCGATCCCCGACGGGATCATGCGCTCCGGCTTCGGCTACCGGCGTCACCCGGTTCTGGGCTACGCCAAGCTGCATACCGGCGTCGATTGGGCGAACCCGATCGGTACCCCGATCGCCGCGGCCGGCAACGGCGTCGTGATCCGGGCCGAGATGACCTCGGGCTACGGCAACCGGGTCGAGATCCAGCACGTCAACGGCTACGTGACCACCTACAACCACATGTCGCGGTTCGGCCGCGGGGTGAAGGAGGGCGTCCGGGTCCGGCAGGGGCAGATCATCGGTTATCTCGGCTCCACCGGCCTCTCGACCGGGCCGCACCTCCATTACGAGGTGATCATCAACGGCCACTTCGTCGATCCGATGAAGATCCGCGTGCCCCGCGGCCGCGAGCTCGACGGCCGGCTGCTCGCCGAGTTCAAGCGCCAGCGCGAGCAGGTCGACGCGACCATGCTGAAATCGAAGAGCGCCACGGCACTGGCGCAGCGGGATGCGGCCGTCCGCTGAGGCGACGGCCCGCGCGGCGTTCGGGGATCGCGCTGACGAAGGTCGCCACGCGGCACCGGTGGGGACGGCACCGCATGAACGGTCCGGCCGGGAGCCGGATCAAGGCCCCTTCCTCCCGGCGGCGATGTAGAACAACGTGCCGCCCGCCGTGTGCCATCGGCCGTTTGCGGCAGCTTCCGCGATGCGATCGTCGAGGCGGAGGTAATCGGCCCAGGCGCGTTCGAAGAACGCCTCGCTTCCCTCCCCGGCGAGGACGCAGCTGCGCATCTCCGCCTTGTCGAAGGGGCCGAGACCTTCCCGTCGCCAGCGCCACCCGGCGTCGAGAAGGGCCGCCTGTTCGGCCGTGTCGTAGGGTGGAAAGACGGCCGCCGCCCGGTCACAGAGCCAGACGCGGATATCCTGGAGGCCGGCTTCGGCGAGAAGGCCGGGCAGC
Organism: Methylobacterium sp. GXF4; assembly: GCF_000272495.1. NCBI lineage: Bacteria > Pseudomonadati > Pseudomonadota > Alphaproteobacteria > Hyphomicrobiales > Methylobacteriaceae > Methylobacterium > Methylobacterium sp. GXF4. The sequence continues at coordinate 111,121 of NZ_AKFK01000065.1, read as the reverse complement.
GACTCGCCGATGGTTTCATCACCCAGGCCCCGGCGTGCCCGGCCGATGACGTAGCGGAGAGCGAATTCGGCGAGGCGGACGACCTCGTCCACCGGCATCACCGACATGAGGCTGGATATCGGCAAGCGCCCGACGAGGTTGTTCGGCTCGACGCACAGGATCTGACCGCCGGGCTTCACCAGGCGCTTCATCTCGCCAAGCGCCTTCGCGGGCTCCCGGAGATGCAGCAACAGTGTCTGGCAGGTGACGAGGTCGAACGTGGCGGACGGGGCCGGGATATCGTACGCGCTCGCCTGCAGCGTGCTGACGGAGAGGCCGGCCGTTTCGGTCGTCGCGAGCGCGCGCTCGAACGCGGCGAGATGCACGGCCTCCCGATCGACGCCGGTCACGGATGAGCCGGGCGACAGGCGTCCGGCGATCAGGCGCGCCCAATGGCCTTCGCCGCAGCCGACGTCGAGGATCGCGGCCGGCCGCGGCAGGCCAAGCCGCCCGAAGAGCAGATCGAGATAATCGGCGTTCCAGAAATAGTCGCGCTCGGCGCCGAAATACTCGGCCGAGTGCGGCATGCGCCGCGTCGCTTCGTCCGGCATGCGAATCCCCCGGTTCGCCCGCCATGGTGTTGGCCGAAGCTGGCTACGGCAACGGCCATCCGCTCAGGCGAAGCCGAGACGCGCGCGGATCTGCTCGGGGGTGACGCCCGCCGCCCTCAGGTCGGCCAGGCTCTGCGAACCCCGGGTCTTTGCGAGTTTCTCGCCGTCGGGGTCCAGGATCAGGGCGTGGTGATGGTAGCGCGGCGTCGGCAGGCCGAGCAGGCGCTGCAGCAGCACGTGGAGATCGGTGGCCGCTTCGAGGTCGCGACCACGGACCACGTGGGTGATCCCCTCCTCCGCGTCGTCGTGAACCACGGCGAGGTGATAGCTGGTCGGTACGTCGCGGCGGGCGATCACCGCATCGCCCCATCTGGCCGGATCGGCCGCGACCCGGCGCGTCTCGGCCTCGTCGAAAGCTTCGTAATTGAGCGGGGCCTCGGCGCAACGCAGCGCGGCGGCCATGTCGAGGCGCCAGGTATGCGGTTCGCCCCGGGCGAGGCGTTCGGCCGTGATCCCGGGATCGAGCCCGCGGCAGGTGCCGGGATAGAGCGGTGCGCCGTCCGGATCGTGCGGGTTGCCCGCACTGGCGGCCGCCCGCGCCCGGATCTGGCCACGCGAGCAGAAGCACGGATAGGCCAGCCCCCTCGCGATCAGGCCTTGGAGCGTGGCCCGGTAGGAATCGAGGTGGCGGGATTGATGCCGCAAAGGCTCGGGGTAGGTCAGGCCGAGCCAGGCCAGGTCGGTGACGATCGCCGCGACCAGGTCCGGCCTCGACCGGACCGGATCGATATCCTCGATCCGGAGGCGGCAGAGGCCGCCCATCCGCCGCGCGAGGTCGGCGTTGAGCAGAGCCGAATAGGCGTGGCCGAGATGGAGCCGTCCGTTGGGGCTCGGCGCGAACCGCAGGATCGGTGCGCCCGGCCTCACCCGTCGCGGTGGCGCAGGCAGTGCGGCGTGCCGGGCTGGCAGGCGATGCCGGGCAGCGAGCAGGCCGGACCCTCGGCCAAGCGCTGGCAGACGCGGCAGCCGTCGGTCCATTCCAGGCAGGCCGGATCGTCGGCGACCGAGCGCGCCGGTGCCGGGTGCCGGGCCGGCAGCAGCTCGCCGAGCAGCACCGTCGCGATCACGAGAATCGCGATGCCCCAGGCGGCGAGGGCGCCGGTCGCGGAGCGCGGTGCAGGCGGCATGGTGGCGGCTGTCGACATGGGCTTTCTGTTGGCGCGGGGAGCGGCCGGCTGTCAACGCGGGTTCGGCGGGCCGAGCGCTTCGCCGCGAAAGGTGAGCGCTGGATGTCGGAAAGACGATGCGAAACAGAAAGCCCGCGCGTCGTGCCGGTTCCAGGGCCCGGCACGACGCGCTAGGCGGCCTGCGCGGTTCGGCGCTGCAGCAGGGCCGGGAGAAGCTTCAGATTGAGCGGCTTGGCCAGGAACCCGTCGAACCCGGCGGCGCGGGCGGCGATCTCGTCCGCGCGGCCGGCATTGGCGGTGAGCGCCACGAGGTGCAGCCGGGTCCCCTCCCCGGCCGCTTCCGCGGCGCGGATGCGGCGGGCGGTCTCGTGGCCGTCGAGCCGGGGCATGCGCACGTCGATCAGGGCGAGGTCGAACGGGCCGCTCGATTGCAGCCGCTCCAGCGCCTCGACCCCGTCGACCGCGTGGACGACCTCGGCGCCGAGACGCTCCAGGGCGCGGGTCGCGAGCAGCGCGTTGATCGGGTTGTCCTCGGCGAGCAGGACCCGCAGGCCCGTTCCCGTCCGGGCCGGGGCCGGCGCCGGGATGGTTGCGGATTCGACCGCCACCGGTGGGGCGAGCAGCCGCTCGAACAGTGAGCGGGCGCGCACCGGCTTGATCAGGTAGCCGTCGAAGCCGGCTGCGCCCGGCGCCCCGAAGCCGCGGCGGTCGAACGGCGAGAGCAGCACGAGGCTCGAGCGGATTCCGCAGCCGCGCGCGGCATCGGCGATCTGGCGCACAACCGCATCGCCCAAAGCCCGGTCGGCCAGGACCGCGTCGAAGGCGGCGCCCGAGAGCGCGTCGAGCCCGTCCTCCAGGGTGCCGACGATCACGGTGGCCGCGCCGGCCCGGGACAGGCTGCGCGCCAGGTAGGGCGCCTGGTAGGGCGAATCCGCCACGATCAGGCAGCGGCGCCCTTCGAGCCGGGGCAGAGGGGCCGGACCGGTTTGGGCGCCCTCGGCTTCCGGCAGGGGCAGGACGACCCGGAAGGTCGAGCCGCGCCCGACGCGGGAATCCGCCTCGATCCGGCCGCCCATGCGGGTGACCAGGCGGCGGGTGATGGCGAGGCCGAGGCCGGTGCCCTCGTGGCTGCGACTGGCGCTGCCGTCGCCTTGCTCGAACTCCTCGAACAGGATCGGCAGACGGTCCTCGGGAATGCCGGAGCCGGTATCGGAGACGGCCAGGGTCACCTCCCCTCCCCCGTCCTGGATGGGCGTGAAGCCGAGGCTGACGCCGACGCCGCCGCGCTCGGTGAACTTGATCGCGTTGCCCGCGAGATTGATCAGGATCTGCCGGACGCGGTCGGCGTCGCCGACGAGCCCCCGGGGGAAGCTTTCCGTCACGTCCAGGGCGATCTCGATACCCTTGTCCTGCGCGCGCGGGGCCAGGAGCTCCACGACGCTCTCGGCCAGGGCCGGGAGGTCGAAGGGCTCGGCCGCGAGGTCGAGGCGCCCGGCCTCAATCCGCGAGAAATCGAGGACGCCGTCGATCAGCCCCAGCAGGGCCTGTCCGCTGGTGCGCACGGCCTCGACATAGGTCCGCTGCTCCAGGTCGAGATTCGTGCCGAGCACCAGATCGGCCATGCCCAGGATGCCGTTGAGCGGCGTCCGCATCTCGTGGCTGACCGTGGCGAGGAAGCGCGACTTCGCCACGCTGGCGGCCTCGGCGCGTTCGAGCGCCGCGTCGCGGCTGCGCAGCGCCTCGACCCGGGCGGTCACGTCGCGGCCGGCGCGCAGCCAATGCATCGCGTCGCCATGCGCGACCGGCATCTCCACGAAAGCGAACCAGCGCACCTGGCCGTCCACCGAACGGATCTGCGCCTCCATGCGTCGGACGCCGTCCTCGCCGACCTCGATCTCGCTCCGCTCCAGGATCTCGAGATCGATCTGCGCGCCGAGCAGGTCGATGGCCGGGCGACCGAGCAGCCGGGCGTAATCGTCGTTGGCGTAGGTGATGCGCCCGCGGGCGTCGCGCTGCACGATCACCTCGGTGGTGGCCGCCACCAGGGCGCGATAGCGGTCCTCGCTCTCGCTGATCCGCCAGATGCGATCCTGCAGCCGCTCGGCTTCGGCCTCGTCCGCGACGGAGCGCCGGGCGCGCCAGTGGCCGAGCGCGAGCGCCGCCGCGATCAGCAGCGCCAGCACGAGCGCGATATCGTTGACGACCATGGCTGCCTCCCCGGCTGCAGGCCGGCTCGGTGCAGGATCGCAGGCGAAGCTGAAGGCCGGGTTGGGAAAAGCCCTTAACCGCCTGTTGCACGGATCGTCGGCACGGAATGCTAAACGTCGCCGCAGCGCGATCCGAAATCCGGCTCGCGAGTTGCCTGCCAGGACAATCGGTCCGGACGGAGATAGAGCATATGCCGGGTGAGCATTACGACGTGATCATCGTCGGATCGGGCCCCGGCGGCGGGACGATGGCGTGGCGCCTGGCCCAGACGGGCAAGCGCATCCTGCTGATCGAGCGCGGCGACTACCTCCTGCGCGAGCCGCGCAACTGGGACAGCCAGGCGGTGATCGTCGACGGCACCTACCAGACCAAGGAGACCTGGCACTCCTCCGACGGCAGCACCTTCCGGCCGGGCCTGCACTACTACGTGGGCGGCAACTCGAAATTCTACGGCTCGGTCCTGTTTCGCCTACGCGAGAAGGATTTCGGCGCGATCCGGCACGAGGACGGCATCGCCCCGGCCTGGCCGGTCGGCTACGACGAGTTCGAGCCGCATTACCAGGCCGCCGAGGAGCTGTTCCACGTCCATGGCCAGCGCGGCGAGGACCCGACCGAGCCGTGGTCGCGCAAGCCCTACGCGCATCCGCCGGTGTCGCACGAGCCGCGGATCCAGCAGCTATTCGACAACCTGAAGAGTGCCGGCCACCACCCGTTCCACCTTCCGGTCGGGGTGCGGCTGGTGGAGAAGGACGGGCGCGCCGTCTCGACCTCGCCCTGCATCAAGTGCGAATCCTTCGACGGCTTCCCCTGCCCGACCAACGGCAAGTCCGACGCGCAGACCATGGTGGTCGATCCGGCTTTGCGCGACTGCCCGAACCTGTCGCTGCTGACCCGCACCTATGTCGAGCGGCTGGTCACCGACCCGAGCGGCCGCACCGTCACCGGCGTGGTCGGCACGCGCGACGACGCGCCGTTCGAGGCTTCGGCCGACCTTGTGGTGGTGGCCTGCGGGGCGCTCTCCTCGGCGCTGCTCCTGCTCCGCTCGGCAAACGCGCGCCACCCGGACGGCCTCGCCAACGGCTCCGGCCAGGTCGGGCGCAACTACATGCGCCACAACAACTCGACGGTGCTGGCGATCTCCAAGATCCCGAACCCGACCCGCTTCCAGAAGACCCTCGGGCTCAACGACTTCTACTTCGGCGATCCCGATCCGAAGGACGGCTGGGACTTCCCGCTCGGTCACATCCAGATGGTCGGCAAGTCCGACGGCGCCCAGATCCATGGGGAGGGACTGCCGGGCTTCCTGCAATGGTTCCCCAACAAGCCGTTCGACTGGATCGCGAAGCACTCGGTCGATTTCTGGCTGACCTCGGAGGATATCCCGCTCGCCCAGAACCGGGTCTACTACAAGGACGGCAAGGTCCATCTCGACCTCATCGAGACCAATGTCGAGGCGCATAAGCGGCTGCGGCGCAAGCTCCAGGAGATCTGCAGCTTCACCGACATGCACCCGCACCTGTTCGACCGCTCGCTCTATCTCGGCAAGAACATCCCGATCGGCGGCACCGCCCACCAGGCCGGCACCCTGCGGTTCGGGGAGGATCCCAACACCGCCGTGCTGGATCGGAACTGCAAGGCGCACGAGCTCGACAACCTGTACGTGACCGATGCGAGCTTCTTCCCATCAATCGGCGCGGTGAACCCGACCCTGACGATCATCGCCAATGCCCTGCGCGTGGCCGATCACCTGATCGACCGGATGGGCGCCAAGGACGAGATCGCGCCGCCGCGCCTGTTCGACCACACGGAGCCGCGGGAGCCGGTGCCCGCCTAGAGCCGTACCCGACCACGTCGGGTCGGGCACGGCTTTAACGTCTTGATGTGACGCGCGCTCTCGCGTCGAACCGGAGCCACGTCGTCGGAGAGCGCTCTCGCCGCGCGGCTCTGCTATGCAGCGCGACCGACCTCGAACCGATCGCCCCGACCTTGGCCATTGACCACATCGATCTCAGCCGGATCGACCTGAACCTGCTGGTCGCCCTGGACGCGCTGCTCGACGAGCGCAGCGTCACCCGGGCGGCCGCCCGGATCGGCGTCGGCCAGTCGGCGATGAGCTCGAGCTTGGCCCGGCTGCGCCGCCTGTTCGACGACGAGCTCCTCACCCGGGCACCCGACGGGATGCGGCCGACGCCCCGGGCCCTGAAGCTCGCCGAGCCCCTGCGGGCGACGTTGCGGCAGGTCCAGGCCCTGGTCCATCGCGAGGAGCGCTTCGACCCGGCCACCGTGGAGCGCAGCTTCACCGTGAGCCTGCCCGACAGCGTCGAGGTCCTGCTCGGGCCGCGGCTGATCGCGCAGCTGCGCCGGGAGGCTCCCGGGATCCGGCTGCTCCTGCGCTCGGTCGACCGCACCCGCATCCTCGACGAGCTCGATGCCGACCGGGTCGACCTCGCCATCGGGTTATTCTCCGAGGGGCAGATCCACCACAAGCAGCGTCTGCTCTATCGGGACAGCTACGTGGTCCTGTTCAACGCCGACCTCATCGGGATCCAGCCGCCGATCGGGCTCGACGATTACCTGCGCTTCCCGCACGTCCTGACCTCCCTGCGGGAGACCGCCCACGGGGTGGTCGACGACGCCCTGGCCCTGATCGGGCGCTCGCGAATCCTCGCGGTGACGACGCCGCGCTTCCTCGTGGTGCCGTTCATGGTCCGCGCCGCGCCGGTGATCGCCACCATGCATGCGCGGCTCGCCACCGCCTTCGGCAGCGCCCTGTCGCTCGCGGTCAGTCCGGTGCCGGTGCTGCTCGATGATGTGGCGGTGTCGATGCTGTGGCACGCCTCCTATGACCGCGACCCCGCCCATCGCTGGCTGCGCGACCTGCTGGTGCGGCTCGCCAACGAGGCCCCGACCTTCGGGATGCCGTGACGGTTGCTTTGATGCGCCTCACCAACCCACCCCCCTCATCCTGAGGTGGCGCAGCGAAGCGGAGCCCTCGAAGGAGCCTCAGGGATCGCGCTGCTGGCTGGAGGCCTCCTTCGAGGCTGCTCCGCAGCATCTCAGGATGAGGGGACGGGTTGGGATGAGCCGTCAGCGGGATGCGATCCGATCTCCTGTTTCACACCGTCATGGCGAGCGCAGCGAAGCAACCCAGTGATGCACCACGGTTCGGGGATCGCGCGCCGCCCTAGGTTGCTTCGCTGCGCTCGCCATGACGAAGAAGGCGGTATGACCTTCACCGGACCTCACAAACAAGGATCGTCCGCCGCCTCGAGCCGGCCGCTGGCGATCGCCTCGCGAAACAGGGCGAAATCCGCGGCGTTGCGCTCGGCATAGGCCCCGGCCCAATCGGCCAGGGCTTCGCGCAGGTCCGGGCTCTTGCCGCTGCCGCAATAGCCGGCGATGGCGGCCGCGTCGCCGGTCCGGGCATGCGCCCGGGCCAGGAGTGCCCCGTAGGCATACGAGAAGGTCAGGAGCGGCGGGCCGGACATCTCGGCGAGGGGGATCGCGCCCTTCAGGTTCTTCATCTGGCGTACGTAGTAGGGTCGGCCATCGATGCTGGTCCAACCGAGCAGCGGGTCGCCGACCGCCTGGAGCAGGCGCTGGCCATAGATCACGCGCTCGCCCTCGTGGCCGGCATAGGGCTCGGGCATGCCGGGCAGGTACGGCGCGTGGGCCGGGCGGACCGCCTCCTTGACCTGGAGGAACAGCGCGTCCCGGTCGGAATTCCCGCAGAGCAGCGCCACGTAGGCCCGCGTCCCGACGCTGCCGACCCCGACGACCCGGTGGGCGACGTCGATGACCTGGTAGCGGTTCAGCATGAACCGCCGCTCGCGCGGCAGCGTCTCGGCGTAGCGCTCGAGCCCGGTGACGATCCTCTGCCGCGTGGCGGCGTCGACCGGGGTGAGGATCGGCGGGTCGGTCCGGAACCGCCAGCCGCCGTCGATGCGCCGCTCGGCGACCTGGGCGAGGAGGCTGCGGTTGTTCTTGCGCCGCGCCTTGTCGACCGCGCGGCGGACCACGGCGCGGGCCTCCGAATCCATGCGGATCCCGCCGAGATGGGCCGTATCCGCCGGGGTGGTCTGGTACCACACCTCCAGGGAGCCCTGCGGGGCCAGCCGCCGCATCGTGTGCTGGTATCCCGAAACCGCCGTCATCACGGCCGCGCGGCAGGATTCCGGCGGTTTGCCGGCATCGGCCGTGGCGACTGCGATGCCCGCGCAGAGCCGCTTCAGGTCCCATTCCCACGGGCCGACCGTGACCTCGTCGAAATCGTTGAGGTCGAGCACGATCTCCCGCTGCGGCGTGCCGAACAGGCCGAAATTGTCGATATGCGCGTCGCCGTTCATCACGACGTCGATGCCGCTGCGCGGGCCGCGCGACAGGTCCCAGGCCATGACGTGGGCGGCGCCCCGGAGGAACGCGAACGGGCCCGTCGCCATCCGGGCGACCCGGAGCGGGATCAGATGGGCCTGCCGGCCGTCATGGGCCGCCTCGATCAGGCTGATCGGATCGGGGCGATCCGGCTCCGAATCCAAGGACGCGTGCGCGTGGTGCGGAACGGCCGCCCGCAGGGCCTTGCCGGCCTGCCGGCGCTTGTCCCAGGGCTCGACGCCGGCCCGGAGATCGATCCGCGGAAAATCCGCCAGCGGCGCCAGGACCACATCGTCGGCCGGGGGGTCGGAGGCCGGGAGCGGCGCCGCAGCGCGCGTGTCGTCGCTTCGCACCTGGTCCATGATCTCCCGCCGAACCGTGTGCCTGACAACCTTGACCGTACTCAGTCGTTCCGAAACGGACCAATCCCCGTACACGATAGGATTGGCCGGGCTCTGTGACCATTCAGCCCCCGGCGGGTCTTGACCCCTCTACAGGGCCGCCATCTAACCGGTCGCGTATTCGAAGAGAGTCCTTCCCGGTCCGCGCCGCGCGGATCAGACCGCGTCGGTGATGGACGGATCGGGGATGGACCGGACGGCGCCGCCAGGCGTCGCATCAGGTGGGACATCACATGCCCAAGGGCTCAGATCTTCTCGTTGCGGCTCTCGAGAACGAGGGCGTCGACCGCATCTTCGGCATCCCCGGCGAGGAGAATCTCGACGTCGTCGAATCGCTGCGCACCTCCAAGATCGAGCTGGTGCTGACCCGCCACGAGCAGGCGGCGAGCTTCATGGCGGCGACCCATGGCCGGCTCACCGGCCGGCCGGGCGTGTGCCTCTCGACCCTGGGCCCGGGTGCGCTCAACTTCTCCACCGGCGCCGCCTACGCCCATCTCGGCGCGATGCCGATGATCATCATCACCGGCCAGAAGGGCATCCTGTCCTCCCGCCAGGCGAAGTTCCAGATCGTCGACGTGATCAGCTCGATGAAGCCGATCACCAAGATGGCCCGGCAGATCGTCTCGGCCTCGTCGATCCCCACCATCGTGCGCGACGCCTTCCGGGTCGCCACCGAGGAGCGGCCCGGCCCGGTGCTGCTGGAGCTGCCCGAGGACATCGCCGCCGAGGAGGCCGAGGCCTACGTCGTGCCGCCGCACCCGATCGACATCCCGGTCGCGCACCCGACCGCGATCGAGCGGGCCGCCGCCATGATCCTCAAGGCCAAGCGGCCGCTGGTCATGCTCGGCGCCGCCGCCAGCCGGCCCCGCGCCACGGGCGACCTCGGCGGCTTCGTCCACCGCACCCAGATCCCGTTCTTCACCACCCAGATGGGCAAGGGCACGGTCGCCAGCGGCACCGACCTCTACATGGGCACCGCCGCGCTCTCTGAGCGCGACTACGTCCACGAGGCGATCGACAAGGCCGACCTGATCATCGCCATCGGCCACGACACGATCGAGAAGCCGCCCTTCTTCATGGGCCAGGCCGACCAGAAGGTGCTGCATATCGGCTACATGCCGGCCAACGTGGAGCAGGTCTATTACCCCGACGCCGAGGTGGTCGGCGATCTCGGGCCGACCCTCAAGCTGCTCGCCGACAAGCTGGAGGGCAAGCTGCCCAACGCCGGCGCCCTGCTGCACCTGCGCGAGCACATCCTCGGCCACATCGCCGACCGGGCCGGCGAGGACCGCTTCCCGGTGACGCCGCAGCGGCTCGTGCGCGACGTCCGCCGGGTGATCCCGGAAGACGGGATCGTGTGCCTCGACAACGGCATGTACAAGATCTGGTTCGCCCGGAACTACCGAACCTACGTCGCCAACACGCTGCTCCTCGACAACGCGCTCGCCACGATGGGCGCGGGCCTGCCCTCGGCCATGATGGCGGCGATGCTCTATCCCCGCCGCCGGGTCATGGCGGTGTGCGGCGACGGCGGCTTCATGATGAACAGCCAGGAGCTGGAGACCGCGGTGCGGCTCAAGCTCAACCTCGTGGTGCTGATCCTCGACGACTCGGCCTACGGCATGATCCGCTGGAAGCAGGCGGTCGACAAGTTCGCCGATTACGGGATGACCTTCGGCAATCCGGATTTCGTGCTCTACGCGCAATCCTACGGCGCCAAGGGTCACCGGGTCGAAGCGGTGAACGATCTGGTGCCGACGCTCGATCGCGCCTTCGCCGAAGGCGGCGTTCATCTCGTCGCCGTACCGATCGATTATTCGGAGAACACGCGCGTTCTCGTCGAAGAGCTGCGCGAGAAGGTGAAGGATTTCGAGCCGGCCGAGTGATCCCGTCGACGAAGTGATCCGGCACGACAACAGGGCAGCGCGATGAACCCGTTCACTTTCCAGACCACCCCGAACGTCCTGTTCGAGGCCGGCGCATCCAAGAAGCTGCCGGAGATCGTCGCCACCTTCGGGGCCAAGCGCTTGCTGCTCGTGACCGACAAGGGCGTGCGCAAGGCCGGCCTGACCGAGGCCGCCGAGGCGGCGCTGGCGGCCGCCGGCATCGCCATCGACGTCTACGAGGACGTGGTCGCCGACCCGCCCTCCACGGTGATCGAGGCGGCGGCCAAGCGCGCCCGGGAGCTGGGGACGGATCTCGTCCTGTCGATCGGCGGCGGCTCGGCGCTCGATACCGCCAAGCTGGTCGCCTATCTGGCGAAATCCGACGAGGCGCTGGATTCGATCTACGGCGTGGGCCTCGCCAAGGGCGACCGGCTGCCGCTGATCCTGGTGCCGACCACCGCGGGCACCGGCTCCGAGGTGACGCCGATCTCCATCGTCACGACGCCGACCACCGAGAAGAAGGGCGTCGTCGCGCCGAAACTCCTGCCTGACTGGGCGGTGCTCGATCCCGAGCTGACGCTGGGCCTGCCGTCGCACGTGACGGCGGCCACCGGCATCGACGCCATGGTCCACGCCATCGAGGCGTTCACCAGCAAGAACAAGAAGAACCCGATCTCGGACCAGCTCGCCAAGCAGGCCCTGGCCCTGCTCTCGGCCAATATCCGCACCGCCTGCTCGGATGGCCGCAACCTCGAGGCGCGCTCCGGTATGCTGCTCGGCTCGATGCTCGCCGGCATGGCCTTCGCCAACGCCCCGGTGGCGGCGGTGCACGCGCTGGCCTATCCCGTCGGCGCGATCTTCCACGTGCCCCACGGGCTCTCCAACGCCCTGGTGCTGATGGGGGTGATGCGCTTCAACCTGTCCCACGCGGAGGCGCTCTACGCCGAGCTGGCGCCGATCCTGGACCCGGCCGCCGCCGACCTGCCGCCGGCCGAGGCCGCCGCCCGGTTCGTCGAATGCCTCGACGCGATCTGCCGCGACTGCAAGGTCCCGGCTTCGCTCGCCGAGGTCGGCGTGGCCCAGAAGGATCTGGAGCGGATGGCCACCGACGCGATGAAGCAGACGCGACTCCTCGTGAACAATCCGCGCGAGGTCACCTACGACGACGCCTACGCGATCTACGCCGAGGCGCTCGGCGCGGCGCGCCCGGCGGCCTGATCCCCGGAGGGCCGCCGACCCGCGACCGCATCCCCTGAAGCCGGACGATCTCCGAGCGTCCGGCACCTTGGGCAGAGGGGCGGGTTCGGGATTCGGTGGGGTCCGACCGGCATACGCTGGACTTGAACGCTCATACCGGCATCGCGAAGCCGGACCGGCCGGGAGAGACGCCGTCATGGACCAGTTCGACGCGTTCAAGGCGATGGGCGAATTCTGGACCCGCGCCGGCGCGGGGTTCTTCGCCCCCGGGGCCGCGCCGGGCTTCTCCTGGCCGAACCCGCCGCAGGCCGATCTCTCCGGCCTCGCCACGGCGCAGAGCCACCTCGCCCAGGCCTGGGCCTCGGCGACCGCCCTGTCGCAGACCCTGACCGCGTCGCTGCAGGGCGGCGCCGGCGCGCCGGACCCGACCGCCGGGGCGGTGCTGACCCGGATCTTCGATCCGCAGGCCTGGCTCGGCGGCTCGGCCGAGTTCGACGCGGCGCTGACCCGGATGGCCGAGGGCCCGCAGCTCGCCGACCTGTGGCAGACCGAGCGGCGCTACGGCGCGCTGTTCACCGCCTGGGCGGCGCTGCGGCGGGCGCAGGCCGAGCACCAGGCGGTGATGCTCAACGCCTGGACCCGGGCGGCCGGCACCTTCGCCAAGGAGGCCAACGACCGCGCCGAGCGCGGCGAGGGTTTCAGCTCCGCCCGCGAGATGATGACCCGCTGGACCGAGACCGCCAACGCCGTGCTGCTGGAGGTCCAGCGTTCCGAGGCGTTCCTGGCCTCGCAACGGGTGGTGCTGAAGGCGTCGACCGACCTGCGGCTCGCCCAGCAGGACCTCTCGGCCTTCCTGTCGGATTTCTACGGGCAGCCGACCCGGGCCGAGCTCGACGACGTGCACAAGAGCCTGACCGAGCTGCGCCGTGAGGTCCGGGCCCTGCGCCGGGAACGCCGGGAGGCCGCCCGGGTCTCCAAGACGAACGGCACCGCCGCGCCGGCAACGGAGGATGCGCATGGGTGACAAGGGCACCACCGACACGGGGGCCGCAGGCCGGGACGCCCCGAAGGCTCCGACCGCGCCGCTTCCGCTCAACCCCGCCGAGATGCTGGCCGAGGTCGCCGAGCTCGGCCGCCGGATCAGCGCGGGGGCCAAGCTGTTCTCGGACGTGCGCGACGCCGACGTGCAGATCGCCACCACGCCCAAGGACCTGGTCTGGAGCCAGGACAAGGTTTCGCTCTACCGCTACCGGCCGCTCACCGAGAGCAAGGGCCTGCCGCCGGTGCTGATCGTCTACGGGCTGATCGGCCGCTACACGATGGCCGACCTGCAGGAGGACCGCTCGCTGGTCCGCAACCTGCTCAATCTCGGCCTCGACCTCTACGTGGTGGATTGGGGCAATCCCGGCCGGGCCGACCGCTACGTCACCATCGACGATTACGTCGACGATTACCTCGCCGAATGCGTCGCCTTCATCGGCCAGGCCGCGGGGCGCGAAAAGATCAACCTGCTCGGGATCTGCGAGGGCGGCGTCTTCACCACCTGCTACGCCGCGCTGTACCCGGAGCGGGTCAACGCGATGGTGCTGACCATCACGCCGATCGACTTCCACGCCGACACCCGCGAGACCCGGGCCGGCCACGGCTTCATCAACGTCTGGACCCGCTCCCTGTCGCCCGAGGATGTCGACCGCCTGATCGACGCGCAGGGCTCGCTGCCCGGGGCGTTCATGGGCTCGGTGTTCTCGATGATGACGCCGATGCGCACCATGACCAAGTACAACCTCGACTTGCTCGACGCCCTCGACGACAAGAAGAAGTTCCTGAACTTCCTGCGCATGGAGAAGTGGATCGCCGACCGGCCGGACCATCCTGGCGAAGCGGCCAAGCAGTGGCTCAAGGACCTCTACCAGGACAACAAGCTGGTCCAGAGCACCTTCGTGCTCGGCGGCCGCACGGTCGACCTGAAGCGCATCGCCTGCCCGGTGCTGAACGTCTTCGCCCAGGACGACCACATCATCCCGCCCGCCACCTCGCAGGCGCTCAAGGACAAGATCGGCACCGACGACTACACCGAGCTCGGCCTGCCCGGCGGCCATGTCGGCGTCTTCGTCGGTGGCAAGGCGCAGAAGTTGCTGGGCTCCGGCATCGCCGATTGGCTGGGTGCGCGTGGGTAGCTGTGTGTCATGGTCCACGGATCGGATCGGCGCGGTCCGAGGCTCGCCGAGACGCGGGCTCGCTGCCTGTGGCCGATCCAAATCTCCCCCTCATCCTGAGGTGGCGGCGCGCAGCGCTGCCCTCGAAGGAGCCCTCCAGAGGCCGCCGCGATCCCTGGGGGGCTCCTTCGAGGCCGAACGATCTGCGATCGCCCGGCACCTCAGGATGAGGAGGATGGGTGGGATCGGGCGGTTGCTCAACTGCTGCTTCGATGGCGGCGATCTCAACTTCCAGGCTCCGAGGGTGACGGCATGGGCAGCCTGAAGAACAAGATCGTCAGCGCCGACGAGGCGCTCGCCATCCTGCAGGATGGCGACATGGTCGCGGTCTCCGGGTTCGTCGGCATCGGCACGCCGGACGAGCTGATCCTGGCGCTCGCCCGGCGGTTCGAGGCCGGCCAGGGGCCGCACGGGCTCGGGCTGATGTTCGCGGCGGCGCCGGGCGACGGCAAGGAGCGCGGCCTCAACCGGCTGGCGATCCCGGGGCTGGTGCGTCGCGTCGTCGGCGGCCATTGGGCCCTGGTGCCCAAGCTCGCCAAGATGGCGATCGACGGTCAGATCGAGGCGTACAACCTGCCGCTCGGCGTCGTGTCGCATCTCTACCGGGAGATCGCCGCCCACACGCCGGGCCACATCACCAAGGTGGGCCTGCGCACCTTCGTCGATCCGCGGCTCGAAGGCGGCAAGCTCAATGCCGTCACCCAGGAGGATCTCGTCAGCGTGGTCGAGCTCGGCGGCGAGTCCTGGCTGCACTACAAGGCGTTCCCGGTGAACATCGCGCTGATCCGCGGCACCACGGCGGATCCGGCCGGCAACATCACCATGGAGCGCGAGGCGCTGACCCTAGACAATCTCGCCGCCGCCATGGCGGCCAAGAATTCCGGCGGCTTCGTCATCGCCCAGGTGGAACGGCTGGCCGAGGCCGGCTCGCTGGCCCCCCGCGAGGTGCAGGTGCCCGGGGTGCTGGTCGATTGCGTCGTGCTGAGCCAGCCGGAGAACCACCGCCAGACCTACGGCACCGCCTACAACCACGCCTTCACGGGCCGCCAGCGCGTGCCCCTCGACCGGATCCCGCCGATCCCGCTCGACGCCCGCAAGGTCATCGCCCGGCGCTGCGCCTTCGAGCTGCCCCCGGGCGGCGTGGTCAATCTCGGCATCGGCATGCCCGAGGGGGTCGCGGCAGTGGCCGCCGAGGAGCGGGTGCTGCGCTACCTGACGCTCACCGCCGAGCCCGGGGTGATCGGCGGCCTGCCGCAGGGCGGGCTCGATTTCGGCGCCGCCCTCAACCCGGCGGCGGTGCTGCACCAGAACCAGCAATTCGACTTCTACGACGGCGGCGGCCTCGACCTCGCCTGCCTGGGGCTCGCGCAATGCGACGCCGAGGGCAACGTCAATGTCAGCCGCTTCGGCAAGCGGCTCGCCGGCGCGGGCGGCTTCATCAACATCTCGCAGAACGCCAAGAGCCTGGTCTTCGCCGGCACCTTCACGGCCGACGGGCTGGAGGTGGTGGTCGAGGGCGACGGCATCCGGATCGTCACCGAGGGTCGCTCGCGGAAGTTCATCGCCGCGGTGGAGCAGGTGACCTTCTCGGGCGCCTACGCGGCCGAGCGCGGCCAGCCGGTGCTCTACGTGACCGAGCGCTGCGTGTTCCGCCGGACCAAGGCCGGCATGGAGCTGGCCGAGGTCGCCCCCGGGATCGACATCGAGCGGGACATTTTGGGGCAGATGGGCTTCGTGCCGATCGTGCAGGATCCCAAGCCCATGGATCCGCGGCTGTTCCGCGATGCCGTGATGGGGCTGGAGCCCTGGCTCCTGGGGCTCTCCCTGTCGGAGCGGATCACCTACGACCGGGAGCGCAACATCCTGTTCTCGAACCTCGAGGGCTTCCAGGTCCGGACCATCGACGACGTCGAGCTGGTGCGGCGGGAATACGAGCGCGCCTGCCAGGAGATCGGCCGCAAGGTCCACCTGATCGCCAATTACGATGGGTTCGAGATCGACCCGACGGTGAGCGATGCCTATTTCTCGGCGATCGCTTATCTGGAGAACCGGTACTACGAGACGGCCTCGCGCTACACGACGAGCGCGTTCTTGCGATTGAAACTCGGCGCCTCGTTGGCGAGCCGCGATCTGGCTCCCCATGTTTTCGAGACAAAAGCCGAGGCGCAGGCGAGGAATACGGCCCAGAGCGCGCCCCTCAAGTCGCGGACGGAACTGTCTCAGCCGGACAGGCCGCAGCCGCCGAAGGAACCGTTGAATGCCTGAGTCCGACACACTCACCCTGAAGGACCGCAGCCTCCTGGTCGAATCCTGCCTGATCGGCGGGGAATGGTCGAAGGCCGGGTCCGGCACGATCGACGTCACCAACCCGGCCACCGGCGCGGTGATCGCCCGGGTGCCGAATGCCGGCGCCGACGAGACGGCCCAAGCGATCAAGGCCGCCCACGCGGCCTACCCGGCCTGGCGCGCCAAGACGGCCAACGAGCGCGCCGCGCTGCTGCGCAAGCTCGCCGCCCTGGTGACCGAGAATCAGGAAGACCTGGCCCAGATCCTCACCGCCGAGCAGGGCAAGTCGCTGACCGAATCCCGCGGCGAGGTCGCGATGTCGGCGGCCTACGTTCTGTGGTTCGCCGAGGAGGCGCGGCGCGTCTACGGCGACGTGATCCCCTCCCCCTGGGGCGACCGCAAGATCCTCGTGACCAAGGAGCCAGTGGGCGTGGTCGCGGCGATCACCCCGTGGAACTTCCCGTCCTCGATGATCGCCCGCAAGATCGCGCCGGCGCTCGCGGCCGGCTGCCCGATCGTGATCAAGCCGGCCTCCCAGACCCCGCTCTCCGGCCTCGCCTGGGGCGTGCTGTGCGAGAAGGCCGGCTTCCCGGCCGGGACGGTCAGCATCCTCACCGGCTCGGCCCGGGCCATCGGCGGCGAGATGACCGGCAACCCGCTGGTGAAGAAGATCACGTTCACCGGCTCCACCGAGGTCGGCAAGGTGCTGCTTGAGCAGGCCTCGCACACGGTGAAGAAGGTCTCGATGGAATTGGGCGGCAACGCGCCGTTCATCGTGTTCGACGACGCCGACCTCGACCGGGCGGTGGCCGGGGCGATGCTGGCCAAGTACCGCAATTCCGGCCAGACCTGCATCTGCACCAACCGCTTCCTGGTGCAGGACGGGATCTACGACGCCTTCGCGGACAAGATGGCCGAGGCGGCCAACCGCCTGAAGGTCGGCAACGGCATCGAGGACGGCGTCGCCCAGGGGCCGCTGATCGACATGGCGGCCGTGGAGAAGACCGAGGCCCATATCCGCGACGCCGTCGAGAAGGGCGGCCGGGTGGTCGCGGGCGGGCATCGCCACGCGCTGGGCGGCCAGTTCTTCGAGCCGACCGTGATCACCGGCGCAACCCCCGACATGGCGGTGGCCCGGGAGGAGACCTTCGGGCCGCTGGCGCCGCTGTTCCGGTTCCGCGACGAGGCGGAGGCGATCCGCATGGCCAACGACACCGAGTTCGGCCTCGCTTGCTACTTCTACACCCGCGACCTCGGCCGGACCTTCCGGGTCGCCGAGGCGCTGGAATACGGCATGGTCGGGATCAACGAGGGCATCATCACCACCGAGGTGGCGCCCTTCGGCGGCGTGAAGGAATCCGGCCTCGGCCGCGAGGGCTCCTACCAGGGCATCGAGGATTACCTGAACACCAAGTACCTCTGCGTCGGCGGCCTCGGCGCCTGAGCCGGAACGCCGATCCCGGGCGCACCCGGGATCGGCCCGGCCAGGCTCAGCGGGCGCTCGGCGCCGTGCTGCCGCCGGCGGGCGCGCCGGGCGTGCCGGTCCGCGGGGCAGTGGTGGAACCGGTCGTCGCGCCCGGACGGGCCGGGGCGGTCTGTTCCAGGGAACCCTGCCCGGTGCCGCCCACGGCGCCGGACTTGTTCACGTTGCCCTGCCCGGCGCCGCCGGTGGTCGGGGCCTGGGCCAGCGCCGCTCCGGAGAGCGCCAGCGTCAGGGCGGCGGCGAGGGCGAGTTTGGTCTTCGGCATGGATGGTCCTCTGGCTGGATCGCTCGGATCCCGTGGGAGGCAAACCCCGGCGCCGCCGGAATGGTTCAGCGGGCCAGCGCCGCGCGCCACCCGGTCCAGGGCCAGCGCAGGCTCGGGTCGGGTTTGCCGTCCGCCGGGGTGA
The DNA here is from genome assembly GCF_000272495.1 of Methylobacterium sp. GXF4. Classification (NCBI taxonomy): domain Bacteria; kingdom Pseudomonadati; phylum Pseudomonadota; class Alphaproteobacteria; order Hyphomicrobiales; family Methylobacteriaceae; genus Methylobacterium; species Methylobacterium sp. GXF4. The sequence continues at coordinate 92,889 of NZ_AKFK01000065.1, read as the reverse complement.
TCGCCACGGTGGCGGTGCGGCCGCTGACGAGGCGCGGGTCGCTCGCCGCGCCGTCGAGCGCGATCCGCACCGGGATGCGCTGCGCGAGCCGCACCCAGGCGAAGGTCGGGTTGACGCTGGCCAGAAGGTTCGAGCCGTCGGTCCGCCCGGTCTCGGCGATGCCCCCGGCGATGCTCTCGACATGGCCGCGCAGCGGGGCGCCCTCGCCCATGAGCTGGATCGTCACCGGGGCGCCGACGCGGATGCGCGGCAGCTTGGTCTCCTCGAAATAGCCCTCGACCCGCAGGGTATCGCGGTCGATCAGCGCCATCACGCCCCGGCCGGTGGTGACGTAGGCGCCGGGGCGCAGCTCCATGTTGGCGATCCGGCCGTTGACCGAGGCGCGCACCGCCGACCGCTCCAAATTGAGCTTGGCGAGGTCGCGGTCGACCACGGCCTGCTCGTAGGCGGCCTTGGCGTTGAGGTCGGTGGCCCGGGCGGCCTCGACCTTCTGCTGCGAGACGGCCGCGTCGCTGAGCTTGTTGTACCGGGCGTAGTCGGCCGCGGCCTGCTCGGCCATGGCCTTGCGGCCCTCCACCAGCGCCTCGGCCTGGCGCAGGCCGAGACGGAACCGGTCCGGGTCGATCCGGAACAGCACGTCGCCCTTGCGGACGTTCTGGTTGTCCTCGACCAGCACCTCGGTGACGAGGCCGGACACGTCGGGCGCCACCGCGACCACGTCGGCCCGCACCCGCCCGTCCCGGGTCCAGGGGGCGTTCATGTAATAATCCCACAGGGCAAGGCCGACGATCGCCGCCGCGGCGACCATGCCGAGCGTGACCGCCAGGCGGCCGACGAGGGAGAGCAGGCGGGTCATGACAGGATCCGATGGGCGAGGGCGATCACGCCCCCGAGAAGCAGGACGTAGAGAGCGAGGTCGAAGAGCGGCCGGTGCCAGACCAGGCGGTAGAAGCCGGTCGCCGCGAGCAGGCGGCGCACGGGCACGCTGAGCAGGAAGGCTGCGACCATCCACAAGGCCACGGTCGGCACGAACACGCCGTAGAGATCGAATTCGCCCCTCATGCCGCGATCTCCTGGGGGGCCGGGGCCCGATAGGCCGGCGCGTCGGGGAAGAGGCCCCGGCGCAGGCCGGTCAGGCCGATGAGTGCGGCCCTGCGCTCTGGCGAGTCCGCGGCGGCCGCGACGGCGTCGAGCCCGGCATCGAGGGCGGAGAGCAGGTCGGGGCCGGGGACGGCCGCGCGGCTGCGGGTCTGCCGCGCGACCAGGGTGAGGACCTCGTCGATGCTGCGGCGCGCGGCGCCGGCGAGGCGCCGCCGGACCCGCCGGACCTCGACCAGGTTGATGCCCACCCGGACATCCGCCAGCAGGTCGCCGGCCGCCGCGGCATCGTCCGCCGGGATCGCGGCGAGACGCGGCGCGATCAGGCCGACCCGGTCGAGCATCAGGGCGGCGAGTTCGAGGCCGTGCCCCGCGCCGCCGCCCTCGGCGGCCGTGGCCAGGCTGCGCCGGTTGATCCGCAGCAGCCGGCGGGCGATCCGGCCCGCCCCGAGGGACCGGACCAGCCGGATCACGACGGCCGCGATCCACATCCCGGCCACCGAGGCGAGCACAGAATTGGCGAAGGGCGCGAACTCGCCGGTGTAGCCGTTCTGGAGCGCGATAAGGGTCGCCCCGTTCACCGCCGCGCCCATCCCCATGGGCATCGTCCGGGGCTGGGTCATCATCAGCCCGCACAGGATCAGCGGCGGGGCGAGCGCCAGGGCGAGCATCTCGTAGGTGGTCACCACCGGCAGGACCGCGAACAGGTAGAAGCCGGCGACGAGCGCGCCGACGATGGCCGAGTTGGCGAAGCCGAGGATCGGCTGGGCCGGATCGTCCAGGGCGGCGAACAGGCAGCAGGTCACCGCCGCCATCATCGGCGCCGCGGACCCGTCGGGCCAGCCGGTGCCGATCCAGACCGCGCAGCAGACCAGGATGCTGGCGAAGGCCCCGAAGGCCGAGAGCGCGGCCAGCCCGTGATCCCGATGCCGGACGCGGTGGACCTGCGCCGTGTAGGTGAAGGCCAGCGGCGTCGGCTTCGTTCCGGCCATGAGGTGACCGCGCAGCGCCCGGAGATCGAGCCGCAGGTCGATCACGTCGCGCAGCCGCGCTGTCAGGCTCGCGAGCAGCAGCGTGTTCCAGTCCGGGGCACGGCCCAGCGACGGCTCGACCGCGTCGACCCGCTCGCGCAGCCGTGCGGCCTCGGCGGCACAATCCCCCTCCCCCGCCAGCCAGAGCGCGATGTCCGACAGGAGCGCCCGGACCCGCGCCGGCAGGGCGCCGGCCCGGTCGAGGGCGCAGACGCGGTCCGCCAGCGCGGCGACGATCGGCAGGACCATCAGCATGTGCTGGCGCAACGGCGCGAAGGCGGCGGCGGCGCGCTCGGCGCCGCTCGCCTCGTTGCGCAAGGCGAGCCCGAGCCCGTCAAGGGCGATGGCGTCCGAGGCGAGGCGCAGGCGCCGGGCCCGGTTGTTGTCGCCGGCCTGCGGGGCGCGGGCGCCGGTCAGCGCGGCGAGCGTCCATTCCTGCGCCTCCGCCAGCCAGAGGTCGAGGCGGCCGGCGATGACCGGCGCGGCCGATTGCGGCAGGACCAGCGTGGCCGCGAGACCGGCGCAGAGGATGCCCAGGGAGATCTCCTCCGCGCGGGCCACGGCGGTGTCGAAGATCGTCCCCGGGTCGTCGACCGCGGGAAAGCCGATCAGGGCCGCGGTGTAGCCGGCTAGCATCGGCAGGTAGCTCGCCGGCGTCCGGTCGAGGATCGCGACGTAGAGGCAGAGCGCGACCCAGAGCGCGATGGCGAGGCTGAGCAGGATCGGAGCGTTCACCAGGTTCGGCACCAGGACGACGGTCATCGCGGCGCCGAGCACGGTGCCGCAGACCCGGTAGATCGCCTTCGACCGGGTCGCTCCCGACAGGACCTGGCTGGTGATGTAGACCGTGCCCACCGCCCAATAGGGCCGCGGCAGGTCGATCCAGAGAGCCAGGAACAGGGCGAGCAGAGCCGCCGCGCAGGTCTTGAGGGCGAAGGCCCAGTCACGCCATCCGGGAAGGGTCACGCCGCCGACTCCCGCGTTGTCTCGCCCGGATCGCGGATATGGGCCTGGAGCGCCGCGAAGACCCGGAGGCTCGCCTCCAGATCCGCGGCGCTGATCTCGGCGAAGAGGCGCGCCCGCAGGGTGGCGAGCTCGGTCTCGATCCGCGCGACCATCGCGCGCCCGCTCGCCGTCAGCGTGATCACCTTCGCGCGCCGGTCGGACGGGTCCTCGCGGCGCACCACCAGCCCGGCGGCGGTGAGCTGGTCGAGGAGCCGCACCAGCGACGGGCCCTCGATCCCCACCGCCTCCGCCAGGGCGTTCTGGCGCGGCTCGCCGGCCAGCCGGCCGATCATCACCAGGGGATACGCGGTGGCGTCGGACAGGCCGTGCACCTCCGCGACCGCGTTGGCGGCGCGCCGCCAGGTGCGGGCACCGGTCTGCAGGGCATGGGTATAGGCTTGCCGCAGACGCATCTGCGCCTCCGGATCATCTGCGATCGGCATGGGGCCGGGTCTCCCGCCACGACGAGGCCCACGACGAGGCGATCGCGGGTGGTTAAGCTCGTAAGCTTATAGATAGTATCATATCGATTTGCATGCGAACGAGTTTGGCGAACCCAGGGTTGCGGCGACTGCATGCCGGCTCCCGTCGCCGCCGGGAATCGCCCGAAAGCGCTCCCTTATGCCCCGGCGATTGCGACTGCTCCTTGTCACCGGGCTGATTGCGCGGGTGGGATCGCTCCAACCCGCTCACGCCGTACCCGTATCCGTTCAGCGATTCGGGCGTCCGGAAGAGCGGCGGGCGTCACGCGTCAGGGCGCGGAGCCGTAGGATTGCCGCTCGTCGTCGCTGATCGGGCGAATGACCCGACAGGGATTCCCGGCGGCCAGCACCCCGTCCGGGATGTCGCGGGTGACGACGCTGCCCGCGCCGATGACGGTGCGGGAGCCGATGGTCACGCCGGGCAGGATCAGGGCGCCGCCGCCGACCCAGACGTCCGAGCCGATCTCGATCGGCTTGCCGTATTCCTGCACCCGCCGCAGCGCGGCGTTGAACGGGTGGAGCGGCGTCAGGATCTGAACCGCCGGGCCGAACAGCGTGAAGCTGCCGATCCGAACCCGGCAGACATCGAGGACCACGCAGTTGAAATTGAAATAGACCCGCTCGCCGAGCTCGATATTCGATCCGTAGTCGCAGAAGAACGGCGGCTGCATCCACACCGTGTCGCCGCCCGCCCCGAAGATCTGCTTGCACAGGTCCCGGCGGCAGTCCTCCTCGGCATCGCGCGTGGCGTTGAGCGCCTGGCAGAGATCCCGGACCCGGGCGCGGGCCGCGACCAGCTCCGGGTCGAGCGCGTCGTAAAGCTCGCCCGCCAGCATCTTCTCACGCTCGGTCCGCATCGGCATCCTCCCGGTCTTCGCGCTGCATCGATGCGGGGCCGGTACCGGTCGACCCGCATCGGCGCCGGTGCGGCGCTTCCCAGCGCTCCCGGCGATGCGTACATATGTACGCATCGGACGCGGATGCCAACCGTCGCCCGGCGGCGATGACCGTTTCCAGGAGTTCCGTGTGCCCCCGTCCCAGCGCCGCTACGACCCGGACCGCCGCGCCCGCATCGTCCAGGCGACCCTCGACGTGATCGCCGAGCACGGTGTCGCCGGGACGACGCATCGCCGGGTCGCGGCGGCGGCCGACGTGCCGCTCGGTTCGATGACCTACCATTTCACCGGCCTGGTCGAGCTGCTGACCGAGGCCTTCACGCTCCTGGCCGACACGGTGTCGGCGCGTTTCACGGAGCGGCTGGCCGCCGCCTCGAACCGCGCGGAGGCCTGCGAGGCCGTGGTCGACCTCGTCGTCGACGACAGCTGGGCGACCCCCCGGACCATGCTGCTGAGCTACGAGCTCTACGCCTTCGCCGCCCGCAATCCGCCGCTGCGCCTGGTGATGCAGGGCTGGATGGAGAAGAGCCGCGCGGCCCTGCAGCAGCATTTCTCGGCCGACACCGCCAAGGTGCTGGACGCGATGATCGAGGGCCTGTCGATCCACCGTTCGGTGGATGTCGCGCCGATGGACCGCGCCGAAATCCGGTCGCTGGTCGGGCGTCTCGTCGGGGCGGACGGCTGACGGGATTCTGTCCCGGCGGCGAAATCCCGCCCGTCAGGCCGGATGGGTGTTGTGGATCTGGTCGAAATCCAGGGCCGCCGTGTCGATCACGATCTGCGTCCGGCTGATCACCTCGAGCTTGCGCAGGATCTCCGAGACATGGGCTTTCACGGTCGAATCGCCGACCTGCAGCTCGTGCGCGATCTGCTTGTTCAGCTTGCCCTGGCGGATCATCATCAGCACGCGCAATTGCTGCGGCGTGAGCCGGGCGAGGCGCTCGGCCAGGGGCTTCTTCTTGGCCTGCGGCGCCGGCGCGCTTGCCTCGGCGAGGCCCGGGGGCAGGAACAGGGCGCCGCTCATCACCTCGGTGATCGCCCGGGTCAGGGTGGTCTTGTCCATGGCCTTGGGCACGAAGCCGGCAGCCCCGTGCTGTAGGGCCTCGCGGACGATGCGCGGATCCTCGTGGCCGGACACGATCAGGATCGGGATGCGCGGGAAGCGGGCCCGGATCGTGATCAGCCCGTCGAAGCCGGTGACGCCCCGCATGGACAGGTCGAGCAGCGTGAGGTCGATGCCGCGGTTCTCGGCGAGCACCGCGCAGGCGGGCTCGATCCCGTCGGCCTCGTGCAGGACGGCGTCCGGATGGGCCAGGCGGATCGTGGCCGCCAGGGCATCGCGGAACAGCGGGTGGTCGTCGACGATCAGGAGATGCACGGACGGGGCGGTTTCTTGCTCGAGATCCAGCTTCGGGGCTCGCTGGATGCCTGAAAACTGATCGATGCGGCCCCGCGGCGCAAGCGGGTGCTGAACTTGCCGCCGCCGGCCCCATCCCGGCCCCTTGCGCGGACCGGCTTATTCGGCCGGCGTGGAGGGTGAGGCCCGGTCGATCCAGGCGCGGGTCTGCGCCAGGACCTCGTCGGAGAGCGCCGGATCGTCGCTCATCCGGGCCAGTATCATCGCCCCGACCATGGCGGCCCAGCTCCCGATCGCGGCCTGGCGGGCGCTTTCGGGCTCCGCGGCGCCGTCGGTGAGCCGGGCGATCTGCCGACGCAGGCCCTCGGTCATCGCCGCCCGGGCCTCCGGCGCCTGCCGGATCGTGTCGCTGGCGAGCGCCGCCACTGGGCAGCCGCTCGCCGGATCGTCGCGATGGGCGGGACTGAGATAGCGCGCCGCGAAAGCCGGCAGTGCCAGCGGCCCCGGCTCCGAGGCCACGACGAGCTCGGCCAGCGCGGCGGCGATCAGATCGTCCTTCGACCGGAAATGGCCGTAGAACCCGCCATGGGTGAGTCCGGCCTCGCGCATCACCTCCGCGACCGTCACGGCCTCGAAGCCGCGGTCGCGGAACAGCCGCCCGGCCGCGTCGAGGATCCGACGCCGGTTCTCGCCCATCTGCTCGCGGCTGACCTTCATGTGCGCAATCTCACGCCTCTGGGACAGGGTCGGCTTGACCCCAATCATGATCGCCATCATGTTTGCGTTACATGATAGCGATCATGTTTAGAGATAGGGATCCCGCCCATGTCCAGCAAGCCTGCCATCCTGATCACCGGCGCCTCCTCGGGTATCGGTGCGGTCTACGCCGACCGCTTCGCCCGGCGCGGCCATGACCTCGTCCTCGTCGCCCGGGACGCCGCCCGCCTCGAGGCTCTGGCCGAGCGCCTGCGCCGGGAGGCCGGCGTCGCGGTCGACATCGTCCAGGCCGACCTGACCCAGCCAGCCGACCTCACCGCGGTCGAGACGCGCCTGCGCGCGGATGCCCGGATCGGCGTGCTGGTGAACAATGCCGGCGCCGCGTTGAACGGCAGCTTCGTCGGCCAAGGCCCGGATCAGATCGGCAACCTGATCGCCCTCAACGTCACGGCCCTGACCCGGCTCGCCGCCGCGGTCGCCCCGCGCTTTGCGGCCGAAGGCACCGGCACCATCGTCAATATCGGCTCGGTGGTCGGCTTCGCCCCGGAATTCGGTATGGCGGTCTACGGTGCCACCAAGGCCTTCGTGCAGTATCTCAGCCAGGCGCTCCACATCGAGCTCGGGCCGAAGGGCGTCTACGTGCAGGCGGTCCTGCCGGCCGCGACCCGGACGGAGATCTGGCAGCGCGCCGGCATCGACGTGAACGCCCTGCCGGCGGTCATGGAGACCGACGCCCTCGTCGATTCCGCCCTGGTCGGCTTCGACCGGCGCGAGACCGTGACCATCCCGCCCCTGCCCGACGACGCCCAGTGGACCGCCTATGACCGGGCGCGGACCGCGATGATCCCCAATCTCGGCCAGGTGCAGCCGGCGGAGCGCTACCGCACCGCCGCGTGAGGCGGCTCGGGGGCAGTGCGCTCGGCCGCTTGCTGACGCCGGCGAGCGGCTGCCCATCCCGGGTCGATCGCCGGCGGCCCGACGACCAGACCCGAATTGCGGGCCCCGACCTTCGGTGCGCTCGACAGCGGCGACACGCTCATCGGCGTCGATGGGCGGTTCCGGGACGGATTTGCAGGGCTGAATATCGCGCCGAACCCGTTTCTTCGATCCAGTCCGGCCAGATTGCATCCACCGCGGCGATCGCCGATTGTCCGGCCGAGAGGCGCGCGTCGGGTTCGAGGCCGGCACGGTAGCGAGAATCCGAGATCGGCGTGATGATCACATCCGCGGCGGAGAATTGATCTGCCGTCACATCGACGATCGCACCGGCGGTGCGTACCCAGGCATGGCTGTTCCAAGACACGCCGTCGAAGAACCCGCATCGTGCCCCGGCGTTCGGAACGCCGCTCGCGATCGTGGCTCCGATCCCCGCTTGGCCGAGCGCCCTCTGAACGAACAGACTGGACCGAATGCAAGTCCACTGAGACGCGCAAGCCGGATGAGGCGGCCCCCACCGCCGGTGCCACGCAGGCCAGCGTGCTTCCAGGAAGACCCGCGCGGCATGCACGATCGCATCAAGCGCGGCCATTGAAGCGGGATCGGGGGTAGAGCTCATGCAACCGCCCCGGGCGACCGTGCGCCCACCGCTTCGGCCCGCACGGCATCGAGGAACGCCCGCAGCACCGGCCGCATCAGCCGGCGGCTCGGGTAGTAGAGGAAGAAGCCGGGGAAGCGCGGGCACCAATCCTCCAGCACGCGGACCAGCCGGCCGGCGGCGAGGTCGTCACTCACCTGCGCCTCGAACAGGTAGGCGAGGCCGGCGCCCATCCGGGCCGCCTCGGCGACCAGCCGCATATCGTCGAGGATCAGGTTTCCCGAGACCGAGACGGCCACGGCCGCGCCGTCCTTCTCCAACTCCCAGCGGAACAGGGCGCCGCCGGCGAAACGGCGGTTGATGCAGATGTGGTCGTGCAAATCCTGCGGCGTCAGCGGCCGTGGACGCTGCGCGAAATAGGACGGCGCCGCCACGATGGCCGCGCATTGGGCGGGGCCGAGCGGCACCGCGATCATGTCCTGCTCCAGGCTCTCCTCGAAGCGGACGCCGGCGTCGAACCCCTCCGCCACGATGTCGCGCAGGTCGTCCTGCGCCCGGATCTCGATCGCGACATCGGGATGTGCGCGGGTGAACGACGCCGCGAGCGGCAGCATCAGCATCTCGGCGGCCGAGTGCGGCACCGAGAAGCGCAGGGTCCCCGAGAGCCGCTTCTGCGAGGCGGTGGCGGCCTCGACCGCCTCGTCGATCGCCGCCAGCGCCGGTTCGAGCCCCGCGAGCAGGCGCCGGCCGGCCTCGGTCGGCGCGACGCTGCGGGTGGTCCGGGCCAGGATCCGGATCCCCAGGCTCGCCTCCAGGCCGTTGATCGCGTGGCTCACCGCCGACACGGACAGGCCGAGATCGCGGGCCGCCCCGCGAAAGCTGCGGCGTGCCGCGACGGCGGCGAAGATCGCCAGGGCGGGAAGGTCGGTGCGTCTCACTGTTGAGCCGGATAGGACAGGCTGCGCCGGGAAAGACGTATTATCCTACCTCGCCTCTCTGCGCAGAGTCCCGGCGGCTTCGGCCTGGGGACTCACAGGGGAATCACATGCAACAGCGTCGACTCGGTTCCGAACTCTCCGTCTCCGCCATCGGCCTCGGCTGCATGGGCATGAGCTACGCCTATGGCGGCCAGCCGGAGGCGGAGGCCATCGCCACGCTGCACCGGGCGGTCGAGCGCGGCATCACGTTCTTCGACACCGCCGAGATGTATGGCCCGTTCGAGAACGAGAAGCTGGTCGGGAAGGCGCTGGCGCCGTTCCGCGATCGGGTCGTCATCGCCACCAAGTTCGGCTTCAAGATCGCCGAGACCGGCCAGGGCCGGGACCGGATCGTCGGTGTCGACAGCCGCCCCGAGCATGTCCGCGCCGTCTGCGACGCCTCGCTGCGGCGCCTCGGCGTCGCGGTCATCGACCTGTTCTACCAGCACCGGGTCGATCCGGCGGTGCCGATCGAGGACACGGTCGGCGCGATGGCGGATCTCGTGCGCGCCGGCAAGGTGCGGGCGCTCGGCCTGTCCGAGGCCGGCGCCGCCACGATCCGGCGCGCCCACGCGGTCCATCCGATCGCCGCGGTGCAGAGCGAGTATTCCCTGTGGAGCCGCGAGCCGGAGGCCGCGGTGCTGCCGACCTGCGTCGAGCTCGGCATCGGCTTCGTGCCCTACAGCCCCCTCGGGCGCGGCCTGCTCACCGGGGCGATCCGCGACCGCGGCAGCCTCGCGGCAGACGATTTCCGCCGCACCCTGCCGCGCTTCGAGGCGGAGAACCTCGCGGCCAACCAGAGGCTGCTCGACGCGCTGGCGACCCTTGCGGCCGACAAGGGCGTCACGCCCGCCCAGCTCGCCTTGGCCTGGGTGCTCCACCAGGGCGACGGCATCGTGCCGATCCCGGGCGCCCGCAAGATCCGGCACCTCGAGGAGAACGCCGCCGCCGCGGAGATCGTGCTGAGCGCGGACGACCTCGCCGCGATCGACGCCGCGATGCCGCCCGAGGCGGTCAGCGGCCGCCGCTACACCGACGCCGCCCTGGCGCTGGTGGACGGCTGATCGCGGTCCGGGAAGCCGGCGCCTCAGGCCGTCGCGGCCGCCGCGACGGTTTCGGCGATGGCCCGCGCCCGCGGGACGAGGCTCGCGACCTCGAGATATTCCTCGGGCGAGTGGGCCTTGCCGCCGACCGGCCCGACCGCGCAGAGCGTCGGGCAGCCGACGCTCGCGGTGAAGCCGGAATCGGCGCAGCCGCCGGCGAACTCGCCCGTGATTTGGGCGCCGTGCTGCGCGCTGACCCGTGCGTAGGTCTCGAACAGTGCCCGCGAGGCCGCGTCCTGCACCAGGGGCAGGAACTCGCCCTTGATGGTCAGCTGCGCGCGGGTCTCAGGCACATGCGTGTCGGCCACGATCGCGGCGATCCGGTTCATGGCGTCGTCGCGATCGGGCGGGGTGACGTAGCGCAGGTCGATCTCGCAGGTCGCCCGGGGCGCCACGGTGTTGACCGACTGGCCGCCCGAGATCAGTCCGACATTCACCGTGATGCCGCGGTCGAGATCGGTGATCGCGTGGAGCGCGATGATCTTGTGGGCGAGCGCCCCGATGGCGCTGCGCCCCTCGGCGTAGTTGCCGCCGGAATGGGCGGCCCTGCCCAGGACCTCCAGATGCATGAACACGCCGCCCTTGCGGCCGGTGACGACGTTGCCGGTCGGTCGGCCGGGCTCCGCGTTCAGCACTGCGCGGGCGCCGCGGGCGGTCTCCTCGATGATCGGCCGGCAGGCCGGCGAGCCGATCTCCTCGTCGCTGGTGAACAGGCCGACCAAGGGCACCGGCGCGCCGCCGGCTCTGTGGAAGGCCGCCAGCACGAAGGCGTTCATCACCAGCCCGGCCTTCATGTCGGCGACGCCCGGCCCGTAGGCGCGGCCCTCCGCGATCCGGAACGGCCGGTGGGCGACCTCGCCCTTCGGGAAGACGGTGTCGCGGTGGCCCATCAGCACGATCGGCCGGTTGGCGCCCCCGGACCCGGCGATCTGGGCCTTGAGCGCGTCGCCGTAATCCTCCACCGGGATGGTGGTGACCGAGACGCCATGCTCGGCCAGGAAGAACGCGATGCGGGCGCCCACCGCGTCGACCCCGGCCTTGTCGTAGGAGCCGGAATCGATGTTCACCAGCTCCTCGAGCAGGGCCAGCATCGCGCCCTCCTGCCCTTCGAGCCAGCGGATCGCGGCGGCGTCTCTCTCGGTCATCGAACTGTGCTCGGCAAATCTGGCGGGTGAAAACAGCCCGCGACATCCATCATTCCACGTCTGCGCGCCGGCTTGAAGCGGCGCAGATCCTGGCCGCCGGAGAGCTGTCGACGCGCTACGCCGGCAAGGTCCGCCCCGGCGCCAGCGCCCGGGTCTTCTCCGCCAATCTGCAAGCGGCTTGGTGATGTGACGGGAAGTCCCTGTCGCAAGGCCTGGCACGCCGCGCGTGCAGGGCGGGCGGCAACAAATCGACCAATGTTCATGTCCGAACACCGCGTCGCGGGCCTGGAATGGCGGTGGGGGTTGCTGCGCTGTCGCGCGCCTCCGCTCACCGAGCCCGCGTCGACAAACTCCGGCCCAGCCTTCTCCAGCCCGCGACGAGGCCGGTCAGCGCGATCCCGGCGGCGAGCAGGTTCAGGAGCCATTGCGCGGCGTCGTGCAGAGCGGGGCGGCCGGTCAGGATCGGCAGGTCGAGGCGGTGGAGGGCGTCGAACAGCCAGCGGTTGATGCGGCCCGAGCGGTCGAGGCGCTGGAGGATCGTGCCGTCGCGCGGGTCGATGTGGAGCCAGGTGGCGGCCGGGTCGTCGAAGCGGAGGCGCAGGACCGGCAGGGGCCGCGGGTCCGCTTCGTGCGGGTACCAGTAGGAATCGTAGGCTTCGAGCTGCCGGGCCGCGCGGAGGTGTCCCGCGGGGATCGCCGCGATGGCGGCTTCCGCCAGGGTGGCCACGTCGGGGCCGGTGCCACCGTCCGAGGCGACGGTGCGCAGGCCGTCCGGCGCCTCGGCGACCAGCCACCAGCGGCCGCCGAGGGCGGTGAACCGCACGGCCCGGGCGTCCGGTCCGGCGAGATCGGGGAGCCGACCGGCATCGACCCCGATGGCGCCGGGCGTCCCGGCATAGGCGGCCCTCATCCCGGCGGGCGGAATGCTCGACGCGAACCAGCGGTTCGGGTTCATGGAGATCCAGCCGCTCACGATGAACGCCCCGAGCCCGAGCCCGCCCGCGAGGCCGAACAGGTGGTGCCAGCGCGCCAGCCCGCGATAGGGCGTCACGGCGCCCCTGGCGTAGCGACGGCGCAGGCGCAGGCGCCAGATCCCGATGGCGAGGCCGCTGAGCGCCCCGAGGGCGGCGAGCCCCGAGAGCCAGAGCAGGACCGTGCGCCACAGCTCCGCCCGGGCGCGCAGGGGCGTCAGGTAGATCCAGTGCGGCACCGAGCCGAGCCAGTTCCAGGCGCGCTCGAACCGGGTCGTGTCGAGGGCGATCTCGCCGGTGACCTGCGAGACGTAGAGCTCGGTCCCTGCGGGATCGCCGAGGGCGACCTTGTGGAACGGCCGGAGCGGGTCGTAGCGGGCGGTGACGGTCCACTGGTCCCGCTCCACCGGCTCGACGCGGGCGCCTGGCCGGTCCCCGGCGGCGAGCCGTAGGGCCGCCTCCGCGTCGACCGGGCCGAGCCGCGCGCCAGTCCGGCCCGAGACCGTCACCCGCGACCCGTCGCGGCCGGTGATCCGGTAGACCGGCTCGGCGCCGCCCATCTCCAGAGCGAACGCGGCCGGCACGCCCGCGACGCCCGCGGCCGCGAGCGCCGCATCCGGCGCGACCGCGACCTCGCCCCAGGCGATCGGCGCGAGGCGTGCGAGGCGCTCAGGCGGCGTGAGCGCCGGGAACGGCACGTAGAGCATCACCAGCCCGGAGCCGATCCAGAGCGCGAAGAACAGGGCCGTGGCGATCCCGGCCCAGCGGTGGAACAGGAGCAGCCAGCGGCGGGCCGCCTTACCGGCCCAGCGCCTCACCAAGTCACCGTGTAGGCGAGTTCCACCGAGCGCGGCCGGCCCCGCAGCCAGTTGGTGCCGACGCCGTTCACGGCGTTGCCGCTGATCGCGTAGACCTTGTCGAACAGGTTGTAGACCCGCAGGCTCAGGCGCGAATCCACCGTCACCTGATGGTCGAGGACGAGGTTGACGAGGTTGTAGGCCGGGCGCCGGGCCGTGTTGGAGAAGTCGCTGTAGACCTGGCCGACATTCTGGAGCCCGACCCGGGCGGTCCAGTCCCGGGAGACCTCCCAGGTGAGCCAGAGATTGGCGACCCGCTCGGGCACGTCGATCGGCTGGTTGCCGGCATACGAGACGGTGGCGCCGTTCACGTTCTGGTCGAAGGCGTCGTATTGCGCGTGCAGCAGCGCGAGGTTGCCGTCGAGCCGCCAGCCCGGGGCGAAGTGCCAGCCCAGCGCCAGCTCGAAGCCTTGCGAGGATTGGCTCCCGACCTGGGTCGACAGGGTCGGCTGGCCCGGCACGGCCGAGATCAGGTTGTCCTTGACGATCCGGTAGCCGGCCACCGTCCATTCGAGGGTACCGTCGAAGGCGAGCCCCTTGGCGCCGATCTCGACCTGCGTGCCGGTGGCGAGCTGGAACCCCGCCAGCGACTGATTGAGCGTGATGAGGCTGTTCACCGGGTCGGTGGCGAAGCTGTACTGCGCGTAGAGCGCACTGTCCGGCGTCGGGTTGTAGACCAGGCCGAACCGGTAACCGAGGGCGCGGTAGGTCTTCTCGAACTGCGATCCGGTCTGCAGGTCCTCGCGTTGGAGCGTCGGCACGTCGAGGCGCATGCCGGTGAGGAACGAGAGCTTGTTGGACAGGATCACCCGGTCCTCGGCGAAGACTGAGGCTTGGCTGGTCTGCGTGGCGTAGGCCGGCCGCGCCCGCCCATTCTGCGGGAAGTAGCCCGGATCGTAGCCGGTCAGTGGCACGCTGGTGATCTGGTCGAAATAGAAATTGTTCGTGTGGCGGAAGTCGATGTGGTTCACGTCGAACCCGACCGCGAACGCGTTCGGCAGGCCGAACAGGCTGCCCTTGACGCTGGCGTCGAGGCGATTCCCGACCTGTTCCTGGCTGTGATAGATCTCGAGGTAATCGCCGCGATCGACCAGTCCCGTCCCGCGGTTGTAGCTGTACTGCTCGACATCGAGCCAGTGCCGCCGGCTGGTGAGCCGATAGGCGGTGTTGCGCACGATGATGTCGGCCGAGGGCGTCCACTCGGTCTTGAACTGGGTCCAGTTATCTGCCCAGGTGATCTTCGCGTCGCGGACGTTGTAGTTGTTGAACCGGATCAGGTCCGGGATTCTGCCTTCGACCAGGGGCGTGCCCCAGTAGCGCGCCGGCTCCTGGTAGCCGAGATCGTGGCTCACCGTGAAGGCGAGGTCCGGGCTCGGCTGGAACAGCAGGGCGGCCGAGACCGCGAGGTTGCGGAAATCGCCCTCCGGCCGGATCCACCCGTCGGCGCGGTTGCCGCTGACGTTCAGGCGATACGCGAAGGTCTCGCCGAATTCCTCCCGGCCGAGCGCCCCGCCGGAATCCAGTGCGAGCCGCGCGACGCCGTCGGTGCCGATCACCGCGCGGGCCGTGTTGATCGGCACGAAGACCGGCTTCTTGGGCACGACGTTGATGACCCCGCCGATGGCGCCGTCGCCGTAGAGGACCGAGGACGGCCCGCGCAGCACCTCGATGCGCTCGACGTTCCAAGTGTCGAACGGGAACGTCACCGTGTTGGCGCCGACATAGAAGCGGGTGCCGTCGTAGAGCTGCTGGATCGAGTTCGGCCCCGCGAAGCCGCGGGACGTGAACGCGCCGTTGCCGTTGCCCGGCGCCGCGATCGTGGTGATGCCGGTGGCGTCCTGGGTCACCGCCTCGGCGATCGTATCCTGGCCGCGCAGCTGCGCGGTCTCGCCGGACACGATGTCGACGCTCGCGGGCGTCTCCAGCGGCGTCAGGCCGAGCCGGCTCGCGGTCCGGTCGGGGGTGCGCAGGTTCAGCCCGGTCGGGGCGGCCCGGGTCAGGCTGACCCCGCCCTCCCCCTCGACGGAGAGCTGGTCGAGGGCGACGCTCTCCTGGGACGCGGCCGGGCTCGCCAGGAGGGTGAGGAGGGCTCCGCAGAGCGGCGCGCGCCGGCTGCGGAGAGGATTTTTCGGTCGGGACATAGCGTGCGTGAATCCGTGCGCGGCGGCCGCCGGCCCGGATGTCCTATAAGCAATGTTATAACATTGCTATCCGTGGCGACCGGGCCTCGCGCGCGTCGAGCGCAAGGGCTCGGGCGGAGGATCGGGTCGCGCGGAGACGCGGCCGGGATCAGCACGACAAGGGAGGACATCGGGAACCGGGACGCGGGCGCGCTTGCTGTGGCACGTCACCGCGAACGAGGCCTCTCCGACCGCGCTCGCGCACGGGCGTCTCGACACCCGCCAGGACACCCCGCCCGGCGCGTTTCGCGTGTGACCACGGCTGACGGCAGGTCTCCTGGCTCGCGGGTCGCCGCCCTCGCACCGTCTTCCCGGGCCGAAACCCAGTGACGTGGTGGTGAAGGGCTCACCGCTTACAGTTGCGGGGACAGCCGCGGCATCGGGACAAGAGCCCTCACCGCGTTCCCTTTTGATCCCCGAGGGGAACCGTCGGTGATCAGCTTGGCCGTGTGCCACTGGGACGTCAAGCGTCTGGATATCTTCGGTTGTGGGCGGGTCCCTTCCGCACCGGCCTGGACGACCGGCTGCACGTCAGGGGCATTGGTGGGCTCGCCGGGCGCGGATGTGATAGCAAGTCTTTTTGTGGCTCTTCTTTGTATAGATGGCTGATCATATCAGCCATTCACCCCATTTATTGCAAAAATCGAAACGCTTACGAGATAAATTTCCCGAGGATTTGCCCAATGTCGAGCATCATCACAGGTTACGCAGGATCGTGATCGGTGGAACCACTGGTGATCTGCCGCGTATATCGGCCAAGCTGATGGAAAGGGGTAATAAGATCGTCTCAAGAGACGGACGAGGCATCTCTTTAAAATGATGGTCTAGGGCTGACGTAGACAAGGGGGACGCGATGAGTATCACGTATCAACTGGAAAATCCGGGTCATCCCGGCGGGTTCGTAAGGCGCAATATTTTGGAGGCGCGCAACCTGACCGTCATGGCCGCGGCCAGCTTGCTCGGCGTGACCCGTCAGGCGCTGTCCGACTTTCTCAACGAGAAGACGGCACTCACGGCGGAGCTGGCCCTGCGCATCGAGACGGTGTTCGGGTGCAGCATGGAAACGCTGATGGAGCTGCAGACGCGCTTCGAGATCGCCAATGCGCGCAAGCACCAGGCCGAGATCCAGAGCGAACTCGCCGCCGCGCCGCGCGTCCAGGAGCCCGTCGATCGGCCCGAACCGATCGTCAAGCGCGCATACGCGATCGGGTGAGATTCGTCCTCGGCGGCGCGGATAACCTGGCCTGAGCCGCTGGGACGATCCGAGGTTCCACGGCGGGCGCGGTGCGCGCCGGCCGAGATGTCGAAACGCGCCACCCCATGAAAGCTGCGCCGCGCTGGGCCGGACAGTCCGACACGGCGCCGCGCAGCTTGGCGCTCTCGAGGCCAGTGCAGGCCGTTGCGCCCCCCGGCGGCGCGGAATACCGAGCCCCATGCATGTCTGGCGCCCCCCTTCGGAGATCCGCGTGAAGGCGCTCGGCCTGCCCTGGCGGGGAAGCCGGCTGCTCGTCGCCGAGGTCTATACCGATGACGGGCGCCTCAAGGGCGTGCGCCCCCTCGGGGGCAGCGTCGGGTTCGGCGAGCCGGCGGAGGCGGCGCTCGTGCGGGAGTTCCGGGAAGAGCTCGGCCTCACCGTGCGGGTTCTGGGTGCCCCGTTCGTGATGGAGAACCTGTACACGCACGAGGGCAGCCCGGGGCACGAGGTGCTGTTCCTGTTCCCGGTTGCCCTGCCGCCGAGCGCGCTCGATAGGCAGGAGCGGGTGGTCTTCCACGAGGATTGCGGCACGCCCTGCATCGCCCGCTGGTGCGATCTGGAGGAACTGGATCGCGCGGGCGGGCCGGATCTGTACCCGGTCGGGCTCAAGGCGCGGCTTCTCGCCGAGGAGCGGCCGTAGCCGCGAATGCGGCGCGTCCTCGGTTCCGGCCCTGTCGGGGCCCGGAAGCCGCTGCTAGGCTGTGCGGCGTGATCACCCGCGCCGAGTCCGCGACCGTGCCATCGACCATCGCCGCGTCCGCCCTCGATCTCATCGGCCGCACGCCCCTGATCGCCCTCGACCGGGTCCATCCCGGACCGGGCCGCATCCTGGCGAAAGCCGAGTTCATGCAGCCCGGCGGAAGCGTCAAGGACAGGGCGGCCCGCGCGATCCTGCGCGCCGCCCGGGCGGATGGGCGGCTCGCCCCGGCCGCCCCGGTCGTGGAGATGTCGAGCGGCAATATGGGGGCCGGCCTGGCCGTGGCCTGCGCGACGCTGGGGCACCCGCTGGTCGTCACCCTGTCGGCCGGGAACAGCCCGCAGCGGGCGCGGATGCTGGAGGCGCTCGGGGCGGAGGTCGTGCTGGTCCCGCAGGTCGACGGGGTGCCGGGACAGGTGACCGGGGCCGATGTCGCGGCCGCCGCCGAGGCGGCGCGGCACACCGCCCGGGAGCGCGGCGGTTTCTACGTCGACCAGTTTCACGCTCCGGAAGGCGTCGCGATCCACCGGGATACGAGCGGCCCGGAGATCTGGGCGCAATGCGGCGGGCGGATCGAGGCCTGGGTCGCGTCGGTGGGAACGGGTGCGACCTTCCTCGGGGTCGCGGCGGCGCTCCGGGCGCGCAACCCACATGTCCTCTGTGCGGCGGTGGAGCCCGAGGGCTGCCGGCCATTGGCGGGCGAGCCCGTCGCCAAGCCGCGCCATGTCCTGCAGGGGACGGGCTACGGCAGCGTGCCACCGCATTGGGATCCTGGGCTCATGGATCTGGCCCTCGCGGTGTCCGACGACGAGGCCGCGCGCTGGCGCCGGTTGCTGGCGACGCGGGAAGGCCTGCATGTCGGCTACTCGGCGGCCGCCAATGTCTGCGCCGCCGCATCCCTGCTCGCCTCGGGCCGCCTGCCGGCGGACGCGATCGCCGTCACGGTGCTGTGCGACACCGGTCTCAAGTACTGACGGTTGTGGCGCCGACCACCACCGCCTTTGCCGCTGCGCCCCCGCGATGCTAGAGCCGGGCGACCCCATCGGTCCGGGTCCTCCGCGACGCCGCGGCCGATGCGCCCGGACGTTCCGTCCGAAGCGGAGACGGGTGCTGGCGGAATCATGACGACACGACCACCCCCACGCGGCGGCCCGAAGGGGCGCAAGACCCCGGCCGGTAAGTTTCAGCCGTATGGCGAGCGCGCCCGCACTGGCCCGCGCACCAGCGCCCGCGACGCCGCCGAGCGCGCCGCCCGCAACCGCGGCGACGATGCCGGCGCGCGCGATCCCTGGACTGCGGCGGGCACGCCCCACGCCGTCGCCGCGGCCGCGGCGGCTGCCGCCAAGCCGAAGCCCCGGCCGGCCCGGGACGAGCGCAAGGATGCGCCGCCCCCGCGCAAGGCGCCGCCCCGGCCCAGCGCCAGGCCGGCCGCGAAGGCGCAGGCCCGGTCCGTCGAGTCGCGGCCCGAGCCCTCGGCGCCGCCGGCCGGCCCGACCCGGCGCGAGCAGCGCGCCGCCGCCTCCGCGACCCTCGCCTCCGGGGTGCAGACCCTGACGGTCGAACCGGACGAGGCGGCCATGCGCATCGACCGCTTCCTCACCGCACGCTTTCCGCTCCTGCCCTTCACCCGGGTCCAGAGCATCGTCCGCAAGGGCGAGCTGCGGGTCGACGGCAAGCGCGCCAAGCCGAACGACCGGCTGGAGCCGGGCATGAGCGTGCGCGTCCCGCCGCTGCGCCTCGACCAGCCGACCGAGCGCCCGCGCAGCGCCGCCCGGGAGCAGGACGATGCCGAGTTCATCCGCTCGCTGATCCTCTACGAGGACGCCGACATGATGATCCTCAACAAGCCCTTCGGCCTCGCGGTCCAGGGCGGGTCGGGCACGGTCCGCCACGTCGACGGGCTGCTCGCGGCGCTGACCGGGCCGGACGGCCAGAAGCCCCGTCTCGTCCACCGGCTCGACAAGGATACGGCCGGCTGCCTGATCATCGCCAAGACGCGGCTGGCCGCCGCGACGCTCGCCAAGAGCTTCCGCTCGCGGGCGGCGCGAAAGATCTACTGGGCGCTCACCGCGGGCGTGCCGCGGGTGCGGCAGGGGCGGGTCTCGACCTACCTCGCCAAGGACGAGCCGACCGATGCCGACGCGCGCATGCGGGTCGCCAAGCACGGCGACGAGGGCGCGAGCCACGCGCTCACCTATTACGCCATGGTCGATCAGGCCGCCCAGAAGCTCTCCTGGCTGTCGTTCAAGCCCGTCACCGGGCGCACCCACCAGCTGCGCGCCCACGCGGCCCATATCGGCCACCCGATCGTCGGCGACCCGAAATACTTCTCGGTGGAGAACTGGGAGCTGCCCGGCGGCATCCAGAACCGGCTGCACCTGCTCGCGCGCCGGATCGTGATCCCGCATCCGCGCACCGGCCGGCCGGTGGATGTCAGCGCGCCGCTGCCGCCGCACATGGCCCAGAGCTGGAACCTCCTGGGCTTCGACGCCTCCCGCTACGACCCGATCGTCGAGGCGCCGGAGAGCTGAGCCCGGAGCCACGGCACGACGGCCTCCGCCAGGGCGTCGGGGGCCTCCATCGGCAGCATGTGGCCGGAGCCGTCGATCACCGTCAGGGCGGCGCCAGGGATGCCGGCCTGCAGCTCCCGGGCCTCGTCGAGGCTGCGCAGGCCGTCCTGGGCGGCGGCCACCACCCGGGTCGGGCAGGCGATCGCGCCGAGCCGGTCCAGGTCGCTGGTCCGGTCCTCACCGGCCTGGCGCAGGAACACGTCGCCGCCGAGCCGGTCGCCCATCGCGCGGATACGGGCGATCAGCGCCGCGTCGCCGGCCCGGTCGGGATGGACCGAGCCGAGGATCGCGGCCCGGCTGAGCCCCGAAAATCCCCGGCGGCGGACGTTCTCCACGGCCGCCGCCTTCCGCCTCGCCTGGGCCGGCGTGTCGGCCCGGGCCGAGGTGGCGATCAGCACGAGCGCCCGGACCCGCTCCGGCGCGAGCCGCGCGATCTCCCGCGCCACGTAGCCGCCCATCGAGAAGCCGAGCAGGGCGAATCGCTCGGGCGCCGCCGCGGCGACCCGCCGTGCCATGGCGTCGATGCCGGAATCCCGGGTGAGGTCGCCGTGCAGGACCGGGCCGACCGGCGCCAGGCGCGGGAGCATATCCGCCCAGAGGTCGGGATCGGTCATGAAGCCGGGGAGCAGGACGAGGGTCATGGGGCTCTCACGCGTGCCGGCCCCGATATCCCGGTGCAGCGCCGCCCGCGGCCCATAGGTCTCGCGTCCGCCACGCCTTGGCAATCGGCCGACTCGCCTCATATGCTGATCCGTGACCCGCCGTTCCGCCGCGGGGCCGATTTCCCGCGGTTCGAGACCCTGACGCATGAAGCTCGCGACGTTGGCCTGCCTCGCCGCCCTCTGCCTCGTCGGGCCGGCGGCCTATGCCGCGCCGGGCGAGGCGGCCAAGCCGGCTGCGCCGGCGAACCCGGCGCCGTCGGCCAACGCGCCCAGGCAGACCGCACCGGCCACGCCCGCCCCGGCCCAGACCGCCCCCGCCGCCGAGGCGCCCCAGCAGCCAGCCCCCTCCCCCGCGCCGTCGAACGCCCAGCCTCAAGCCGCCCAACGGCCGGCCTCGAGCGCCCGGGCCGAGCGCCGGCGGCGGTCCTACGCGGCCTGCAACCGCGCCTCGCACCAGCGCGGGCTGCGCGGCGGCAAGCGCCGGCGGTTCCTGATCCGCTGCCGCCTCGGCTACGAGCGCACGCATGGCCAGCCGGCGCAGCCGAGCGCCGGCCAACCGGTGCAGCCGGGCCGCAAGCCGTGACCGGCCGCGCCGCGCCGGGCGCGCCCGGGCGATGAAGCTGATCGTCTTCGACGTCGATGGCACGCTGGTCGACAGCCAGCACCTGATCGTGGCGGCCCAGGGCCTCGCCTTCGCGGAGAACGGCCTGCCGGCCCCGGGCCGGCGCGAGGCGCTCTCGGTGGTCGGCCTGTCGCTGCCGCAGGCGTTCCGCCGCCTCGTGGGCGAGGACGGGCCGATCGTCGAACTCTCGGAGAGCTACAAGCAGGCCTACAACCGCCTGCGGGTCGATCCCGCCTACGAGGAGCCGCTGTTCCCGGGCATGGGCGAGCTGCTGGCGCGGCTGCATGCCCGCGAGGACGTGCTGATCGGCCTCGCCACCGGCAAGTCCCGGCGCGGCGTCGACCGCCTGATCGCGCATCACGGCTGGGCCGACTGGTTCGTGACCACGCAGAGCGCGGACGACGCGCCGTCGAAGCCCGATCCGACCATGCTGCTCCAGGCGATGGCCGAGGCCGGCTGCGCCCCCGAGGCGACCGTCATGGTCGGCGACACCACCTTCGACATCGGCATGGGCGTGTCGGCCGGGGCCGTCGCCGTGGGGGTCGGCTGGGGCTATCACCCGGCCGGGGCCCTCTACGGGGCGGGCGCCGTCACGGTGGTGTCGAGCGCGGGCGCGCTGGAAGGGCTGTTGTCCGGGGGGGAGCGGCCGGGCCCGCCCGCTGCGCCGTCATCGCGGGCATAGCGCAGCGATCCTGGGAATCGCACCGCTCGGAGAACGCGCCCCATCCTGTGTCGCTCCGCGCGCGATAACGGTGCGACTTCCGACGAGGCTCGCCGACGAACCCGAAAGCTCCTATCTGGCATCCATGAGCGATGTGACGAACGAGTGGCTCGGCGAACCGGGCGACGGGGAGCGACCCGATCCGGTGCGGGCGGCCCGCGGGCATGCCAAGCCCGCCCTGCCCCGGCGGTTCTACCAGGAGGCCGGCTTCGCCGAGGGCCCGGACGGGTTCCGGCTGACCCTCGACGGCCGTCCGGCGAACACCCCCGCCCGCAACCCGCTGAGCCTGCCGACCCGGGCGCTCGCCGAGAAGGTCGCGGCCGAATGGGCGGCCCAGGACACGGTGATCGATCCGGCCAGGATGCCGCTGACCCGGCTGGCCAATACCAGCATCGACGGCGTCGCCCCCCGGCACGCCGCCGTGGTGGAGGATCTCTGCGCTTATGCCGGCACCGATCTGCTCGCCTATCGAGCCGGGGATCCGGAGCGGCTGGTCTCGGCCCAGGCCGCGTCCTGGGACCCGATCCTCGACTGGGCGCGGGAGACTTTTGGCGCCCGAGTGATCCTCAGCGAGGGCGTGATGCATGTGGAGCAGCCGCCCGATACCGTGCGGGCTTTGTCCGACGCGGTCGCCGCGGTCGAGAGCCCGTTCCGGCTGGCCGGCCTGCACACCCTGACCACGCTGACCGGCTCGCTGCTGATCGCGCTCGCGGTCCTGCGCGGCCGCCTCAGCCCGGCCGAGGCCTGGGACGCGGCCCATGTCGACGAGACCTACCAGGCGGCAATCTGGGGCAGCGACGCCGAGGCCGAGGCGCGGCTGGCGATCCGCCGGACGGAATTCGAGGCCGCGGCCGAGCTGATCGCCAGCGTCTGACCATTCGGCTGTGCCCGCCTGGCAGGGTGGATTGCGCAGATGCGCTTGCGCAACATGCCCGGACTCGCTGTCGCGAGGCCGCGTAGCCGGCTGACATGCCGCGAGGATTGACTTAGGGTCGGGCTATTCCAGTCGTCGGATCATCCATGCGCGCCGATCCTTGCCATGACAGTCGTTTCACCGGCGAATTGGCCGCGCTTCTTGCCACCAAGCAGTCTTCCGACGATGAGGCGGCGCGCGAGGCTTTGTTCGCGGCCCTGTCGCGGCTGGAACGTCAGGCGCTGATCGCCGGCGCCGCGGATTCGACCCTGGGGAAGATCGCCGAGGCCCGGTTCCTGGTCGGGATCCTGCGCGACTCGATGCGCCCGTCGCGGATCGCGCCGCTGCGCAGCCTGCTGCGGCTGGCGGCGGAGCCGCGCCGGCTCGCGGAAGCCGATCCGGTCTGAGGCGCCAACCTCCTACCGCGCCGGCTGGGCCAGCGCCGCCCGCACCTTCCCCTCCAGCGAGGCCGGCTTCGCCGACGGCGCGAACCGGGCGATCACCTGACCGTTCCGGCCGACCAGGAACTTGGTGAAGTTCCACTTGATCGCCTTCGTGCCGAACAGGCCCGAGCGGGCCTGTTTGAGGTGGTCGAACAGCGGTTCGGCCTCCGGGCCGTTCACCGCCACCTTGCCGAGCACCGGGAAGCTGACGTCGTAGGTCAGCGAGCAGAACTTGGCGATCTCGGCGGCGTCCCCCGGCTCCTGCGCGCCGAACTGGTTGCAGGGGAAGCCCAGGACCGTCAGGCCCGCGTTGCGATGCGCCCGCCACAGCGTCTCCAGCCCGGCATATTGCGGGGTGAAGCCGCAGCGCGAGGCCGTGTTCACGATGAGCAGCACCTCGCCGCGATGCTGCGCGAGGGGGTACGGGCTCCCGTCGGCCGCGGGAACGGTGAAATCGTGGATCGTCGTCATGCGCGATCACTCGGGCAAACAGGCGATCGCCGCAAGGGTGTTACGCGGCTTTGACCTTCTGCACGTCGAAGCTCGGACCCTGCGGGGTCATCCGGTCGTGCGAGACGATCCGCTCGTCCGGTGCGACCACTCCGAGGCTGACGTCCCGGTCCGGCAGGACCACCGTGGTGGTCTTGTTGACGTGCACGAGCACGTGGCGGCGCAGGGGCACGGAGGCCGCCGCCCAGCGCTTGAGCTGGCCGTAATAGGGCTCCCGGCGCCAGACATTCGCCTGGCCGGGATCGACCTGCACGTTCATGTTGCGCGACAGCGGGTCGAGGGTGAGCACCATCTTGGCGCGGTCGGGCTTCCATTCCGGCCCGAGCCAGCTCTCGGTCATCCAGAGGCAGTGGAACGCCCGGCAATGGTCGGGGCGCGTCGCGTGGATCGCGCAGCCCTGGCCGGCCTTGGTGTGGCGGCACCACTGGCCCGCCACGCTCTCCACCGCCGGCACGTCGTAGACCTTGCAGCACAGGGTGCAGGCGCCGCAGGCGCGCCCGGGGGCCGGCTGCGCCACGAAGGTTTCGGGCGCCAGGACGGGCGAGGGACCGGAAGTAAGCATGAATCGTGCGTCGCGCGGGTCAAACACGGGGGCATGCATCCGGGATGAGCCGGGCGCAGGGCCGCGGGACTACCTGCACGGGCATCGGGTCGGTAGTGTGGCGGATCCCCTGGGCATGAGGACGGTGCGAACGATGCTCTCGAATCTCGCGACCCGCGACGTCGAAACCCTGCTCCACCCCTACACCAACCTGTCGACCCACCGGCATACCGGCCCGCTGGTGCTGGAGCGCGGCGAGGGGGTCCACGTCTACGACACGGAGGGCCGGTCCTATATCGAGGGCATGTCGGGCCTGTGGTGCACGGCGCTCGGCTACTCGAACGCGGAGCTGGTCGAGGCCGCCCGGGTCCAGATGGGAAGGCTGCCCTTCACCCACCTGTTCTCCGGCCGCAGCCACGATCCGGGGATCGAGCTGGCCGAGACCCTCAAGGAGCTGATGCCGGTCCCGACCTCGAAGATCTTCTTCACGTCTTCCGGGTCGGAAGCCAACGACACCCAGGTCAAGCTGACCTGGTACTACAACAACGCGCTGGGCCGGCCGCAGAAGAAAAAGATCATCGCGCGGCAGAAGGGCTATCACGGCGTCACGGTGGCCAGCGCCTCGATGACCGGGCTGACCGCGAACCATGCCGACTGGGACCTGCCGCTGCCGGGCTTCCTGCACGTCGCCTGCCCGCATTTCTATCGGGGCGCCGAGCCGGGCGAGACCGAGGAGGCCTATTCGGCCCGCCTCGCCGCCGATCTGGAGCAGACGATCCTGCGCGAGGGGCCCGAGACCGTCGCGGCCTTCATCGCCGAGCCGGTGATGGGCGCCGGCGGGGCAATCGTGCCGCCGCGCGGCTACTTCGCGGCGATCCAGGCGGTGCTGACGAAATACGAGGTCCGGATGATCGCCGACGAGGTGATCTGCGGCTTCGGCCGGCTCGGCACCTGGTTCGGCAGCGAGGCGCTGGGGATCCGGCCCGACTCGATCTCCTTCGCCAAGGCCCTGACCTCGGCCTACATGCCGCTCGGCGGCGTCAGCATCGACGAGCCGCTCTACGAAGCGATGATCGGCCAGAGCGAGAAGCTCGGCACCTTCGGCCACGGCACCACCTATTCCGGCCATCCCGTGGCGGCCGCGGTGGCGCTCAAGGCGATCGAGATCTACCGGCGCGACCGGGTGATCGAGGGCGCGGCCGAGAAGGCGCCGCACTTCCAGCGTCGGCTCGCGGCGCTGGCCCAGCACGACATCGTCGGCGAGGCCGGGGGCATCGGGCTGATCGGCGGGCTGGAGATCGTCGCCGACAAGGCCAGCAAGCGCCAGTACGAGCCGAAGGCGGGCGTGGCCGCCCGCTGCGTCGCCTTCGCGCAGGCTGAGGGCCTGATCGTGCGCGCGCTCACCGGCGACCGGGTCGCCCTCTGTCCGCCGCTGATCATCAGCCCGGACGAGATCGACGCGCTGTTCGACCGGCTCGGCCGGGCGCTCGATCGCACCCGCGACTGGATCCGCGCCGAGGGGCTGGAGGCGATGCCGAGCTGAGGCGAGCCGGGACGGCCCGCCCAGCGGCGACACCATATTCGGACACGGGCCGCTGTTCCGAGCTGCGACGCGCCCCCTCTCCCGTGCGGGAGAGGGGGCCCGCGCTCAAGCGCCCACGGCATGACCGCCGCCGACGATCGAAACCGGTTTCGGACCGTCGCCGCCTCACACCGGGTCGCGCTGCGCCTCCACCTGCGCGGTGGTCTGGATGCCCGTCGCGGTCAGCGGCGTGATCCGCAGGGTGGTGATCCGGTTCTTGGCCTTGCGGATCACCTGGAAGCGGAAGCCGTGGAAGTTGAAGGCCGTGCCCTGGTCGGGGATGGTCCGTGCCTCGTGGATGACGAGGCCCGCGATGGTCGTGGCCTCGTCGTCGGGCAGGTTCCAGTCCATGGCGCGGTTGAGGTCGCGGATCGGCACGCCGCCATCGACATTGACCGAGCCGTCGCCCTGCGGACGCACGCCCGAGACGGTGACGTCGTGCTCGTCCGCGATCTCGCCGACGATCTCCTCGAGGATGTCCTCCAGGGTCACGAGGCCCATCACCTCGCCGTACTCGTCGACCACCAGGGCGAAATGGGTCTTCTTGGTGAGGAACGCCTTGAGCTGGGCGCGCAACGAGGTCGTGCCCGGCACGAACCAGGTCTCCAGCGCCAGGGCCTCGACCTTCAGCCCGGAGGCGTCCCCGCCGGCGGCGTCGAGCGCTCGCAGCAGGTCCTTGGCGTGGAGCACGCCGACAATGTTCTCAGGGGTCCCGCGCCACAGGGGCATGCGGGTATAGGGCGAGGCCAGCACCGCCCGGACGATGTCCTCGGACGGCTGGTCGGCGTCGATCGCCCGCATCTTGGTGCGGTGGACCATCACGTCCGAGACCGACAGGTTCGACAGGTCGAGCAGGCCGCCGAGCATGTCGCGCTCGGCCTTGGCGACGCCGCCCTCCCGGTGCATCAGCGCCACCTGCCCGCGCAGCTCCTCGGAGGCGGTGAGGATCGACTGGTGCTCGCCGATGGTGATGCCGAACGGCTTCAGCATCAGCCGCACGAGGTGCTCGATGGAGATCGCCGCCGGGCCCATGATGGCGACCGCGAAGGCCACCGGCCGGGCCATCAGCAGAGCCGCCTTGTCGGGCTTGGAGATGGCGAGCGTCTTCGGCAGCACCTCGGCGAAGACGATGACCAGCACCGACATGCCGACGGTCGCGTAGATCACGCCGTTCTTGCCGAACAGGGCGGTGAGCACGCTGGTGGTGAATGCCGAGGCGCCGATCGCCACGATGTTGTAGCCGATCAGCATCGCGCCGATGAAGCGCTCGCGGATCGCCAGGATCCGGTTGACGATCGCCGCGCGCGGGTCGCCCGCCTGTTCGAGGGCGTGCATCCGCGCCCGGGAGGCGGCGGTGAAGGCGGTCTCGGCGCCCGCGAAGAAGGCCGAGAGCAGCAATGAGATCACCACGATGCTCGCGGCGAACCACAGGTCGATATGGGTGTCCATCGTTTCCAAGAGGCACGACTCGTGCGGCGGGGAGGCCGCCCATATAGCGCCTCGCGTCGGTTATTGCGCGCCGATCCGACGCACCGTCCACGTCGCCCAGTAGACCGGCCTTCCGTAGAGGGTCGAGGCGTCCCGCCCGGCCGCCGAGGGGGCGAGCCGGTCGAGCCAGGTCAGGAACCCGGCCTTGCCCGGATAGACCGCCGGGGTGTCGAGGTTGCCCTGCGCGTCGGTCATCCAGAAATGCGCGCTCCGGTCGAAGCGGCCGCTGCCGTCGCCCCCCGAGCGCAGCCCGAGATAGGACGGCGAGCGCCCGGCCTCCACCGGGTCGGCGTAGAGGGTGAGCGCCCCGATCCCGTCGAGGTTGAGGTCCGGCGTGTATTGCAGGCAGATATCGGCCACCGGGCCGCCCGGAGCGTTGGCCGGGCGCTGGCAGGTATAGGACACCGCCCAGCGCTGCATGCCTTTGGCCCGCGCCACCCGGACGACGCTCCCCGGCGGCAGCGGCCCGGCGAGTTTCCTCGCCGCCGACCAGACCTTCGCGGCCGAGAGATCCTTCGCGGTGCGCAGGTAGAGCGCGGTGCGCCGCTTCTCGGGGGCGAGGCCGCAATCCTCGGGCAGGACGTCGGTGTAGACGTAGTGATACGTGCGGTCGACGATGCTGATCGAGCCGGACAGCCCGTGGGTCTCGAAGGCCGGGGCCGGGCAGGCGGAGGCGATCGGCTTGCCGGCCTCGTCGGCCACCGGGGCCGGGGTCGGCGGCGTGCCGCGGCCGCCGGGCACGAACGGCGTCCAGGCGAGCCCGTAGCCGTCCGGGGTGCGGGTGCGGATCTCGAAGGTCTGGAAGTCGAGGGTCCGGGCTGCGATCTGCACCCGGCGCCGGATGTCGGCCGGCTGCGCCGCCGGCTCGTCCCGCTCGGCCCGGCGGCCGCGCCGCCGCCCGGTGGGCTCCTCGTCCTGATCGGTATTGCCGCCGACGCGCTCCTGGCCGAGCAGGAAGACGTAGCTGTAGGCTTCCCCGGCCCAGTCGCGGCCCGAGACCGCGATCGGGTCGCGGGGGCCGATACCCTCGAGGGCGGGGGCCGGCTCGGACGAGCCGCGCCTGGCCGCACGCTCCTCCGGGAGATCGACCCAGAACCGGTCGGCCGAGGGCGGCAGCGTCGTGGCCAGCGCCTCCGGGCTGCGGCCGGTGCGGAGCGAGCCGCCGTCGCGGCTGTCGGTGGCGCGCCGCTCCGGGCAGGGCTCGTCCCGGCGGCGCGACGGCAGCGGGCTCTGGCCCTGGAAGATCATCTGCAGCGGTCCCGGCGCTTCCGCCCGCGGCAGCCGCAGGATCTGGACGCCGCGCACGAACGCGCAGGGCACCGGCGCGATCAGCACGCCCTCGGCCTCGGCGCCATCGCGGCAGATTTCCAGGCCGCCCCCGCCGGTGACGTAGCAGCTCGGCGCGCTGGTCTCGGCGCCGGCGGGCCGGGCCTCGACCGGAGCCCCGGCCAGGCCGAGCGCGAGGGCGGAGGCCGCCAGCACGACCGCGGCCCGGGCCGCAGGGCGCCGGGGCGTGTCGGTTCTGTTAGACTGCAGTTCGACGCTATCGGCAGATATCGTCACGGCGGCGTTCAAAGATGTCACGTCTATCGCCGCTGTCGATCCGGTTGTTCGGAATGTTCGGCAGCCTCTAGCCGATGGTCCGGCCACCGGGAAGTGGCGCGGACCACGCATGTTCGGCCCGCCCGCGCCACCGCCGCGTTCGGCGAGGCGAACCCGGCGCCCGCTCGCCCGTTGTCGCGGCTTGAGGGGGCGAAACGCCCGACCCAGTCAGCGTCCGGAGACCAACGCATGGATATCGCCGTCGAGACCGTCACCGACATCGTTCTGCGGCTGCGCGCCATCGAGGTGAAGGAAGGCAACACCGATCCGGATTCCGGCTCGAACCCGATCGACGACGGCTCCACCGACGTCCTCATCTCGGGCACCGACGACGCCACGGAATCCGAGGTGCGCGGCGCCATCGCCGGGCTGGACGACGACGCCCGGGCCGAGCTCCTGGCGCTGTTCTATATCGGCCGCGGCGACATGGAGCCGGAGGAGTGGGGCGAGGCGGTGCGCTTCGCCCGGGAGCGCGAATCCGTCGGCGAGGGCGCCGTGAAGGAGCTGCTGAGCGCGCCGGATGCCGGCGACCTGCTGGAGGAGGGCCTCGACGCGATGGGGCTCAGCCCCGAATTGCCGCAAGCCTGACCCCGAACCGGAGACCGGCGGCATGGCTTCCCGGGTTCGCCGAGCCGTCAACAAGGCGGTGCGGGTCCTCACCCGCCCGGTCCGCCGGGCTCAGGGGCATGGTGGCACGGGCCCGGGCGGGCTCGTGGTCGAGCCCTATCGCGGCTACGGCTCGCGCGACGAGATCTTCCTGATCGGCCGCGTGTTCCGGCAATCCCCCGGCATTCCCGGGGAGGATCCGGATTCCCTGCGGGCGCAGTGGCGGGACCTGCGCCGCCGCATCGCCCGGCGCACGGTTGCGGGTGCCGCGATCACGGCCCGGTTCGGCGGGGACGCGGCCCGGACCGAGACCGACCGCGACGGCTATTTCCGCCTCCGCCTGCATCCGCGGGACCTGCCCGGACGCCCCGGGGCCTGGCAGACGGTGGAACTGGTCCTGGAGGACGAGCCGCCGATCTCCGCCGAGGGTGCGGTGTTCATCCCGCCCGAGGGCTGCCGCTGCGTGGTCATCAGCGATATCGACGACACGGTGATGCATACCGGCGTCGCCAACAAGCTGAAGATGCTCTGGCGGCTGTTCGTCGAGGATGCCGACAGCCGCGTCGCCTTCCCGGGCGTCGCCGCCCTGTACCGCGCCCTGCACGACGGCGCCGGCGGGGCCGAGGGCAACCCGATGCTCTACGTCTCCCGGGCCCCCTGGGGCCTCTACGAGATGCTGTCCGAGTTCTTCCAGCGGCACGGCATCCCGGTCGGGCCGGTGCTGTTCCTGCGGGAATGGGGCCTGTCCTGGACGCACCCGCTGCCGCGCCGGGCCACCGACCACAAGCAGGCGCTGATCCGCAACATGCTCGCCCTCTACCGCGACCTGCCCTTCGTGCTGATCGGCGACAGCGGCCAGCACGACCCGGAGGTCTACGCCCAGATCGTCGAGGAGCATCCCGGGCGGGTGCTCGCGGTCTATATCCGCAACGTCTCCAACGATTCCGCCCGGGTCGAGGAGATCGTCCGGCTCGCCGGAGCGGTCGCCCGGTCCGGTTCCAGCCTGGTGCTGGCCGCCGACAGCGTCGCCATGGCCGAGCACGCCGCCGGGATCGGGCTGATCACCCCGGAGGCGGTGGCCCGCGTCGCCGACGAGCATGCCGGCGCCGAGGCCGCACCCCGCCGCGAGACCGCCCGCATCACCGCCGAGCCCAAAGCCCCGGGCGAGGCCGCCACCGAGGCCACGATTTCCCCCGACGCCGTCGCGGACGCACTGGTCAGCGATGGAACCGTGCCCGCCACCGTGGTGGTCGAGCCGGAACACCCGGCCGCCCTGCCCCGGGTGGCCGGGTGATTCTTTTTGGGGGGAGCGAGCTGTCCCCCACATCGTCATTGCGAGCGGAGCGCAGCAGCCCAGGGCAACGCGCGATCTCAGAACGTTGCGCATCACTGGGTTGCTTCGCTGCGCTCGCAATGACGGCAATGGGTTCGTGCGACGCCCGACACGGGGCACGAAAAACAGGCCCCATCCCGCCCGCACCCCTGTATCCCTGACGGCCGAACGCCCCCGCCCGCAATGACGGGCCGTCGCGAAGGGCTGTTCGCTGGAGGAAACCCGATGCGCTTGAGCCTTTCCGCCCTGCTGATGATCGCACTCGGCACGCACGCCGCCTTCGGGCAAGCGGCCCCTGGGGCCGATTTCAAGGGCCTGGAAGCCGAGATGGGGGCGGCCAATGCCGCGCCCGGTCCCCGCACGGTGCCGGGCCGGGTGATCCCCGTGCCCGAGACGATCAGCCCCGAACTCCGCAACGCCGTCGCGGCGCCCTATCGGGTGCCGGCCTGGAACGCCAACCCGTCGGATGCCGCCGGCTGGAAGGCCCTGATCGACCGGCTGGCGGCGGCCGGCGCCGCGACCCTGCCGGCGCTCCGCGACAAGCTCGGCGTCACCAGCGAGGCCACGGTGATCGGCGGCGTGAAGGTGTTCGTGGTCCAGCCGAAGACGATCCCGGAGGCCAACCGCAACCGGCTGCTGCTGCACATCCATGGCGGCGGCTACGTCTACAATCCGGGCGAGGCCGGCACCCTGGAGGCGATCCTGATGGCCGGGATCGGCGGCTACAAGGTGATCTCGGTCGATTACCGCATGCCGCCCGATGCCCCCTACCCGGCCGCCATGGACGACGCGACCGCGGTCTGGAAGGCGATGCTGGCCCTGCAGAAGCCCCAGACCATGGGCGTGTTCGGCACCTCGACGGGCGGCGGCATGACCCTGGCGCTGATGCTGCGCGCCAAGCAGGAGGGCCTGGCCCTGCCGGCCGCGATCGGCCTCGGCACACCCTGGTCGGACATGACCGAGACCGGCGACACCTACCGGACCAACGAGTGGCTCGACAACGTGCTGGTGAGCTATTCCGGCTATCTGACCCCCGCCGCCAAGCTCTACGCGGCCGGGCGCGACCTGAAGGATCCGCAGCTCTCGCCGATCAACGGCGACTTCGCCGGCCTGCCGCCCGCGATCCTGATCAGCGGGACCCGCGACCTGTTCCTGTCGAACACGGTGCGCACCCACCGGAAGTTGCGTGCGGCCGGGATCGAAGCGGATCTCCAAGTGTTCGAGGCGATGTCGCACGCCCAGTATCTCGGCGCGCCGAACGCGCCGGAGACCAAGGAGGTCTTCGGCGAGATGGCCCGGTTCCTGGACGCGCATCTGGCCCGCTGAGAGCCCGGGGCTCGACACCTTGTGATGGAGCGCGTTCTCCCCATGTTGCAATGCAGCATTTCGGAGAACGCGCTTCACTTCCCGAATGGGCCTCCTAGCTTGGGTCGCTCGCGTGCCGGCCCCCACTCGCCTCGATCTCCGGAGCCCATCCGTGCAAACCTACACCCTGGCCATCGCCGACGGCGTCCTGTTCGCCTGCCTGCCCGACGACGCCGACATCTCGGCCGCGATCACGGACGCCACCGCGACCAATTACGGCTTCGGCCTCAACCTCGACATCGTCCGCGGCGCGACGCTCACCAACGCCAAGGGCCCGAAGGACGAGGTCGTCTGGCAGGAGGGCTCGGACAGCGAGCTTTTGGACGCGGAAGGCCGCCGCTACCGCTACGCGGTGCGCCGGCATTCGTGAGGGGGCCGCGGCTCGCAATCCGACGCTCTCTCCGAGACACGCCCTCATCCTGAGGCGGCGGAGTGCAGCGGAGATCGCCGGGGCATCTCGAACCCGCCTCCGAGGCCACGGTGGCACCTTACGACAGGGCGCTGTGGGATGGGCGGTGGGCGCGCGCCGCCGCGTCAGATCAGGGTTCTCGCCATCTCTAGCGCCCGCGCCTCGAACCTGGCCTCGTCGCCCCAGTCATCGCTTACGCCGTAGTTCATGTGCCCGGACGGCGTGAAGCTGCACAGGAAATGGCTGCCGGTATTGTCCTCGAATCCAGGCGGGACATAGCGTCGGCGCGGTTTCGGTTCCGAGCTGACATAGGCGATCGGCGCGTCGATACCCCGCCGCAGGATCGCGAGCAGATACGCGTATCGGATCGAGCCTTCGGCGAGGATATCGGTCATCAGCACCCCGACATGGTCGGGGCCGAGGTCATGCCGGCGGATGGTCCGCGACCGGATGACCTTCGGTGCATACATGCGCCTGACCCCATCTTGGCGGCTGCGACGGCCGGATCTGTTATGCATCCGACCTCGTGATTTGATTCGTCAACTCGAATACGGTTGTCTGGGCCGTCGCCGCGCCGCCCGACCGATCGGATTCCGATGCCCCCCTGCCCTCCGCCGGCCTCCTGATCCGGCGCCGCGATGGATCCGGGCGCGCGTAGCGAAGGGTGGCGGGGCGGTCTCACCCGCTTCCTCGTCCTGTACGCCGCCCTCTACGGCGCCTACGGCCTCCTGTCGCCGATCCTGCCCGGCTTCCTGGCGGCGCGGGGCCTGAGCCCCGGCCAGATCGGCGCCCTCCTCGCCGCCGCCGGCGCCCTGCGGCTCGGAGTCGGCCCCCTGGCTGGGGCCTTCGCCGATCGGCGCCGGGCCGCCCGCCCCGTGCTGGCGGCGAGCGTCGCGCTGGCCGGTCTCGCGGTCCTGGCGCACCTGCCCGGCGCGGGCTTCTGGCAGCTCCTCGGGCCGGCCCTCCTGTACGCCGCCGGGACCGCCGCCCCGCCGCCGCTCGCCGACGCGCTGGCGCTCGCCGCCGCCCGGGGTGGCGCGGTGTTCCAGTACGGCTGGGTCCGGGCCGCCGGCTCGGCCGCCTTCATCGCCGCCGCCGGCGCCGCCGGCTGGCTGATCGGATCGTACGGCCTGGCCGCCGCCCTGGTGGCGAGCGGCCTCCTCTTCATCGCGGCGTCCGGGGCGGCCCTGGCCCTGCCGGTCCGGGGCGGTCCGGCGAAGACCGGCCCGCGGCTCGGCGAAAACTTCGCCGCGTTGCTGCGGCTGGCGCGCTTTCGTCGCATCCTCGTCGCGGCGTCGCTGGTGATCGGCGCCCATGCGCTGCACGACGCCTTCGCGATGATCCTGTGGCGCGACGCGGGGATCGGAGCCGGGACCGCCGGATTGCTGTGGTCGGGATCGGTGGCCGCCGAGGTGCTGGTCTTTCTGCTGGCCGGTCCCCCGCTCCTGGCCCGGATCGGCCTGCCCGCCGGGATCGCGGTCGCGGCCTGCGCCGGCGCCCTGCGCTGGGCGGTGCTCGCCTCCACGACCGCGATCCCGCTTCTGGCCGCCGCGGAGGCCCTGCACGGGTTGAGCTTTGCCCTCCTGCACCTCGCCTGTCTCGGCCTGATCGAGGCGACCGCGCCTCCGGAGCTCCGGGCCACCGCCCTGGCGCTCTACGGCACCGTGGCGCTCGGCCTGTCCGGCGTGCTCGCCACCCTGGCCTCCGGCGCGCTCTACGGCGCGTTGGGCGCTTCGGCCTTCTGGGCGATGGCGGCGCTCAGCCTCGCCGCCCTGCCCCTGGTGCCGGGCCTGCGCGACCGCTGAAGCCGCGGGTTCTTTTCCCGGCCCTGTGGTACGGACCCGGAACGGACCCGCCCGATACGCCCCGCATGCCCTTTGTCGCCGAGATCCTGATCCCGCTGGCGCTCGATGCGCCCTACAGCTACGTCGTGCCCGGCACCCTCGACCTTTCGGTCGGCGACGTGGTGCAGGTCCCGCTCGGCCCCCGCGAGATCGTCGGCGTGGTCTGGGGCTTGGCCGAGACCGCCGGCGGCTCGAACCTGCGCCCGGTCACCGGCCGCCTGCCCTATGCGCCGCTCTCCGAGCCCCTGCGCAGCCTGGTCGACTGGATCGCCCGCTACACCCTGGCCCCGAAGGGCTCGGCGCTCGCCATGGTCCTGCGCCTGCCCGACGAGGCCGCGGCCGCCGAGACCGCCCGGGTGGCGGTGCGCCTCACCGACAAGCAGCCGACCCGGCCGACCGCGGCGCGGGCCAAGGTCCTGGCCGCGGCGGCCGACCGCGCGCTGCGCGGCAAGAGCGCGCTCGCCAAGGAGGCCGGGGTCTCGCTCTCGGTGGTGGACGGCCTGATCGACGACGGCGTCCTCGAGGCCGTCGCGGTCGAGCCCGAGCCGGTCGCCCCGCCGCCCGACCCCGATTTCCCGCGGACACCGCTCTCCCCCGCCCAGGCCGAGGCGGTGACCGAACTGGTCGAGCCCTTCCCCTGGCTGCATCCGGAGGCCGAGGCCGCCGACAACCGGCCGATCCTGCTCGAGGGCGTCACCGGATCGGGCAAGACCGAGGTCTATTTCGAGGCGGTGGCGGCCTGCATCCGCACCGGGCGGCAGGCGCTGATCCTGATGCCCGAGATCGCCCTGACGGCGCAGTTCCTCGACCGCTTCGCCCAGCGCTTCGGGGTCCGCCCGGCGGCCTGGCATTCCGGCGTCGGCGGCAAGCGGCGGGAGCGCCTGCGGGCGGCCGTGGCGGCCGGCGAGGCGCTGGTGGTGGTCGGCGCCCGCTCGGCCCTGTTCCTGCCCTTTGCCCGCCTCGGGCTGATCGTGGTCGATGAGGAGCACGAGGCCGCCTACAAGCAGGAGGACGGCGTCCATTACCACGCCCGCGACATGGCGGTGGTGCGCGGGCGCCTGGAGGGCTGCCCGGTGGTCCTGGCCTCGGCGACGCCCTCGATCGAGACGCGGGTGAACGCCGCGCGGGGCCGCTACCGCCACGTCCTGCTGCCGGAGCGCTTCGGCGGCCGGCGTCTGCCCGACATCGCCGCCATCGACATGCGCAAGGACCAGCCCGAGCGCGGCCGCTTCTTGAGCCCGCCGCTGGTCAACGCCGTGAAGCACACCCTGGAGCGCGGCGAGCAGGCGCTGCTGTTCCTCAACCGCCGGGGCTACGCGCCGCTCACCCTGTGCCGGGCCTGCGGCCACCGCTACCAGTGCAAGAACTGCTCGACCTGGCTCGTGGAGCACCGGTTCCGGCGGGCGCTCGTCTGCCACCAATGCGGCTATACCGAGCGGCGGCCCGACGCCTGCACCGAGTGCGGCACCTTCGACAACCTCACGGCCTGCGGCCCCGGCGTCGAGCGGATCGCCGAGGAGGCCGCCGGGCTGTTTCCCGACCGCCGCATCGTCGTCCTGTCGAGCGACTTTCCCGGCGGCGCCGACCGGCTGCGCCAGGAGCTGGAGGCGGTGGCGGCCGGCGAGTGCGATCTCGTGATCGGCACGCAGCTGGTGGCCAAGGGCCACAACTTCCCGAGCCTGACCCTGGTCGGGGTGCTGGACGCCGATATCGGCCTGACCTCGGGCGACCCCCGGGCGGCGGAGCGCACCTTCCAGCTGCTCCAGCAGGTCACCGGCCGGGCCGGGCGCGGCGACAAGCCCGGGCGGGCGCTGGTCCAGACCTACCAGCCCGAGCATCCGGTGATCGCCTCGCTGCTGTCCGGGGATGCCGAGCGCTTCTACCAGGAGGAGATCCAGGCCCGCGAGGCGGCCGGGCTGCCGCCGTTCGGACGGCTCGCCGCGCTGATCGTCTCGGCCGCCGAGCGCGAGGTCGCCGAGGCCCACGGCCAGGCGCTCGCCCGCGCCGCCGACCCGCCGGAGGGCGTGATGGTGCTGGGGCCCGCCGAGGCGCCCCTGGCCCTGGTCCGGGGCCGCTACCGGTTCCGGCTGCTGGTGAAGACCGAGCGCAACGTCGACATGCAGGCCTATCTGCGCGCCTGGATCGCCCGCGGCCCGAAGGTGCGCGGCAACGTCAAGGTCGCGATCGATGTCGACCCGCAGAGCTTTTTGTAAGACACTGCGGCACGGGCGGCGGACCCGCGGCCGGAGACCGGCGGCGGGACGCGTGCGGTTCCCGGAGGAGCGATCAGTGCTGACCTATACCAAGACGCCGGATTCGAACGTCGCCGAGATCGTGGTCGACGGCAAGATCTCCGACGAGGAGATGAACGCCGCCATGACCGCCATGAAGGCGGACCTCGACAAGGGCGGCAAGCTCAAGCTGCTCGAGGATATCCGCGCCTTCGAGGGCATGGAGCCGGCGGCCTTCTTCAAGGATCCCCGCTTCGGCATCTCGATGATGAAGAGCGTCAGCCACGTCGCCCTGGTGACC
Organism: Methylobacterium sp. GXF4; assembly: GCF_000272495.1. Taxonomy (NCBI): domain Bacteria; kingdom Pseudomonadati; phylum Pseudomonadota; class Alphaproteobacteria; order Hyphomicrobiales; family Methylobacteriaceae; genus Methylobacterium; species Methylobacterium sp. GXF4. The sequence continues at coordinate 55,841 of NZ_AKFK01000065.1, read as the reverse complement.
GATGCGCCCTGGCTGAAGGCGCTGGCCGAGACCTTCAACTTCGTCTCGCCGACCCAGATCAAGGTGTTCGAGCGCGCCCGCCTCGCCGAGGCACGGACCTGGCTCGCCGGCGCCGCCTGAGGCGCCGCTCAGTCGGCCTGCGCGGTGCGGTCGTTCCTGCGCCGCGCCGTCCAGCGGCCGGAGCACAGGGAGGCGACCTTCCAGGTGCCCGAGCCGGTGCCGGCCTGAAGCCGCCCGGTCCCGGTACCGCTCGCCGTCCCGTTGCTGACGGCGAGCCCGACGCTGCCGTCGGCACCGACATGGCCGCTCACCCGGGCGCCCGCCTCGCCCGAGACCAGCTGGACCTGACCCTGGCGGATCGCCAGCGCGTAGGAGTAGCGGGCGCTGCACAGGCCGCTCTCCGTCACGAGCTCCACCGACCACGTCCCGTTATTGACGCCCGGCTCGGCATGCGCCGACAGCGACACGGCGGAGGACAGGCCGGCGGCGAGCGCCGCGGCGGCGACCAGCTTGATCATGCGGGAATCTCTTTCAGCAAAGCGCGCGCCGCCCGTGATGGCGCGCCGGGTCACACTCGTCGATGGAGGATGACTCCATGCTGAACGCAGGAAGCGGCAAGAGTATGGCCGCGCGGTTTTCGCGATGAGATCAGGATCCGCGCGCGACCGAGACGGGAATAGCCACGCTGCGTTTTGCGATTGCTTGGCGGTGTTGGCGGATCGGGCGGGCGTTCGCTCGAAGATCGTATTCGGATCGTCGCTGGATGAGCATGGCCGCCAGACCCATGCGCCGCGCCCTCCCCCTTTGCGGGGGAGGGACACGCGCGCCATCGTTGGAGCGGGCTTTGTGTCGGCGCTCTACGGACGATGCGAAAACTGTCGTGCGAAGCCGGGTGCCCCTACGGCAAGCGTTTGAAGGCCGCCTTTCGACCTGGCGCGACCCCCTTCGCCCCTCAATCCGTCAGCGGGCGCGCCTCTTCCGGCAGCATGATCGGGATGCCGTCGCGGATCGGGTAGGCGAGCTTGGCGGAGCGGCTGATCAGCTCCTGCCGGGCGGAATCGTATTCCAGGGTGCCCTTGGTCAGCGGGCAGACCAGGATTTCCAGGAGCTTGGGATCCACGCGCGTCGCCTCGACGGTCTGTGTCAGGTCGTTGGTCATCGGTCGTGCGAACCTATTGCATCGTCGGCTCGGGCCCGGAGCCGCGAACCAGTTCCATCTGCGTGACCGCGATCAGGATCTCCGCCCGCGTCTTGAGGTCGGGCGCCTCCAGCATCGCCTGCTTCTCGCGGACGCCGAACGGGCTCATCATGCAGAGGGCATTGACCAGCGCCTCGTCGGGCGCCTCGTCGATCCCGGCCCAATCCACCTTCAGATCGTTCGATTCCACGAAGTCGCGCAGCGCCTTGAGCACGCCGTCGCGGTCCACCTGTTCCTCGCCCGCCCGCGGCTCGAAGTCCACCGCGAACGCGTCGTAGGAGACGTGGCAGCGGCGGTAGGCGCTGGTCGAGGCGAGCTCGCTCTCGACCCGGAAGCGGCTGACCCCGGTCAGGGAGACCAGATACCGGCCGTCGCCGGTCTCGGCATATTGCGTGATCCGTCCAGCGCAGCCGACCCGGTAGAGCTTCGGATTCGCCGCGCCCGACCCTTCCGGATCGGGCTGGATCATCCCGATGATCCGGTCCGTGCGCATCGCGTCGTCGATCATCGACAGGTAGCGCGGCTCGAAGATGTTGAGGGGCATCTGGCCGCGCGGCAGCAGCAAGGCGCCGGGCAGCGGAAAGACCGGGATGACGGCGGGGCAATCCGCCGGGCCCTTGTAGCTCGCATGGGTGCTCATGGCGCCTCCCGGATGGGCCTAAAGCTGGGCCGGAAGCTCCGCCCCAGGGCGAGCTGACGCATCACGAGAACAGGAGCGCCGAGAGCTTGCGCCGTCCCCGGATCGTGTCGGGATCCATCACGCCCCACGCCTCGAAGAACTGCAGCAGCTGCTTGCGCGCCGCGTCGTCGTTCCAATCCTTGTCGCGCTTGCGCAGCTCGATCAGGTGATCGACCGCTTGGCTGCGTTCGCCGGCGGCCGCGAGGCCGAGGGCGAGGTCGAACCGCGCCTGATGCGCGTCCGGGTTGGCCTCGACCTCCCGCTGCAGGCCCGACAGGTCGCCGAGGGAGGCCGCCTGCTCGGCGAGTTCGAGGGCGGCGCGGATGCCCGCAAGCGCCGGGTCGGCGGCTTTCGCCTCCGGCACCATGGCCAGCACCCGCTTGGCGTTCTCGATCTCGCCGGCATCGAGCTGCATCTTCGCCAGTCCGGCGAGCGCCGTCACGTTGTCGGGCTGCTGCTCGAGCACGGCCGCGTAGATCTCGGAGGCGCCCGCGAGGTCGCCCTCCTCGATCAGGGCGGCGGCATCGGCGAGCGCCGCCTCGACCGGATCCTGGGCCGGGCCGGCGACGCGATCGATCAGCTCCTTGATCTGGCTCTCGGGCACCGCGCCCATGAAGCCGTCGACCGGCTGGCCCTTCTGGAAGACGATCACGGCGGGGATCGACTGGATGCCGAGCTGGCCGGCGATCGAGGGATGGTCGTCGATGTTCATCTTGACCAGGGCGACCGCGCCCTTGGCCGCCTTGACCACCTTCTCCAGAACGGGGGTGAGCTGCTTGCAGGGGCCGCACCACGGCGCCCAGAAATCGACCAGGACCGGCCGGTGCATCGACTCGGCGATGACATCCTGACGGAAGCCCGCGGTGGTCGTGTCCTTGATCAGGGCATCGGCGTCGCCGCCCGGGGCGGCGCCGCCGGCGAGGGTGTCATTCAGCATTGGCCTGGCTTCGGAACTTTTTACGTGGAGCGCCTTAGATGGGGCTTCGGACCGTGTCTGACCAGCCCAAACTCATCGTGCCGGTGCCCCCGGGGCCGCCTTCTCCGCAGGTTTGGCGGCGGTCACGAAGGTCCCCGCATAGGCATGGCCATCCGCGGTGCTGGCCTCGCAGGTGATCGCGGTGCGGCCGGGCTCCGGCGTGGAGAACCGGCAGGCGCCGATCGCCAGGGTCGGGGCGCCGTCCTTGCCGACCATCACGAGGTTGATCGGCTGCAGCGGGTCGGTCTCCTCGGTGGCCTCCTGCTGGGCGCCGTTGCCGCTGAAGCTCAGCGTCTGGCCGTCCGCGGCGCTGAAGTCGAAGCTCGTCCGGTTGCGGCTCACCGCGTTGACCAGCACGGTGCTGCAGGTGGCGGTGAGATCGCGCCCGTCGACGACCAGCTTCTCGCAGGTCCCCTCCAGCCGCAGCGCCGCCTGGGCATGCGCCGCGCTCGGCACGGTGAACAGGGCGCAGAGCAGCGCGAGGCGCAGGCGTATGGTCATGGCGGGCCGGGTCTCCTCCGTTTTCCGTCGAACTAGGCGTCTGGGGCGGCCTGTCGAGGGAGGCGCGCCGATCGGTCCGGACCGGACGGCACCCTAGCCGAAGCGCAGGGCGCGGTCGTTGGGCGCGGAAAAGTCGAGATCCGGCCCCAGCGGCACGATCCGGGTCGGATTGATGGTCGGGTGGCTCTCGTAATAGTGGCGCTTGATGTGCGTGAGGTTCACGGTCGGGGCCACGCCCGGCAGCGCGTAGAGGTCGCGCAGGTAGTTCGACAGGTTCGGATAATCGGCGATCCGGCGGCGGTTGCACTTGAAGTGCCCGACATAGACCGCATCGAACCGCACCAGCGTCGTGAACAGCCGGATATCGGCCTCGGTCAGCCTGTCGCCGCAGAGATAGCGGCCGCGGTCGAGGCGTTCCTCGAGCGCATCGAGTTCGGCGAACAGCGCCTCGAAGGCGGCGGCGTAGGCATCCTGCGCGGTGGCGAAGCCGGCTTTGTAGACGCCGTTGTTGACCCGGTCGTAGACGCGCTCGTTGATCGCATCGATCTCGGCGCGCAGGTCCTCGGGGTAAAGGTCCGGGCCGGTGCCCCCGAAGGCGCCGTTCAGCATCCGCAGGATCTCGGCGGATTCGTTCGACACGATGGTGGCGCGCTCCCGGTCCCACAGCACCGGCACGGTGACCCGGCCGGTATAGGACGGGTCGGCTGCCCGGTAGACCTCGTAGAGACGGCTGGCGTGGTGGATCGGGTCCGACGTCGCCCCGGGCGTGTCCCCGAACACCCAGCCCTCGGAGCCCATATGCGGATCGACCACCGAGACGGTGATCGCCTCCGCCAATCCCTTCAGGGCGCGCCCGATCAAGGTCCGGTGGGCCCAGGGGCAGGCCAGCGAGACGTAGAGGTGGTAGCGCCCCGGCTCCGCCTTGAAGCCGCCCTTCCCCGACGGGCCCGGCGCGCCGTCCGCGGTCACCCAATTGCGGAAGGACGAGGCCTTGCGCTCGAATCGCCCGCCGGTCGAGGCGGTGTCGTACCATTGGTCGCGCCAGACGCCGTCGACGAGGAGGCCCATGGTGATGTTCCGTTCCAGGAGAGGATCGTGGCGAGATGGGAGCCCGGCCGCCCGCGGGAAGGGGTGCGCCCGGTCCTTGGGTTCGGTTCCGGCCCGCTTACGAGTTGTGCGCAATGCAGGCTTGCGCCCGCGCTTCTGTTGCAGTGCAACATAATCGACCATCGTCCGGTCACCCGCCCGCCGCTGCGCGTCCGCAGCGACCCCGGCCCGGCGGGAGACTGGATGGAGCTGAGAGATGTCGTTCGTGCTGGTGCCCGTCGCCGAGGCGGCCCTGTTCACCCTGGGGTGCCTGATCATCCACACCCTTCGGCGGCACGCGGACGTGGTCACGGCGACGCTGGCCTGCCTCGCGACCCTGCTCCTGCTGATGATCGGCATCGCCTGCGCGCCGGAGACGTTCGCCAAATATCAGGCGGCGAGCGTCACGGATTTCGCCCGGCTGGATCCGGCGATCTACTGAGCCGGGGCGACCGTCCCGCCGCTGACCTGCGCGAGGCGCCCGCCAGTCCCGCGCTGGCCCGCCACCGCCACGTCGAAATCGTCCTTCGGCAGCCGGGCCAGGAAGCGCTCGGCCAGCTCGTACAGCAGGATGTCCGGGCGCACGCGCTCGATATAGGCCCAGTCCAGGTTCGCCGACCAGACGAAGTGCACCTCGCGGAAGCTTTCGGCGAGGAGCCCGGTCAGCAGGAACGGGTCGAAATGCGCACAGGAATCGCCGAACAGGACGAGCCGGCGCGGATCGGCGCCGTCCGCCTCGTTCCGGTAGACGACATGGGCGCCGACATGGGCCTCCCGGTCCCGTCCCTGCGCCTCGTAGGCGGCGAGCATCGGACCGACCTCGACGCGCTTCGCGTCGCGCTGCAGCATGAAGCGGGCCAGCCGTTCCCGGGGCTTCTCGCGAAGCTTCTCGCCGAGATCCATGACCTCCTCCGAGACGACCTGCGGCCGCGCCCCGATATCGGCCGGCGGGATGGCCCCGAGGGCGCGCATGATCTCGCGATAGGCCAGCAGGCAGCCCTGGATGGTCCAATGGGTGTCGGTGCGCAGGTAGAGCGGCACCGGGCCGTCGCGCCCCGCCCGGAGCGGGGCCAGCAGGTCGAGATAGGCGGGGTGCCGCGCGAGGCGCCGGGCCAGGCGCCGGGTCGAGGCCTTAGCCGGGTCGTAGCGCAGCCCTTCGACCTTGTTGTCGTAGACCGAAAGCTTCTCCGGCACGATCACGTGCAGGCAGCGGATCCCGAGGCTTTCGGCCCGCCGGGCCCGGGCCGCGATCAGCCGCGTCCAGCCGCGCAGCAGCAGCCAGTGCCGCAGGCCGCCCCGGTAGCGGTCCATGACGCGGTTGCTGCCGCCGGTGAGGAACAGCCATCCGTCGCGGCCGACATGTACGCTCTCCCTGCCTGCAGCCATGGCCGTGCTTTAGAGCCGTTCCGGACCGGCTTGCAATCGGGAACGGCTCCGCGCCTCGCGCGCGCTTGAGCCCCACCGCGCCTGCCTCCGCCACGGCGGCGAGCGCTTCCGCCGCACCGGGCCGGGGCGCCTAGGCCGGACCCGGCGCGGCGGGCACGCGTTCGACAAGCATGTCGTCGTCCCCAGCCCTGATGCCCGCCCCGCCGGCCGAACGGCCCGATCCGGACCACCGCCCCCGTCCGGCCCGGCTCTGGCGCCCGCGCCGGGTGCTGGTGACCCCGGCCGCGCTGGATTTCGCCCATGGCCGGGCCATGGTCGCCCGGGCCGAGGCGATGGGGTTGCCGGTGGAACGGCTCTCGGCCAACCGCCTCACCGGCCTGCGCGACGCCGATCCGCGCCAAGCCTATATCGCGGCCAAGGCGACGCTCGCCATCACGGTGGCGCCGCCGACCAAGCTCAGGCTCCAGCCGATCCCGCCCTCGGCCGATTGGCGTTTCGACCTCGCGGAAGGCTGCCCGGCCCATTGCCAGTATTGCTACCTCGCCGGCTCGCTCCAGGGGCCGCCGGTGACCCGCGCCTACGCCAATCTCGACGCGATCCTCGACAATCTCGCCGCCTATGCCGGACAGGGCGCCGTCACCTCGGCCTCGGCCGAGCGCGCGCATGAGGGCACGACCTTCGAGGCGTCGTGCTACACGGATCCGCTGGGCATCGAGCACCTCACCGGCTCGCTCTCGGCGGCGATCCGGCATTTCGGCGCCTGGGACGCGCCGGTGCAGCTGCGCTTCACCACGAAATTCGCCGCCGTCGCGCCGCTCCTCGACCTGCCGCACAACCGGCGCACGCGCATCCGCTTCTCGGTCAATGCCCGGCCCGCCGCGCGCTACGAGGGCGGCACCGATCCCCTCGACGCGCGGCTCGCCGCGATGGGCGCCATGGCGCGGGCCGGTTATCCGGTGGGCCTGACCATCGCGCCGATCATCCCGGTGGCGGGTTGGGAGGCGGCCTATGCCGGTCTGATCCGCGACGCCGCCGACGCGCTTGCCGGGATCCCCGATCTGGACCTGACCGTGGAACTCATCACCCACCGGTTCACGCCCATCTCGAAGACGGTCCTGCGTGGGTGGTATCCGGGCTCGGACCTTCCGCTCGACGAGGCCGACCGGGTCGAGAAGCGCACCAAGTTCGGCACGGTCAAGCACGTCTTCCCGAAGCCGCTGATGCAGGCGATGCGGGCGCATCTCACCGATCGCCTGGCCCGCGATCTGCCGGCCGCGCGGGTGCTGTACTGGACCTGAGCGGGTTCGGGCGCCATGTCGCCTCGCATGCATGACGCGGCCCCCCTGATCCTGACGCTCGCCTTCGACGAGCCGACCTTCGCGCGCTTCGACGGCGAGCGCCGACGCAACTTCCCCGAAGCCCTGAACTTCATCCCGGCCCACGCGACGCTGTTCCACCACCTGCCGGGGGATCGGGAGCGCGGCGTGATCGAGGCGGTGACGAGCCTGGCGCGCACGGTGCCGGCTCCCGGCGTCGCGGTCACGGGCCTGCGTTTCACCGGTCGCGGCGTCGCCTACATCCTCGAATCCCCATCGCTGGCGAACTTCCGGGCCCGGCTCGCCAGCACGTTCGAGCCTTACCTCACCGCGCAGGATCGCCAGGGCTGGCGCCCGCACGTCACGGTGCAGAACAAGGTCACCCCGGACAAGGCGCGCGCCCTCCACGCCGACCTGGCGGCCGGTTTCGCGCCGTTCCACTTCACCGCCCCCGCGACGCGGCTGTGGCGCTATCTCGGCGGCCCCTGGGAGGCCGTCGCCACGCTGGCTTTCGGGGAGAATGCCTGATGGGTGTCACGCTGACCGGGGAGGGAGCGCCATGAGGGCGCCGGTTCGACTCCAGCACAACCCCATCACCGGGCGCGCGATGGCCGTCTGGCTGCGCCTGCGGCTGAACGAGGTCGGCCCGCTGGTCGCCCTATTGGGCGTAAGCATCCTCGGCTACGGCTTCTTCTACCTCGCCCACGAGGTCGGCGAGGGCTCGACCGCGGCGCTGGACCGCAAGATCCTGCTCGCCCTGCGCAACCCGGCCGACCTCTCCGACCCGATCGGGCCGCCCTGGCTCGAGGAGACGATGCGCGACATCACGGGGCTCGGCAGCGTCTTCACGGTGCTGTTCCTGACCTGCGCGGCGGCGGCCTATCTGGCGGTCTCGGGGCGACGGCGGATCGGGCTGTTCATGCTTGTCGCGGTCGGCAGCGGCGAGCTGGTCTCGACGGTGCTGAAGCTGTTCTACCAGCGGCCGCGGCCGGATCTCGTGCCCCATGGCATGGAGGTGTTCACCGCGAGCTTCCCGAGCGGCCATGCCACCATGTCGGCCATCGCCTACCTGACCCTCGCGACCCTAGTCGCCCGGGTCGATCGCAATCGGGGCGCGAAGGCCCTGGCCCTCGGGCTCGGGGTCGGCCTGACGCTGCTGGTCGGTCTCAGCCGGATCTATCTCGGCGTCCACTGGCCGAGCGACGTGCTGGCCGGCTGGTGCATCGGCGCGGCCTGGGCGTCGCTGTGCTGGTTCGTCGCCCTCCAGCTCCAGCGGCGGGGCGAGGTCGAGGCGCCGGACCCGCCGCCCCCGGCCTGACGGGGCAATTAAGGTAAACCGGAGGTTAAGATGGACCTCCGGGTACGATCCGGGCGCGAGGGCGGTTGTCGGAGCGACCGGGAGCCGAGGACCACGATCGTGATCGAGCGTCGCCAAACCGCCCGCCGCCGCGTCTGCCTCGGCGGACGCGTCCGGGTCGCAGCCTTCCTGCCGGAGATCGCCTGCGTGGTGCGGGACGTCTCGCTCGGCGGCGCCCGGATCGGCGTCCCGCCCACCGCCATGCTGCCGGATTGTTTCGACCTGTTCATTCCCTGCCGGAACGAGACCCGGCGGGCCTTCGTCGCCTGGCGCGCGGGCGCAACGATCGGCCTCGGCTTCGCGCAGACCCAGGCGGCGTCCGAGCCGGACGCCCTCGCCCGCCGCCTCGCCGACAGCGAGGCCGACGTCGCGCGTCTGCGCGCCGCGCTGCTCGGCGGAAACGACCCGGCGCCGGCTTGCGTTCACTGACGGGACAGCGCCGATAGCGGACGCTCGCCCCACGTCGCGGCGATTCGGTGCCGCGGCCTGGATTCAGGGACACGGCGAGGCTCATGGCGGACGACATCCGGCTCTCACGACGCAATCTCCTGGCCGCGGGGGGCGCGCTGGCCGGCGCGAGCCTCGGCGGTGCCGCCCAGGCGGCCCAGCCCGGCCCGGCGATCCCGGCCGATACCGGCGCGGTTCAAGGCGGGCGCGTGATGTTCCCGAACTGGCGCGGTCAGGCCGACCGGCCGCCGGCGCCGAGCCCGGCGCCCCAGCCCCCGGGCCAGCGCATCGGCTATTGCGTGGTCGGCCTCGGCCGGCTGAGCCTCGACGAGATCCTCCCGGCCTTCGGGGCGACCAAGCGCTCGCGGCTGGCCGCGGTGATGTCGGGCAGCCCCGACAAGGCCAAGCTCGTGGCCCGGCAATACGGCCTGCCCGAGGACGCGGTCTACGGCTACGACGAGTGGGATCGGCTCAAGGCCAATCCCGCGATCCAGGCGGTCTACATCGTCACGCCCAACAGCGTGCACCGGGACAACGTCCTGGCGGCGGCGGGGGCCGGCAAGCAGGTGCTGTGCGAGAAGCCGATGGCGGTGGCGTCGCAGGAATGCCGCGACATGATCGCGGCCTGCAACCAGGCCAACGTCAAGCTGATGATCGCCTATCGCTGCCAGTACGAGCCGCATAACCGCGCGGTGATCAAGTTCGCCCGCTCGGGGGAGTTCGGGCGCCCGCGGATGATCCAGGCGTTCAACGGCCAGACCACCGGGCTGCCGGAACAGTGGCGCCTCAAGAAGGCGCTGGCGGGCGGCGGGTCGCTGCCGGATATCGGGCTCTACTGCCTCAACACCACCCGGGCGGTGCTCGGTGAGGAGCCGGAGCTGATCCAGGCTCAGATCTACTCGCCGCCCGACGATCCGAAGTTCCGCGAGGTCGAGGAGACGGTGAGCTTCACCATGCGCTTCCCGTCCGGCGTGATCGCGCAATGCACGTCGAGCTACGGCGTCTACGAGGCGCGCAGCCTGACCCTACACACCGGCAACGCCGCGATCGATCTGCAGAACGCCTTCGCGTACGAGGGGCAGCGCCTGTTCGTGTCCCATCGCGACGGCAAGTCCGGCGCCCGCGACGAGAAGGTCCTGAGCCCGAAGAACCAGTTCGCGCTGGAGATCGACCACTTCTCCCGGTGCATCCAGGAGAACCTGCGCCCCCGCACCCCCGGCGAGGAGGGGCTGCAGGATCAGGTCCTGATGGAGGCGATCTACGAATCCGCCCGCACCGGCGCCCCGGTCAAGGTCGGCCCACCGGCCGGGGCCGGATCCGGCCTCGACGTGACCCGCGGACCGGAGCCGGAGGAGCCGAGCTGAGCCGCGTCAGAACGGCAGCAGGATATCGACGATCTGCTGGCCGTAGCGCGGCTGCTGAACGTCGGTGATCTGGCCGCGGCCGCCATAGGCGATGCGGGCCTGGGCGATCTTGGTCGAGTCGATGGTGTTGTCGGATTCGATGTCCTCCGGCCGGACCACGCCGGCCACCACCATCTCGCGGACCTCGAAGTTCACCCGGATCTCCTGCTTGCCCTCGACCACGAGGTTGCCGTTGGGCAGGACCTGGGTGACCACCGCGGCGACGTTGGTGGTCACGGTTTCGGCGCGCTGGACCGAGCCGGCGCCATCGTTGGCGGTGGCCGAGGTGGCCGACAGGAGCGCGGTGCTGCCGACGCCGAAGGACTTGCCGAGGGCGTTGTTCTCTAGCCCGAGGGCGTTCGGCAGGCCGAAGCTCTCGGTGTTGGCCCGGGAACGCTTGGTCTCGTTGCTGATGTTGGCCTGGTCGGTGACGTTGACCTTCACGGTCAGCAGGTCGCCCAGGCGCGCGGCGCGCTGGTCCTTGAAGAACGCCCGCGAGCCGGTGCGCCAGAGCGAGTTCGGCGCGTAGGAGACCGGCTGCACGTCGGGCATCGGCATCCGCACCGGCTTGTAGCCGGGCTGGGTGGTGGGATCCTCGATCGCCGACAGCGCCGGGGTGGCGCCGACCTGGGACAGCCGGTCGGCGGTGTTGCAGGCGCCGAGCGCACCCGCGATCAACGCGGCGGCGAGCGGGTTCAGGACAAGGCGGCTGGCCATCGGGGAAACTCGTTCACGCATCGGGTGGGCGATCAGCGCAGGGACGCCGTCGCCTGGACTTGCGGGGCCGCGGCGGCCTGCTGGGCGACCGGGCCGGGGCCGACCGAGACGCGGCCGGGGCCGATCACGGTGGCCTGGAGCACCTTCTTCGAGGCGACGTTCACGACGTTGACGACGGCGCCCATCCGGCCGGCCTCGTTGGCGAGGCCGCGCATCGACAGGCTGACGCTGGCGGTCTCGTACACGATGGTCACGCTCTCGCCCCGGGCCACGAGTTCGGGCAGGGCGGTATCCGAGACCCGCAGCACCGTTCCGGCCGGCAGCGCGTGCTGGGCGACTTCGCCCAGGACCGTGGCGGCCCCGGCCTGCGCATCGCTCGCGACAGCCTCGCGGGGGCGGCGCTCCACGACGAGGTCGCCTTCCCGCACCGGATCGCCCCGGTTGAGCGCCCGGGTCAGCACCGCCACCTCGCGCAGCTCGATCACGACGCCCGAGACCCGCAGCGAGGCCTGGCGCTCACCGAGGCTGACGAGGCCCGAGACCCGGCGCGAGCGCGGATCGTAGGTCAGGTCGAGGGCCGCAGCCTGGCCGGCGAGGTCCACCGGCGCCAGCAAGGTCGGGCCGTCGCCGTCGAAGCGCACCGCGACGCCGCGCGGATCGAGGCCGTAGCCGGATTCCAGGCCGCGCTTGAGCGCCGCTTCGAGCTCCGGCGGCCCGAGGCGCCGGGCCGCGCGCTGCACGGCGATCTGCATCCGCCCCCCGGTCTCCAGGCCGGCAATGCCGAGCGCGGCCGCGGCCTCGACGATGCGCCGGGTCTGGATCGTGCCGGTGGCGCCCAAAGCGGGCGCGCGGAACAGCGGGCGCGCGGAGAGCCTGTCCGGCGCGCCCTCGACGAGGTCGGCCAGGACCAGGATGTCGCCCCGTGCCGTCACGTCGCCGCGCAGCCGGGGCTGCGACTTCTGAGTCTCGCCCTGCTGCAGGCCGGGCTCGGCCATGGCGGGGATCGCCAGGGCGCCGATGGCCGCGAAGGTCATGAAGGCCAGCGCCGCGCGCAAGAGCACCGCGGCGCCGGGCGGCGCCACCCGCGGGCGGCCCCGGCGGACGAGCGGGCTGAGGTCGCTCTCGTCCGCAGCCGTGCTGACGAGGGGCAGGTCGGCACGGGCGCCGTGGGTCTGGAAACCGGCATACATGAGCGGAGACCTGGGTTGATGGCAGGACGCGCGGTCAGCTGCGGAACATCTGCGAGGTGGTGGAGAGCATCTGGTCGGCGGCGGTCACGACCTTCGAGTTCATCTCGTAGGCGCGCTGCGCGGCGATCAGCGACGAGATCTCGGTGACCGCGTTCACGTTCGCCTCTTCCAGGTAGCTCTGCTGAAGGTTACCGAACCCTTCCGCCCCCGGCAGGCCGCTGATCGCCGGCCCCGAGGCCGCCGTCTCGATGAACAGGTTGTCGCCGATCGATTCGAGGCCGACCTTGTTGACGAAGCGCGAGAGCTGGAACTGGCCGAGCGCCTGCGGCGCGGTCTGCCCGGGCAGCGTCGCCTGGACGGCGCCGGTGGCGCTGATCGTCACGGCGGTCGCCGTCTGCGGGACGGTGATCGCCGGATCGAGCAGGTAGCCGTCGCGGGTCACGAGCTGGCCCGTGGCCGACAGGTCGAAGGAGCCGTCCCGGGAATAGGCGGTGCGGCCGTCCGGCAGCGTCACCCGGAAGAAGCCCTCGCCCCGGACCGCGACGTCGTAATCCTTTTCGGTCGAGCTCAGCGTGCCCTGCGACATGACGCGGGCGGTCGAGGTGGTCTTCACGCCCGAGCCGAGGGCGAGGCCGGCGGGGAGCTGGGTGTTCTGCTCCGAGGTCGAGGAGCCGGCCCGGCGCAGGTTCTGGTAGAGCAGATCCTGGAAATGGACCTGCTGGCGCTTGTAGCCGGTGGTGCGCAGGTTCGCGATGTTGTTGGAGATGACCTGGACGTTGAGTTCCTGGGCCGCCATGCCGGTGGCGGCTGAGTAGAGGGCGCGCATCTTTCAGGCCCCCTTAGGCGACGTCGGCGAGGCGGCGGATCGCGGTGCCCCGCAGGTCGTCGAGGCGGGTGATCATGCTCGAGACCATCGCGTAGGAACGGTTGACGTCCATCAGCCGGGTCATCTCGATGACCGGGCGGACGTTCGAGCGCTCGAGGGCGCCGGATTCCAGGCGCCCCTCGATCCCGGCCGGGCGCGCGGGCTCCGGCGAGGCGTAGAGGTTGCCGCCCTCGTTGGTCAGGCGCTGCGGGTTGGCGAAGGTGACGAGCTTGATCTTGCCGCGGATGCCGAGATTGGTCGACACGGTGCCGTCGAGGCCGATCGTGAGCCCGGTCTCCTGCGGGTTGATGGTGATCGGCCCGCCATCGCCGGCGACCTTGTAGCCGTCGCTGGTGACGAGCGCGCCCGTCGGGTCGATCTCGAAGGCGCCGTTGCGGGTGTAGCGCTCGCCCTGGGGCGACTGGACCGCGATGAACGCCGCGCCCTTGACGGCGACGTTGAGCGGGTTGCCGGTCTGCTCGATCGGGCCCTGCCCCAGATCGATGGTGGTGCCCTGGTCGATGACGTAGGAGAGCCGCCGATCGGGGCGCGCGAAGGAATCCGCGCTCGCCACCGGCATCAGGTATTCCTGGAAGCGCGTGCTCCGGCCCTTGAAGCCGGTGGTCGACACGTTCGCCATGTTGTTGGAGATCACGTCCAGCTCGCGCTGGAGCGCCATCTGGCTCGACACGCCGACGAAGAGGGCATTCTGCATCGTGGACTCTGACACTCGCGTGCCGCGGTGGCGGCAACGATCCATTCAGCATCCGCTGTGCCAACGTGTCGGGCGTCGAATTTTCTTTTAAATGTAGGGTGTTAGGCGTTGGTCCGGTAACGCTGCCGACAGGCCGGAGCTGCGTGGCGGCAATCTTGGCCCGGCAGGATTTGCCCGCTTAACGACACGTTAACCGTAATGCTTCGATATCCGAGCGTACCCGGCGCGCGGATATCCGCGAAAGAGCATTATTTCCCATGGCCAAGAAGCCCAAGAAGGCCGCCGAAGACGGCGAGGCCGGCGCCGACGCCGCCCCCAAGGGCAAGAAGAAGCTCATGATCATCGTGGCCGCCGCGGTCCTGGCGGTCGGCGCCGGCGGCGGCGCCTTCCTGATGATGGGCCGGGGCGGAAGCGCCGAGGGCCAGGAGGCCGCCGGGGGTGGTGGCCATGGCGGGGGCCATGGTGGCGGTCACGGTCCGGCTGCCAAGGGCGCCGGTCCCGATGGCAAGAAGCCGATCGTGTTCGTCGAGATGCGCGAGATGCTGCTGAACCTCAGCCCCGACATGCCGCAGGAGAAGGCCAAATACGCCAAGCTGCGTCTCGCCCTGGAGCTGAAGGATGCCGGGGTGGAGGACGAGGTGAAGCCCCTGATGCCGCGCATCGAGGATACCCTCCAGGTCTACATGCGCGAGCTGCGCGTGAGCGACCTCACCGGCTCAGCCGGTCTCTACCGGCTGCGCGAGGAGCTGCTGCGGCGCGTCAACGTCGCCGTCTACCCCGCCAAGGTCGAGGCGGTGCTGTTCAAGGACGTGATCGTCCAGTGATCGACCCGATGACCCCCACGGTCACCGAGAGCCAGGCCTTGAGCGGACGCGCCTGATGGAACCCGAGGACGAACTTCCCGAAGACGATTGGTCGGCCGCCCTTCTGGAGCAGGGCGCCGAAGGCGGCGACACGTCGCTCGCCGAGGAATGGGGTGCGGCCCTCGCCGAGCAGGGCACCACGCGCAACGCCGGAGACGTCGCCGCCGAATGGGCGACGATGATCGAGGACGGGGAGAGCGACAACCTCCCCGAGCTCGCCGGCAACGACCGGGTGCTCAACCAGGACGAGATCGACGGCGTCCTCGGCTTCTCCATGCGCGAGCTTTCGGCCTCAGGGGCCGGGGGCGTTCAGGCCATCGTCGATTCGGGCGTCGTCCAGTACGAACGCCTGCCGATGCTGGAGATCGTCTTCGACCGGATGATCCGGTTGCTGTCGACCTCCCTGCGCAACCTCTTCCAGGACAACGTCGAGGTGACGCTCGACAACATCACCTCGGTGCGCTTCGGCGACTATCTCAACGCGATCCCGCTGCCGACCCTGCTGGGCGTGTTCCGCGCCGAGCAATGGGAGAATTCCGGCCTCGTCACGGTCGATTCGAACCTCGCCTACGCGACCTTCGACCTGCTGCTCGGGGGCAAGCGCGGCGGCTCGTCGAGCCGCCTCGACGGGCGGCCGTTCACATCCATCGAGATGACGCTGGTGCGCCGGCTCGTGGAGATCATCCTGGGCGACCTCGAGCAGTCGTTCCAGCCGCTCTCGCCCGTCACCTTCGGCATCGACCGGATCGAGACCAACCCGCGCTTCGCCACCATCACCCGACCCGGCAACGCCGCGATCCTGATCAGCCTGCGCCTCGACGTCGACGGGCGCGGCGGCATGCTGCAGATCCTGTTCCCCTACGCGACCATCGAGCCGATCCGGGAGCTGCTGACCCAGAGCTTCATGGGCGAGAAGCTCGGTCGCGACCATGTCTGGGAGGGGCACCTTGCCACCGAGATCTGGCAGGCCGACGTCACCATGGAGGCGGTGCTTCACGAGATGATGCTGCCGCTCAAGCAGGTGATGCGCCTCAAGGTCGGCGATACCCTGATGTTCGACGCCAAGCCCTCAGACCTGATCGCCGTGCGCTGCGGCGACTGGGCCCTTACCCAGGGGCGGATCGGCCAGGTCGACGGCAATATCGCCGTCCAGGTCACGCGGCCCCTGCGCCGCTCGCGCACGACCATCCAGGCCTACGAGGCCTCGATGAACAGCCACACTGACGTTTAGCGTGCGATAGGTCCGGATCATGAGTCTCTTCGTCACGCTCGCCGCCGACATCCTGGTCGCCGTCCTTCTGGCGGCCACGATCGTCACGTGCCTGCGTCTGTCCCGCCGGATCAGCCAGCTTAAGGGCGACGAGGCGGCGCTGCGCCAGACCATCGGCGACCTGATGGTGGCCACCGGCACGGCCGAGCGCGCCATCGCGGGCCTGCGCTCGGCGATCGACGACGGCGACCGCACGCTCACCACGCGCATCGACGCCGCCACCGCCCGCGCGGCCGAGCTGGCTGCCCAGGTCGAGGCCGGGGAGACCGTGGTGATGCGCATCGGCGCGATCGTGGCGCAGATGCGCGCGGTGCCGGTCCGCGCCGAGCCGCCGCCCGCCCCGCGGCCGGTCCCCGAGGCGCCCGTGGCGCCCGCGGCGCAACGGCCGGAGCCCGCGAGCCCGAACGGCGAGCGCCTCGGCGCCGCCGCCGCGGCCGCCCTCGCGATGAGCGAGCGCGCCCTCGCCCGTGTTCGGGCGCGCGCCGCATGACCGGCGTACCGGCCCCGAAGATCCCGCCGGCCCCGAAGATCCCGCCGGCCCCGAAGATCCCGCCGGCGCCCAAGCCCAAGCCCACGTCGACGGCGGCGCAGCGGCCGGCCACGGCCCTGCGCCGCCCGCGCCTGAAGCCGACGCGGACGATGCGGCTGCGCCTGATCGATGCCGTGGCGATCGCGGCCGGGGGCCTGCTGGTGCTCAAGCTGCTCACCCTGGTGCAGGTCGGCCTGCCGGGGGCCGGCACCCTGCCAGAGTACAGCCGGGCGGTGGCCCGCGCCCGCACCGGCTACGAGCCGATCGATCCTCTGACCACCGGCTCGGTCGGGGCCAAGGACGAGGCGCCCGCGGCGCCGGCCGAGAAGCCCCAGGAGCCGCCCGCCCCCGAGCCGGCGAAGGCGGGGTCGGGCTCCCCGACCGAGCGCGCGCTGCTGGAGAAGCTCGGCGCCCGTCGCGACGCGCTGCGCCAGAGGAACGACGAGCTGGAGTTGCGCGAGAAGATGCTCAACGAGGCCGAGCGCAAGCTCGAGACCGGGCTCGGCGACCTGAAGCAGGCCGAGGAGAAGGTCGACGCGGCCGCCAAGGCCCGGGAGGAGGCCGAGAAGCAGGGGCTCAAGAACATCGTCACGATGTACGAGACGATGAAGCCCAAGGATGCCGCCCGGGTGTTCGACCGCCTGGGGCACGACGTCCTGGTGCCGATCGTCCTGGCCATGAACCCGCGCAAGATGTCCGAAGTGCTCTCGGCGATGCAGCCGGAAGCGGCCGAGCGCCTGACCGTGACCCTGGCCAACCGCGCCCGCGGCGTCGGCGGCGCCCAGGTCCAGGCCGGCGGAGGGCTGCCAGCGAACGAATTGCCGGCGATCGATCCGGGGCCGCCGCCGGCTCGATAGGCGGGGCGACTGCAGGGTCTTCGGAACGGTGCCGGGCGGCCGCGGAGCGTGGGCCCTCTGTCCGGTCCGGCGGTGACGACGCCCGATCGCCCGGCATCCGGACCCGCACGAAGCGGGCGCTGGTCGAGGCGCCCCGGGGCCGAGCAGCTGAAGATCACAAACGTTTCAGGGCGGCCACTTGAACCATCGGTCCAGGACAGGGCCGAGCCGGTTGGGACCTTTCCGGACGCGGTAGGATCATGTCCTTGACATTACAGTAAGGGCCATTATCTCGCTGCGTATACTCATGTATCTAGGCCGGATAGTGATGGCTCCAAAGGAATTGATCCTGTCTGGCGTTGCAGGTCTTGGCAACAAGCTGTTCGACAATGCCTCCGTCCAAAGACTTTTATTCAACGCTCTTCGCCTCAATAGAAAAGAGGTTCGGCGCCTCATACTGAGTCGTGATGCTGCGTTCCTCGGGTATTGTCTGGCGCGCAGGGCCCGTTCGAAATCGCAGATCCTCCAGGATCTCTGGGTCTGTTTCGAGCTGGATGAGAAGACGGGCGGTTATTTCGTAGAATTCGGTGCGACGAACGGCATCAAGAACAGCAACACGTGGCTGCTCGAGAAGACGCTCGGATGGACCGGCATTCTCGCGGAGCCGAATCCGATCTGGCATTCCGCATTGGCGGCCGAACGGGACGCGGCGATCGAACACCGTTGCGTCTCCTCGAAATCGCACGAGACCGTGACCTTCCTCGCGACCAACGACAGCGATCCCGAATTGAGCGGTATCGCCCGCTATGCCGATGCCGATCATTTCGCTGACACGCGCAGCCGCGGCCAACGGATCGAGATCGAGACCATATCCCTGGATGATCTGCTCGATGAGCACGGGGCTCCGCAACGCATCGATTATCTGTCGATCGACACGGAGGGCAGCGAGCTCGACATCCTGTCGGCCTACAGTTTCAGCCGCAGATTCAACGTCATATCGGTCGAGAACAATCCCAGGAACGAGGCCGCGATCGACGCGCTTCTCGCGTCGAACGGCTATGTCAGGGTTTATCGGCACTTCTCTCAGTGGGACAGTTGGTATGTCTCCAAGGAACTGAGGCAGGAGACGCCGGTGATCGTCGCGGCGCCCGATGCGTGAGCGTCGTCTGTGCTTGCGATCGGCTCGAAAGATCGGGACGGGCAGCTTCCGGCGGTGTCTTCGGGTTCAACCGGCATGATTGCCGCCCGGTGGGTCGGCGGACCCGCCAGGCGTGTTCAACGGGGTCGGAAGCGGTAGTGGCCGCAGAAATAGACGGGGCGGCCGGTCAGAAGCCGGTGCAGGCTCGCCATGGTCCGAGCCAGCGCGCCGCAGCGCCGGGTGATATCGACCGCCTCGATCACAGCGAGGCCGGGGGCGATGTCGCCGACGGTTTCGGGGCGTGGCACCGCCCAGCGAAACGACGCCCGGGTCTTGGCGAGACTCGGGTTTCGCCGCGACTGCCGCACCATGATCGGGGATGCGAAGTCGGCAGCCAGTTCGAGCAAGGCGCCGTTGCGCGCCGCACGGTCGACGAGCCCGCGCAACAGATTTTCGCCCACGGACGGCAATAGATACATCGAGACGCCTTCCGCCAGAACCAGGGTCGGCCGCCCGGGCGTCCAGCCGAGCTCGTCCATCCAGGCAAGCGGTTCCGTTTCCGTGACCCTGATGGTCCGGACATTGGCGCGCCGGGCGACCAAGGCTTCGCGCAGACGGACGACGTCGGCGAAATCCGCGTCGACCCAGTCCACGGTGGCAGGCAAGCGGATCCGCGACGGGCGGTCGTCCAGCCCGGAGCCGATGCTGACGCACAGGCCGGCCGGGTGGGACGCGATGAAGGTTTCAGTGATCCGGTCGAACCATTGGGCCCGGAGCACCGACCCGCGCATGCTTCCGGTATCCCGGGCGAAACGCGCGGGATCGAAGCCGAGCGCCGTCCCGATCCGCATTGCCTCGGCGTCCCGGAACTGAAGATCCGGGTGACGATCGGGCGCGGTCATCCGGGCCGCGAGCGGGATCAGCAGTGTTTCTGGAATGGTTCCTAAAGACTTGATGCTGAGATCGTCCATGACACGCGCTGCCGTCACCTGAGAGGACGATCAAGATCGCCCCTCGGCGGCGCTGCTTGCAATGGAACATCGCTGGCGGCGAGAACTTTTACGAAACTTTACTCTGCCGCCCGTCCGATTTCGGCGATCACGTCCTCGATGTCGGGTCGTTGCGCCGGATCAGGCTGCAGGCAAGCCGTTGCCAGAGCCCGCAACGCATCGGGCGCCGCGTCGCAGCAATCCAGCACCTCGCCCAGCAGGATGCCAACCGCCCGCACTTCGACCCGCGCCAACGCCGCGCCGACCGCGCCCCTGGGTAGTGCCGAGGCGGCGCCGAAATCGCTGAGCACGGCCGCACCGGTCTCGGCATCCCACAAGGTGTTGTGGGCGTAGACGTCGCCGTGGATCAGGCCGCGCCCGTGCAGATGGGCCACGGCTTCGGCAACGGCGCGAGCGATCCGCAGGGCCTTGTCCAGGCTGAGCCGCAGGGCCGGATCGTAGACGTCGCGGCTGCAGCTCGCCAGGCTCGGCGGGCCGGCCAGCACGCGCCACTGCGCCGGGAGCAGCCGCAGCAGCAGCCCCTGGGCGCCGTCGGGATGGTCGGCGAGCCGGCCGAGGGCGCCGGTGAGGGCCGGATGGGTGCCGGCGGCGAGGCAGGCCTCCATCTCGCGCTCCGGCAGACCGTCGCTGGTCATCGCGCCCTTGAACAACTTGAGCGCCACCGCCTGCATGCTCGAAGGCGCGTGCCAGACCGCCCGGTGGACCCGGCCCGAGGCCCCCTCCCCGAGCAGGTCGCCGACCTCTAGCGCCGACCACGGCACGGATGTCGAGACGGTGGGCTCCGTCGCCGGTTCGGCGGGATTGCCCGCGTAGGAGATCCAGGCCAGGCGCGGCAGGCGCGCCAGCCAGGGCGGGAGGGCGTCGAGCCGGTTGCAGGACAGGCGGATCAGTTCGAGGTTGTCCGCACCCGCGAGGCCCTCGGGCAGGCGCGCGATCCGGTTGCCCGACAGCATCAGCTTTTGCAGACGCGGGCGCGCGCCGAGGGCGTCGGGCAGGGTCTCGATCCGGTTGTCGGTGAGGGTCAGCCAGCGCAGATCGCGCGGCAGGGCGTCCGCCGGAACCTCCCGGATGCCGCAACCCCGGAAGCCGAGCTGGCTCAGCGTCGGGCACGCGCCCAGCACCGGCGGCAGGCGCTCGAACGGGTTGCCGGAACAGAACAGCACGCGCAGGCGGCTCAGCCGCCCGAGATCGTCCGGCAGGTCGGTCAGACTGCCCCGGCCGAGATCCAGCACCTCCAGGGTGTCGGCGAGGCCGAAGATCTCGCGGGGAAATTCCGAGAGCCCGTCGGGCAGCCGCAGCTCTCCCATTCCCGCCAGGTCGCCGCGCCGGAGGGCCGCGAGGGTTTCGGTGCGGTCCAACAGCGTCAGCCCCGCTTGAAGAAGGCGTCGGCCGCGCCCTGCGCCGCGTGCTTGGCCGCCCGCGCCGCCTCGATCCGGGCGATCTCCGCCTGCAGCAGCGCGATGCGCGCGTCGAGGTCGGCCAGCGAGAGCGTATCGAGCGGCTGACCGATCTCGTGGGCCACGGCCTTGCGGGGCCTGTCGTCGTCGTCGCGCATGGTGCAGCTCCCTACAGGAAGACGCGGCCGGCGCCGTCCCAGGAAAGCCCGAGATGAGCCGCCAGGGTGGCGCCGATATCGGCGAACGTGTCGCGCCGGCCGATCGAACGGGAGGCGATGCCGGGGCCGAAGGCCAGGACCGGCACCTGCTCGCGGGTATGGTCGGTCCCCGTCCAGGTCGGATCGTTGCCGTGATCGGCGGTGATCACCGCGAGGTCTCCGGGCTGAAGCGCCGCCAGGATCTCGGGCATGCGGGCGTCGAACGCCTCCAGCTCGGCGGCGTAGCCGGGCACATCCCGGCGATGGCCGTGCTCCGTGTCGAAATCCACGAGGTTGACGAAGATCAGGCCGCCCTCGGGCAGGTCGGCCAGGGCGTCGAGCCCGGCTTGCAGGCAGGCCGCGTTGGCGCCGGGCTTGATCTCGCGGCCGGTGGCGCGGTGGGCGAAGATGTCGCCGATCTTGCCGATGCTGACCACGGCCCGGCCCTCGGCCTCGGCCCGGTCGAGAAGCGTGAGGCCGGGCGGCTCAACGGCAAAGTCCTTGCGGTTGCCGGTGCGGCGGAAGCCCGCCTCCGCCGAGCCCACGAACGGGCGGGCGATGACCCGGCAGACCCGGTAGGGATCGCACAGGCGGCGCGCCACGCGGCAAAGCGCGTAGAGCCGCTCCAGCCCGAACGTCTCCTCGTGGGCGGCGATCTGGAAGACGCTGTCGGCCGAGGTGTAGCAGATCGGTTTGCCGGTCCGGACGTGCTCGGCCCCGAGCGCGTCGATGATGGCGACGCCCGGCGCGTGCCGGTCCCCCAGGATGCCGGGCAGGCCGCCCTCGGCGATCAGCGCCTCGACCAGCGCGGGAGGGAAGGCCGGCCGCGTGTCCGGGAAATGGCCCCAGGGCTCGGGCAGCGGCAGGCCGGTGATCTCCCAATGACCGGAGGGCGTATCCTTGCCGGCGGCCGTCTCGACGGCATGGCCGTAGGCGCCGCGCGGCTCCCCCTCAGGCGCGAGGTTCGGCGGGATGCGCCCGGAGGCTCCGGCGGCGGCGAGGCCGAGGCCGAGTTCGGCGAGATGAGGCAGGCGCAGCGGGCCGGCGCGCAGGCCCGCCCGGTCGCCGCGTCCGGCCGCGCAGGCCTCGGCGATGTGCCCGAGCGTATCGGAGCCGGCATCGCCGTAGGCGGCGGCATCCGGAGCGCCGCCGATGCCGACGGAATCGAGGACGATGAGGAGGGCGCGGGCCACGTCAGGCGGGCTCCAGCTCGGTGGCGACATCGCTGTCGAGGGCGAAGGCCGCCTTGAACAGCGCCCGCGTATAGGGCGTCTGCGGATCGGCGAAGATCGTCTCGGCGGGGCCTTCCTCGACCACCTGACCGTTCTGCATCACCACCACGTAGTTCGCGAGCGCCCGGACCACCTTCAGGTCGTGGCTGATGAACAGGTAGGCCAGGCCGCGCTCGCGCTGCAGGTCGCGCAGCAGCGTCACGATCTGCGCCTGGACCGAGCGGTCCAGCGCGGAGGTCGGCTCGTCCAGCACGACGAAGCGGGGATTGAGCACCATGGCCCGGGCGATGGCGATGCGCTGGCGCTGGCCGCCCGAGAATTCGTGCGGGTAGCGGTCCATGGCGGCCGGGTCGAGCCCGACATCGGTGAGCGCCTTGGCGACCACCGCCCGGCGCTCGGCCCGGGAGCGCGCCGCGCCCTGCACGATCAGCCCCTCGGCCACGATGTCGGCCACCGACATGCGCGGCGAGAGCGAGCCGTAGGGGTCCTGGAAGACCACCTGCATGTCCCGGCGCAGGGGGCGCATCTGCCTGACGGTGAAGCCGTCGATGGCTTGGCCGAGGAACACGATCGGTCCCTCCGAGCCGGTGAGCCGCAGCAGGGCGAGGCCGAGCGTGGTCTTGCCCGAGCCGGATTCGCCGACGACGCCGACGGTTTCGCCGGCCCGGACCGTGAGCGACACCCCGTCCACCGCCTTGACGTGGCCGGTGACGCGCCGGAACGCCCCCGATTTCAGCGGGAACCAGACCTTGAGCGGCCCGGCCTCGACGAGGGGCGGCGCGTCGGCCGGGACCGGGTTGGCCCGGCCCTTCGGCTCCGAGGCGATGAGGCGGCGGGTGTAGTCGTGCCGCGGGTTGGCGAAGACCGCCTTGGTCTCGCCGGCCTCGACGATCTTGCCCTTCAGCATCACGCAGACCCGGTCGGCGATGCGCTCGACGATGCCGAGATCGTGGGTGATGAACAGCAGCGCCATGCCGAGGCGCTTCTGCAGGTCGGCGAGCAGCGCCAGGATCTGGGCTTGGACCGTCACGTCGAGGGCGGTGGTCGGCTCGTCGGCCACCAGCAGGTCCGGCTCGCAGGCGAGCGCCATGGCGATCATCACCCGCTGGCGCTGGCCGCCGGAGAGCTCGTGCGGGTAGGCGCCCATGCGGCGCTCGGCGTCGCGCAGGCCAACCAGTTCCAGAAGCTCGAGAATCCGCGCCCGCGCGGCCTTGCCGGACAGGCCGCGATGGAGCCCCAGCACCTCGCCGATCTGCCGCTCGATCGTGTGGAGCGGGTTGAGCGAGGTCATCGGCTCCTGGAACACCATGGTGATGTCGGCGCCGCGCACGTCGCGCATCTGGCGCTCCGGCAGGCTGGACAAGTCCCGGCCCTTGAACAGGATTTTTCCGCTCTGGCGCGCCGCGCCGTCGAGCAGCCGCAGAATTGCCAGGGCGGTCACCGACTTGCCGGAGCCCGATTCGCCGACCAGCGCCACGGTCTCGCCCCGGCGGATGGTGAAGCCGATCGAATCGACCGCCGCCGTCTCGCCTTCGCGGGAGCGGAAGGCGACGGACAGGCCCTCGACGGACAGGAGCGGCGGGGTTTCGGCCTCGGACATGGCACCCTTATAGCGCGGCCGGCACCCTAGCCTACCCGGCCGCGGATGCGCGATCATGCGCGTCGCCAGCAGCCCGGGGACTCGCCATGCCGGATCTCGTCGACGCATTGGCCGCGCAGACCCGCCTTCCCGGCGCAGGTTCTGCGCAGCGTCCGCCCACCCCGCGCATCACCGGGACCGGCGCCCTCCCTTCCGCGTTCCGGGTCACCGAGCTCGCCGCGGCCTCGATCGCAACCGCCGGCGTGGCGCTCGCGGAAGTTGCGGGCCTCGACGGAGAGGTCGCGGTCGACCGCCGGCTCGCCTCCGCCTGGTTCGCGACCTCCCTGCGGCCGGACGGCTGGCTTGTGCCGGCGCCCTGGGATCCGGTGGCCGGCGACTACCGGACCCGTGATGGCTGGATCCGGCTCCACACCAACGCCCCGCATCACCGGGCGGCGGCCGAGCGGGTGCTCGGCGCCCAGGCCGACCGGGCCGGCATGGCGCGGGCCGTGGCCGGCTGGGCCAAGGCGGAACTGGAGGCGGCGATCCTGGCGGAGGGCGGCTGCGCGGCCGAGATGCGCGGGCTGGAAGAATGGGCCTCCCATCCCCAGGGCCGGGCGGTTTCGGCCGAGCCCCTGGTGGCGTTCGCGCCGGGATCCGACCGGAGCGCGTCGCGCTGGCGGCCCCGGACGGAGCGGCCGCTGGCGGGGCTGCGGGTGCTCGACCTGACCCGGGTGCTCGCCGGGCCGGTGGCGACCCGGTTCCTGGCCGGGTTCGGCGCCGACGTGCTGCGGATCGATTCGCCCGACTGGGACGAGCCGGCCCTGGTGCCCGAGATGACGCTGGGCAAGACCTGTTCCCGTCTCGACCTGCGGCGGGCCGCCGACCGGGCGACCTTCGAGGCGCTGCTGGCGGGGGCGGACGTGCTGGTCCACGGCTACCGTCCCGGCGCCCTGGACGGCCTCGGCTATGACGCTCCGGCGCGGCGGGCGCTCGCCCC
Organism: Methylobacterium sp. GXF4; assembly: GCF_000272495.1. NCBI lineage: Bacteria > Pseudomonadati > Pseudomonadota > Alphaproteobacteria > Hyphomicrobiales > Methylobacteriaceae > Methylobacterium > Methylobacterium sp. GXF4. The sequence continues at coordinate 30,954 of NZ_AKFK01000065.1, read as the reverse complement.
CGGCCTGATCGACGTGTCGCTGGACGCCTATGGCTGGACCGGCCCCTGGGCCGGACGGCGCGGCTTCGACAGCCTGGTCCAGATGAGCTGCGGCCTCGCCCAGGCCGGCCAGGCCTGGCGGCAGGCCGAGGGGCCGGTGCCCTTGCCGGTCCAGGCGCTCGACCACGCCACCGGCTACCTCATGGCGGCTTCCGTGCTCCGCCTGCTGGCCCGGCGCCTCTCGGACGGGACCGGCGGCCAAGCCCGCCTGTCGCTCGCCCGGACGGCGGCGTTCCTGATCGCGGCCGGGCCGGCCGGACCGGAGCCGGCGTTCGCCCCCGAGACGCCGGAGGATCGCGCCCCGGAAGTCGAGCCGACCTCCTGGGGCCCGGCCCGTCGCCTGCGCCCGCCGCTGACGGTGGCCGGTGCCGCGCTGCGCTGGGACCGGGCCGCCCGCAACCTCGGAGATGACGCGCCGGCCTGGGCGTCGGAGCCGGGGAGCCGCGTGCGGTAGACAGCGGGTTCGCGATGGATCGGGATCGGGCCGGTGGCGCGGGCCGGCCTGCTGCCCGGCCGCGCCCGGTTCCGGCCCGTGGCGCGCCGTCCTCAGATCCCGTTTTCGAAATCCAGCCTTCGCTTCCCGGCTCCCCCGGAGAGACCGGAGGCGGACCGGACGGCGCTGGGAATAGACCTATTCGCAAGATTTTCTGGGCGCAGAGAGTTTCGAATTAACCGCCTCGTGCCATCACCGCGCGTCTCAGGTCTGTTATCGTCATGCGGCTGCGCACGCTCCTCGCCCTCATCTTCGCAGTCGGAGCCCTGTTGCTCACCGCTGCCGCCACGACCGTGGTCTCGCAATTCGTCTCCGCACGTGTCCAGATCCGCGCCGAGGCTCACGCGGCCGAGCTCGCCGAGCACCTGCGCCAGATCATCGACGCGAACATGACCGAGCGGCTCGGCGACATGGCCGTGCTGTCCTCGGTCGCGCGGACGAACGCCACGACGCCCGAGACACGGCGCGCCTGGGTGGATGCCCTGCGCCAAAGCTACCCGGCCTATGCCTGGATCGGTTTCGCAGACCAGGCCGGCACGGTCGTGGCCAGCACCGGCGGCATGCTGGAAGGCGAGAGCGTCGCGGCGCGCCCGTGGTTCCAGCAAGGCATCCGGGCGCCGACCGTCATCGACATCCATGAGGCCAAACTTCTCGCGACGCGGTTGCCGGCGCTGCTCTACGGTGAGCCCCGACGCTTCGTCGACGTAGCGGTGCCGCTGCGCGATTCGACCGGTGCCCATGTCGGCGTTGTCGGCGGGCATCTCAGCGTGACGTGGATGCGCGAGATGAGCCGGGCGGCCATCGCGACGGCCCTGAAGCGCGAGCCGAGCGTCGAGGTGCTCATCCTCGCGGGTGACGGGACCGTCATCCTCGGCCCCGGCGACCAGGCCGGCCGGAGGATCGAGGCCGAACTGCCGACGCTCCCGGCCTTGACCGCCGGCGCCGAACTCACGAGCACCCGCGGCACATGGCCCGAAGGCGGCGATTACTTCATCGGCGCGAGCCGCGCGCGACCGTCCGTCGATCGACCGACGCTGCCCTGGACCGTCCTGGTCCGTCAGCCCGTCGAGGTCGCCAAGGCGATCTCCAGTCCGATCGTCAACCGGCTGATGCTCGGCGGCGCGGCCTTCACGCTGCTCTTCGCGTTGCTCGGTTGGTGGGCGGCAGAGTACCTGGCCGGACCGCTCCGCGCCCTCGCGGGTGCCGCCAGCACGATCGGCCACGACACCGCCGAGGCCCATCTGCCGAAGCCGCGCGGGTATCTGGAGATCTCCGAGCTGACGGGCGCCCTGACCGGATTGCTGGCGCGCCTGGGCGAACGCGATCGCGCTCTCGCGCAGGCCAATTGCGATCTCGAGCGACGGGTGTCCGAACGGACCGCGGAATTGGCCCAGGCACGGGACCGGGCCGAAGCGGCACAGGCGCGCGCAGAAGCCGGGGAACGCGCCAAGAGCGATTTCCTGGCGACGATGAGCCATGAGGTGCGCACGCCGCTGAATGCCATCGTCGGGTTCGGTGACCTGCTGCGCGACGAGTCCAGCCTTACCCCGCACCAGAAACGCTGCATCGATCAGATGCGGGTCGGTTGCGAGGTCCTGACGAGTGTCGTCAACGACATCCTCGACTACGCCCGCATCGAAGCAGATGGCGTCGTGCTTGAGGCCGAGCCGTTCTCGCCGCGCGCCCTCGTGGAGGAAACCGTCGCGCTCGTCGCCGGCACCGCCGAGCGCAAAGGGCTCGACCTGCGATGCGAGGGCGACGCGAGCGACGAGCCGCGCGTCATGGGGGACAAGACGCGGCTGAGGCAGGTGCTCCTCAACCTCGTCAACAACGCGGTCAAGTTCACGCAACATGGCTCCGTGACCGTCGTTCTGACACGGACCGCGACGGCGGCGGGGATCGATCTGCGCGTCTCTGTTCGCGACACCGGCATCGGCATCCCGGTCGAGGCGCAGGCGCGGCTCTTCACCCGCTTCGTACAGGCCGACAGCAGCACGACCCGGCGCTTCGGCGGAACGGGGCTGGGCTTGGCCATTGCCAAGGGCCTGATCGAGGCGATGGGCGGCACGATCGGCCTGGAGAGCCGGGATGGCGAGGGCTCAACGTTCTGGTTCAGCGTCACGCTTCCGCGTGAGCCGCTGGGCAGTCAGGCGCTCGATCACGTCACCGGCACGGCTCCGCCTGTTTCGAGCGCGAGCGACACGCCGCGGCGCGCGCACCTGCTTCTCGTCGAGGACGGGGCCATCAACCGTGAGATCGCCCAGATGGTTCTGGAGGCGATGGGCTATCGCATCTCCACGGCCTGCAACGGGCAGGAGGCCGTGACCATGGTCCGGGAGCAGGCCTACGATCTGGTTTTGATGGATGTCGAGATGCCGGTGATGGACGGCATGACTGCCATTCGGCACATTCGTGATCTGGAAGGGACGGCGCGCCATGTGCCGATTATCGCGATGACCGCGCACGTCCTCCCGGAGCAGGTCCAGAACCTTCTGGCAGCGGGCGCGGACGGGCACGTTGGAAAGCCGTTCGATCGCGCCCGTCTGTGCGCCGTCATCGAGCGCAGCCTCGGCGCGGTGCCCCTTCAGGAACGCTCGGCCGCATGACCGGGCGCGCCCGAGCCGGAGCGATCCATCCCGCGGCTCTCTCACCCGTCCCATCGTCTCCAGGCGGCGAAGCCGGTGGTGCCCGCGCAGGAGCCCGCCAGGGAGCGCGCGGCCCGCCGGAGAGCGCCCGCGAGGCGCGCGGGTGTTCGCGGTCGCGTGAAGGGGGTTCGACGGACCACGTCAGGTTACCCAGCTCCAACGCGATGCGGCCTCGAACGGGCGATCCGCTCCCGGGAGATCAACCACAAGTTACGGAATTTTCAGCCTCTTCGGCGGCTGTTCTGTCGAAAACAGGAATTGGCAAGGTCTAAGCCGTCAGATGGACCTGGGCGAGCCGAGGTCGGGACCCGGTGACAATCCCGCCCGTCGCTTCGCCGCACGGAGGCACGCCGTCGTTCGATGTCCCAAACCCTGCACCGAGACCGTCGTGAGGATGCGCGCCTGGGCGCGCTGCTCCAACTCGACCTCCTCGACACGCCGCCGAGCGAGAGCTTCGACCGCATCACGCGGATGGCGAGCCAGATCTTTAATCTGCCGATCTCCGCGGTGTCGCTGACGGACCGCGACCGGCAATGGTTCAAGTCGCGCGTCGGCGTCGACCACGGGTCGATCCCGCGGGAAGGCGCGCCCTGCGCGCAGGTCGCCGAGACCACCGACGTCCTGGTGATCCCCGATTTCCAGCAGGATGCCGCTTACGCCGACAGCGTGCTCGGCCGCTCCGGCATCCGCTTCTATGCCGGCGCGCCGCTGGTGACCCGCGACGGGTACGGGCTCGGCGCCCTGTGCGTCCTGGGAACCGAGCCGCGCTCCGTGATCGAGTCCGAGATCGCCGCGCTCAAGGATCTCGCCGCAATGGTCATGGCGCAGATCGAGCTGCAGCATGCCTTCGGGCGGATCGACCCGCTGAGCGGCCTGCCGAGCCGGGACCAGTTCCTGGATGACCTCGCCGATCTGGCGGCCGAGCGCCCCGACGAGTCGCGGCTCGCCGTGCTGATCGATCTCGCGCGTCCCGAGCAGGTCAATGACTATGCCCGCGTCATGGGCCTGGGCCGGATCGACGATCTGATCCGGGACGCGGCGCTCGGCATACAGCGGGCCATCGGCTCGGAGCTCAAACTCTACCACACCGCGGCCACGCAATTCGCCTTCCTGGCGCCCCGGGGCGTCGTGCAGGACGAGTATGTCCGTTACCTCACGGAGGGACAGCGGCAGGAGCAGCAGCGCTCCATCACCGGAATGCTCCTGACCAGCGCCATCGGCGTCACCGCCTTCGTGCCCCGCGCGACGGGACCGCAGGACGTGCTGCGCGCCCTCTACGGCGCGGTCCAGGAGGCGCGCTCGTCGCCCGATCTGGTCGGCATCTATTCGTCCGTGGCCGATGCCGCCTATCGGCGCCGATACCGCCTGCTGCGGGATTTCGGGCCGGCGCTGCTCGCCGGCGACCAGCTGCGCCTCGTGTTCCAGCCGCGGATCGATCTGCCCACGGGGCGGTGTATCGGCGCGGAGGCGCTACTGCGCTGGAACCACCCGGATCTGGGGGCCGTGTCCCCCGGCGAGTTCGTCCCGGTCATCGAGCATTCGCCCCATGCGCACGCCATGACGGCCTTCGTCCTGGAGACGGCCCTGGCGCAGGCGCGCCGGTTGCGGGCGGCGGGCCGCGCGATCGTGATCTCGGTCAACGTCTCGGCGGCCAACCTGCACGAGACGGATTTCGGCACCTCCGTCCGGGACGCCCTGCGGCGCCACGATCTCGAGCCGGCGCAGCTGGAATTGGAGATCACCGAGAGCGCGATCATGCAGGATGCCACCCATGCGCGGCGCCAGCTGGATGAGCTCGCCGCCGCCGGCATCCGCCTCGCCATCGACGATTTCGGAACCGGCTACAGCAGCCTCGCCTATCTCCAGGATCTGCCGGCCCATGTCGTGAAGATCGACCGCAGCTTCGTGCTGAAGCTCGGCGAGGGCGAGAAGGAGATGTCGCTCGTCCGCTCGATGATCGGCCTCTCGCACGATCTCGGCTACCGCGTGGTCGCGGAAGGCATCGAGACCGCCGAGGCGGTCGATCAGCTCCTGGCGATGCAGTGCGACGAGGCGCAAGGCTACTTCTTCGCGCGCCCGCTGGAGGTCGAGCCCTTCCAGGCCTGGCTTGTCGACCACGAACGGGTCGCCCGGGCCGCGGCGTGAGGCGACGTCCGGCACCCCCGGCAACGGGAGACCGGTTTCCGCGAGGATCGGGCCGCCACGCGCGATGACGGGGCGGCCTGACCGGGTGGCACCGGGATGGGAGGTTGCAGGGGATCGGAGGCCGGCGCCCCCGGTCACGGCCGCACGGCGGTGACCTCGATCTCCACCAGCCAGCCCGGATTGGCCAGGGCCGCCACCTGGACCGCCGAACGGGTCGGCAGGTTCGGCTGGGCCGCCGTGCCGAACTGCTCGCGGTAGGCCTCCATCAGGCCGGCGAAATCCATCCGCCCGCCCTTGGCCGGGTCGCCGACCAGAAACACCGTCATCTTCACCACGTCGCGCAGCGACAGGTTCCGGCGCTTCAGGGCCGCCTCGATGGCGGTCAGGGTCGAGGCGGTCTGGGCGCGGGTATCCCCGAAGGCGGCGACCGAGTTCTTCTCGGCGTTGGGGTTGGTCACCGAAGGCCCGAAGCCGCTGAGATAGACGGTCGCGTGCCCGGCCGGGACCTCGACCGCCTCCGAGATCGGGAAGTCCGAGCCCGGGATCGGGTGCCGGGTGATGCCCTCGGCCAGCGCCGGCCCGGCCCACAGGGCGAGCGCCACGGCGAGCGGGCGGGCGAGCGGGATGAATCTCTGTCCGGTCATGGCCGTGCTGCCTTCACATCCTCGGGGGCGACCGCGTCGCCGTACCGATTGCCGAATTGGGTGCGGACGTAGTTCACCACCTCCGCGACCTGCGTGTCGCTCATCATGCGCCCGAGCGGGGGCATGCCGCGCTGGCCGTACAGCAGCACCGTGACGGGATAGCCGGCGCTGGCGAGCTTCTCGTTGTGCAGGAGGGCCGGATAGGCGGCCGCGCCGGTCGCGCCCTCCCCGCCCGCCTGATGGCAGGCGGCGCAGACCTGGGCGTAGAGGGCCGCGCCCCCGCTCTCGGTGAAGCCTTGGCCCTCGCTCATCGGGGGCCCGGCCGACGGCAGCGCCGCACTGGTGGCCGGTTCCTGCGCGGCGGCGGCGACGCCGGTCGCCAGCAGCACAGCGGCGGTTCGGGCGATCGAAGACATGCTCATGCTGCCAAGACCCTCTTGTGAAGCCGCGTGACCGCGTCGAGCGCCGAGAGGATCGCGCCCTCCTGCCAGGCCGGGATGTACGAGGCGTGCTCGCCGGCCAGCATGATCCGCCCGTCGATCGCGCAGAGGTTGTCGTAATGCTCGGCCCGGGCCGCGTCGGTCCAATCGCCGGCGCAGCCCAGGGTGAACGGCACCCGGTGCCAGGCCACCGCGATCCCGGTCTCGAACTCGGTGCGGTATTGCGGGTGGATCTGGCTGCCGTAGGCCACCGCCCGGCGCACCCGCTCGGCGGGGCTCATGGCGGTGAATTCGTAGGAATTCGGCCCGTTCCAGGTATAGGCGCCGAGCAAGACGCCCTTGCCGCCGGTATTGTAGCCGGTCGAGGGATAGGAGATCTGGCGGATCGGCAAGTCCGTGTAGGAGATGCCGCCGAAGATGTGCTCGTCCTCCTCCCAGAAGCGCCGCTTGAACTGCAGGCCGACCTTCACGGACGAGGCGTAGGGCACCGCGTCGATGGCGGCCTTCATCTTCGGGCCGACCTGGGTCGGGATCTGGCTGAGCACCGTCAGCGGCAGGGCGCAGACGCACCAATCCGCCTGGGCCTGCCGAATGGCGCCGCCCTGGCCGAGATCCTGGTAGGTGGCGGTGACGCCGTGGGCATCCTGGGCGAGGCCCGTGACCTTGGCGCCGTACCGGATCGTGTCCGGCGGCAGGGCGCGGGCGAAGGCCTCGCCGATCCGCCCCATGCCGCCGACCGGCTGGAACATCGTTGTCTGGAACTCGTAGAGCAGGAAATTCTGCAGGCCGCGCCAGAGCCTGCCGGTCAGGATGTCGTGCAGCGCCATCGGCTCGCCGTCGACCGGCCGGGCCGAGAGGCCGCCGCCGGGATCCCGGGCATAGCCCCGGAACTCCGCACTGTCGGGGCCGGCGCGATAGGCGAGATCCTTGTCGAGGCCGCCGAGCGACCGCAGAGCCTCGATCAGGATCTCCTGGTCCTCCTTCGAGACCTGCGCGTCGAGGGCGCCCTTGCGGGTGGCCTTGGCCAGGAGCTCGGCGGTGGCGCCATCGAAATCGGCCTTGACGGTGCGGATCCGCTGCGGCGTGCCGTTGAAGCCCGTAGCGCTGTGCAGGAAGGCGTTGTGGTTGAGCTGGACGAACGGCTCCAGGGCCACGCCCAGCCGGCGGCAGTAATCGAGCACGCCGTGGTGGTGATAGGGAATCCGCCAGGGGCCGGGATTGAGGTAGAGGCCGGCGTCAAATTCGCAGCGTTGCGTGGCGCCGCCCAGCTCCGTGTAGGTGTCGCCGCCGCGCAGCGACCAGTTCCGGCCGCCGGCGCGGGTGTTGTACTCGAGGATCTGCACCCGGTACCCGGCTCGGTGCAGCTCCAACGCCGCGGTCATGCCGGCGAGCCCCGCCCCCAGGATCAGCACCGAGGTGCCCTTGGGGTCGCCGTCGAGCCGGATCGGCCCGCGATACGGCGATTCCTCGGCAAAGCCGAGGCTGGTCATGACCTGATAGGCGGCCGCGCTCCCGGCCGCGGCGCCGACCATGGCAATCAGGTTGCGTCGACTGAATCCCGATCCCTCTGCCATCTCGCTCCCCATCCCCCGATCCGGATGCGTTAAGGACACTTCCGGCTAAGCAAGCCGGGGGCCAAAGCGGAGCGCGGCGAGGAAAAACGTGGCTTGCACTGTCGGGTGGAAGCTAAGCCTGTGCAGTCGGGTCAGATAGAGTCGGACCGTTATCTGGATGTTTGCTTCGGATAGCGGTTTGGCACACAGGATTGGTCTATCCCGTTTCAGTCGTGGCCCTGAGATGACGAAGCAAAGCGGGGACTGCGCAGAAGGGCTCTGAGCGGCTGCGCGGTTCCCGGAGGGCTCGTTCGAGGCTGCGGCGCAGCACCTGAGGATGCGGGACGCGTCGGAGAGAGGCGTAGCGCTCACCGCGCGGGCCGGCTCTGCCCGCCGCGTCATCACCCCCCAACCGTACGGATTGATCCGCCCGTGCGCCCCGCTACAAGCGGTTGTGTGATCACCCCCCGCCTGCGCTTCGGCGCGCTCCTCGCCCTTCTCCCGCTCCTCTGGGCCGGACCGGCCGCCGCGGCCCCGTCCGAGGGCGCGACCGAGACCGTCGAGCAGGCGCTCTGCCGGCTGATCGACGCTTCCGCCAAGGCGCGCGGGCTGCCGGTGCCGTTCCTGACCCGGCTGATCTGGCGCGAGAGCAGCTTTCGCGTCGGCGTCGTGAGCTCGGCCGGCGCGCAGGGCGTCGCGCAATTCATGCCCGGCACGGCACGGGAGCGCGGGTTGCTCGATCCGTTCGATCCCGAGCAGGCGATCCCGCACGCCGCCCACCTGCTCGCCGACCTGAAGCGGCAATTCGGCAATCTCGGTCTCGCGGCCGCTGCCTATAACGGCGGTGCCGCCCGCGTGAGCAAATGGCTCACCGGCGAGGGTGGCCTGCCCGCCGAGACCCGGGCCTACGTCGCCGCCATCACCGGGGCGCCGGCCGAGGATTGGCGCGGCGGCGCCGCCGCGACGGTCACCGATCCCGAAAGCGGGGCGCCGGAGGCGAAGGCCAAGCCGGACGTCAAGTCCGAGCCCAAGTCGGACGTCAAGTCCGAGCCCAAGCCGGATGCCAGAGCCGAGACCAAGCCCGAAGCGCCGGTGACCTGCATGCAGGTCACCGCCAGCCTGCGCATCCCGTCCCGCGGCGACCGCTTCGCGCTCGGGCCGAACGAGGGCCCGGCGGCGCCCTGGGGCATCCAGCTCGCCGGAAACTTTTCCAAGGCGCTCGCCCTGCAGAGCTTCAACCGCGCCCGCAACGCCTATGCCGGGGTGATCGGCGAGGCGCGGCCAATGATCATCGGCACCCGCCTGCGCAACCGCGGCACCCGGGCGTTCTACCGGATCCGCCTTCCGGCCCAGAGCCGGCAGGCCGCCGACGATCTGTGCGGCCGCATCCGCAAGGTCGGCGGCGCCTGCATCGTGCTGCGAACCTAGCGCCGCCTCCAACCCGAAAGCCGGCCTCCACCCTTCGCGCGGCGGCGCTGATTTTTTACCTGTCGCCCCGCTCCCGTCATCAAACCGCCCCGAGCGACGCCTTGAATGGGCCAATCGGGGCAACCGGACGGGATATGACACGACTCCTCATCGCGCTCGCCAGCCTCCTCGGCCTGGGGCTCGCGGCGTTCGGCTTCACCGCCGCCTCGCCGCTGACCCTGTTCGACGCGATCGGCCCGCGCGATGCCGGCGGCCGCCTGGCGGTGCGCGACCAGGCCTTCGGCGAGGGGCAACGGCGCCGGCTCGACGTCTACGTCCCCACGGTCGCGGCGGAACGGGCGCCGGTGCTGGTGTTCTTCTACGGCGGCTCCTGGCAGAGCGGCTCCAAGGACGACTACGCCTTCGTCGGCCACGCGCTGGCCGCGCAGGGCTTCGTGACCGTGCTGCCGGATTACCGCCTGTTCCCGGAGACGGCGTTCCCGGGCTTCCTCGAGGACGGCGCCGCCGCGCTCGCCTGGGTGCGCGACAACATCGCGGCCTATGGCGGCGACCCGCGGCGCATCGTGCTCGCCGGCCACTCGGCCGGGGCCTACAACGCGGTGATGCTCGGGCTCGACCCGCGCTACCTCAACGCCGCCGGGGTCGACCCGAAGGCGATCAAGGCGGTGGCCGGCCTGTCCGGCCCCTACGACTTCCTGCCGCTCGATCAGGACACCACGATCAAGGTGTTCGGCAAGGCCCCGGACCTGCCGCTGACCCAGCCGACGACCTTCGCGGGCCCGCTCTCGCCCCCGACCTTCCTGGCCACCGGCGATGCCGACACGGTGGTGAAGCCCCGCCATACGGTGAGCCTCGCCGCCAAGCTGCGCGCCGCCCACGTGCCCGTGCAGGAGCGGGTCTATGCCGGGCTCGACCACAAGGACACGCTGCTCGCCCTCTCGGTGACCTTCCGCTCCAAGGCCCCCGAACTCGCCGAAATGGCCGCGTTCCTGATGCGCCAGGCGGCCGGGCGGTCGCAGTACACGATGCGGCGCTAGCGTAAGTCTCCACCCACGGCGGTCACGCCAGCAGCGGCACGTGCGGGGCGGAAGTCCGGGGTAGGAGGCCGGTGAGCCGGGGATCGGCGGCGACCTCGACTTGGACCGCGCAGGGCGTGAAGCCGGAGCGGCGATAGAGGCCGAGCGCCCCGGGATGGTCGAACGTGCAGGTATGCACCCAGAACCGCCGGATCGGCCGCGACCAGGCTTTCTCGATCGCCGCGTTGACCAGTGTGCGGCCGAGCCCCTGCCCGACTGCGTCCGGGATCAGGCCGAGGAAGGCGAGCTCGCAGGTCTCCGGCTCGCGGAAATCCAGCTCCAAAAGGCCGAGATCCGCCCCGTCCCGGCGGAGCGCGTAGATCTCCACCCGCGGGTCATCGAGGATCGCCCGCAGCGCCGCGTCCGACAGGGTCAGGCGCGAGAACCACAGCCAGTCGGCGCCCACCGCCCGATAGAGGTCGCGATAGGTCTCGCAATCGGGTCGGACGAGCGGGTGCAGCGCCATCCCGTCCGGCAAGGGTTTGGCCGGGCGCGGGACCGGCGGCCCGAGCATCTCGAGGCTGGTGACGATGGCGGCGATGTGCCCCGGCGGCACCGCCGCGAATCCGACGGGCAGCAAAGGGGCGGCTGGGTCTGTGGGCATCGGCTCGGAGGGGTGGCGACCGCGAAGGCCGCCACCCTACCCGATCCCGGCCCCTCAGATCTGGACGCAGATCTTGCCGAAATGCCGGTTGCTCTCCTGGTGCCGGAACGCCGCGACGAGCTCGTCCAGCGGGTAGACGCTGTCCACGATCGGCCGCAGGCCGCAGGCCTCGATCCCGCGGATCATCGCGATCTGCTGGCTCCGGCTGCCGACCAGCACGCCCTGGAGCCGGATCTGGCGGATCAGCGCCGGGACCAGCGGCAGCGGCCCGGCCACGCCGGTGAGGATCCCGATCACCGAGATGTGGCCGGCAACCCGCACCGCCGCCATCGACTGTTCCAGGGTCCCCGGCCCGGCGACATCGAGCACGTGGTCGACGCCCCGCCCGTCGGTCAAGCGCTTCGCGGTCTCGCCCCAGGCCGGATCGGCGCGGTAGTTGATCAGGTGGTCGGCCCCGAGGCCGCGCAGGCGCTCGAGCTTCGCGTCGCTGGACGAGGTGGCGATCACGGTCGCGCCGGCCGCCTTGGCGAATTGCAGCGCGAACAGCGAGACGCCGCCGGTGCCCTGCACCAGCACCACGTCGCCGCTCTTGAGCCCGGCATCGTCGTGGAGCGCCCGCCAGGCGGTGAGCGCCGCCGTGGTCAGGGTCGCGGCCTCGGCATGGTCCCAGCCCCGGGGGGCGTGGGTGAAGGCGGTCTCGGGCGCCGTGACCCGCTCGCGGGCATAGCCGTCGATTCCGTCGCCCGGCACGGTGGCGAACCCCTCGACCTGCGGCGTGCCGTCGAGCCAGGTCGGGAAAAAGGTGCTGACCACCCGGTCCCCGACCGCGAACCCGTCCACCCCGGGGCCGATCGCCTCGACCTCGCCCGCCCCGTCGGACATCGGCACCCGCGGCTCGCTCGGCCCCCAGGTGCCGCTGACCACGGCATAATCGTGATAGTTGAGCGAACTCGCCCGCAGCCGCACGGTGATCTCGCCGGGGCCCGGTGCGGGCACGGGCCGCTCGCCGAACCCCACCTTGTCGAAGCCGCCGCCGGGCTGGACGATGACCGCCCGGGATGCCGATTGGGTCATGATGCACCTGTTTCTTGCGCGGGCCGAAAGTATTGCGATGAGGCCTGGTCGGACCGGACTAACCGCCACGACCGATGCAGGAGCGGCGGCGAAAACATTCTGACCGACGAAACGTCACAGCCTAGAAGTCCTGCCGCAACGCATTCCTGTCTCAGCGGATCAGCTCGATCGTCACACCGACGGCCCCGGCGATGTCCGGCCAGCGCCGCTCCGCCGTGAGAGCGGGTACGCCTTCTCGCTTCGCCAGAGCCAAGCAATAGCGGTCCCCCAGCGATAGGCCGCCTTCGAGCGTGATCGAACGTAAGAGGCCGGCGTCGTAGGACAATGCCGCATCGACGGGAAACAGGCGGATCGGCAGCGGCCGCAGCAGCATCTCGATGTCGCGGCGTCCAACGCCAAGCTTCGCGTAGTAGCTGATCACCTCGGCGAGGTTGACGGTCGTCATGACGGAGCCGTCGAGCCCAGCCTTGACCGTGTCAGCCCCCCGCTCTCCGAGCAGGAGCGCGAGGAGCGCCGAGGCATCGAGGACGAAGCGTGTCATTCGCGCTCGGCCTCGCGGGCGCGGTCGGCCAGGAAATCCTCGACCGAGGCGCCGCCTTTGCCGCCGATCAACCGGCGGCTCATCTCCTGCGCGCGCGCCACCACCTGATCCAGCGTCCGGAGCACGATGGCGTCCCCGATGTCTTCGACAATGACCTCGCCGCCGTTGCCGAGCCCATGCTTCTTGCGGAGGTCGGCGGGCAGGCTCATCCGCCCATCAGGCATCACCTTGGCCTTCATGGGGTCACTCCTCAATATGCCGTAAGCGGATCTATACGCCAGGAGGTGTCGCCAGTGCCAGATCCACCAGTCTACGCCGTCACCGTGGGGGCGCCCGCTAAGGTTATCGCCAGATCCTCCGCCGCAACCGCAGATCCCCCCATCGCCCCGGTGGCCGCAGCCGCTACAATGGGGAGCGCCGCATCCCGCGGCCCCGGCGGTGGAACGGCATGGCTTTGGCGGACGCGGCGATCGGGATCCCGGCCGGGAGGGTTCGGCCCGGCGCGGCGGCGCGCGACGTGCCGGATGTGCTGCGCGTGCTCCTGAACGGGGCGGTGTTCGTCCTGCTGTGGAACCATGTCTGGTTCGAGGACCTGTCCGACCGCTCCTCGCTCGCCGCCTCCGAGGCGGGCAGCCTGCTGACCCAGATCCTGTTCGTCGCGGCCGGGCTCGGCATGGCGGCGGCGATCCACCGGATTGGGTTCCGCCACCTGCGCCCGCTGGTGACCTGGCCGTTGACGCTCTGCGCCGGCTGGCTCGGGGTCACGGCACTCCTGTCGGTGGAGCCGAGCCTGTCGCTGCGGCGGCTCGTGCTGTTCGCCATCGCGGCGATGCTGTCGGCCGGGGTGCTGCTGGTCGCCCGGTCGCCGCGGCAGCTGGCCCTGACCCTGGCCGGCGCGGCCCTGGTGATCCTGATCTCGTCCTATCTGGCGGTGGCCCTGGTGCCGAACCTGGCGATCCACTCGGCCTTCGACGTGAATTCCGATCCGAGCCATCCGGGCCTGTGGCGGGGCATCTTCCCGCACAAGAACGAGGCCGGGGCCGCGATGGTGATCCTGGTGATCGTCGGGCTCTACGTCGCCTCCGCGGCGAGCCGGGTGCTCGGCTGGACGATCGTCGCCCTGGCGATCGGCCTGCTGGTGGCGAGCGGCTCCAAGACCGCGATCCTGCTTCTGCCGGTGATCCTGGCGGTCACCGGCCTGTGCCGGGTCTTCACCGGCGGCGGCCTGCGCGGCCTGCTGCTGCTCGGGCCGATCCTCGGGTTCTCGCTGATCTCCATCGGCTCGATCCTGGTCCCGGCGATCCAGGACGCGATCGGCGCGCTCCTGACCGACGCGACCTTCACGGGCCGCAGCGAGATCTGGCAATTCGCCCTCGACAACATCATGGTCCGCCCCTGGCGGGGCTGGGGCATCGGCGCCTTCTGGATGACCGAGCGGACCATGTATGGCGGCTCCGAGGAACTGACCTGGGTCAACACCGCCAACCACTCGCACAACGCCTATCTCGACACGGCTCTGATCGGCGGCTTCCCGTTCCTGGTGCTCACCGTCTGGGCCTTCGTGCTGGCCCCCGTGCGCGACCTGCAGCGCGGCGGCCGGGAGCTCGACGCGGAGACGCTGCTGTTCCTGCGCCTGTGGTTCCTGGGCCTCGTCTCGGCCTCGTTCGAGACCGTGCTCTACAACGGCAACAACGCCACCTGCTGCATGTTCATGATGGCGGTGTTCGGCCTGCGGTTGCGGACGCGCTACGCGATCGCGCGGGGGTGAGGTCGGGACACCCTACGAGACCCGGCCGCGCTCCGCGAGGAAGTCCAGCAGCGCCCGCACCCGCGACGGCAGCGGGCCGCCCTGACCGAGATGGATGGCGTGGAAAGCCTCCCGATCGCCGGGATTCAGGCGTTCCAGAACCGGCACCAGGCGGCCCGCCGCGATATCCGCCTGCACGGTGAAGGCGGCGAGACGCGCGAGCCCGTTGCCGCCGAGCGCCAGGTGGCGAAGCGCTTCGCCATCGCTCGCCTGCACGCGTCCGACCGGCGCCACGACCGTCCTGGCCCCAGCCTCCGTCACCGGCCAGCCATCGACCGCGCGCGCATAGCCGAAGCTGAGCCGGGTATGGCGGTCCAAGTCCTCGCGGGTCGCCGGGATCCCGAAGCGTTCGAGGTATCCCGGGGCGCCGACGATGACCATCGCGGTCTCACCGAGCTTGCGGGCGACGAGGCGTGAGTTCTTCAGCGGCCCGGCGCGGATCGCCACGTCGGTCCGTTCCGAAAGCAGGTCGACGACCCGGTCGGTCTGCATCAGGTCGACCGCAACCTGGGGATACCGCTCCAGAAAATCCGGCAGGATCCCCGCTAGGATATGGGCTGCGTAGGACGCGCTGGTGTTGAGCCGGATGCGGCCGACCGGGTGCTCGCCGGCCCCCGCGCTCCGCTCCGCATCCGCGATATCCGCCAAAATACGCGTCGCCCGTTCGTAGAACCCGCAGCCCTCCGGCGTGAGCTGGAACGCCCGGGTCGAGCGGTTGACCAGGCGGGCGCCGAGCCGGGATTCCAGCCGCGCCACGAGCTTGCTGACCGCCGACGGGGTCATGCGGCCGGCCCTGGCGGCGGCCGAGAATCCGCCGTGTTCGACCACCTGGACGAACACTTCCATCTCGCCGGAGCGGTTGGTCTCGGCGCGGGCCATGGTCGTTCACGTCACAAATGATGTTCGCTCCGGCACGCTATGTCGCTCTGCGGGCGCCGTCTATCCCGAGACCCCGTGAGCGAAGGCGGGCCGCGGAGGGCGGCTTTCGCCGGAAAAGGACGATCCCATGGAATACCGGTCTCTCGGTCGATCCGGCCTCAAAGTCCCCGTCCTGAGCTTCGGTGCGGGCACCTTCGGGGGTTCGGGGCCGCTCTTTGGCGCTTGGGGCAACACCGATGTCGCGCAGGCGTGCCGCCTTGTCGATATCTGCTTGGAGGCCGGCATTACCCTGTTCGACACGGCGGATGTCTATTCGGGCGGCGCGTCCGAAGAGATTCTCGGCGCCGCGCTCCAGGGACGGCGCGACCGAGCGCTGATTTCCACCAAGACCGGGCTTCCGATGGGCGACGGCCCGAACGAGTCCGGCACCTCGCGCCTCCGGTTGATCCGCGCGGTCGAGGACGCGCTGCGGCGGCTCGGCACCGATTACATCGACCTGCTGCAATTGCACGCCTTCGACGCGGCGACGCCCGTGGAAGAGGTGTTGTCCACGCTCGACGGACTCGTGCGCAGCGGCAAGGTTCGTTACGTCGGCGTGTCGAACTTTTCGGGCTGGCAGATCATGAAGGCCCTGGCGGCCGCCGATCGCCACGGCTGGCCCCGCTACGTCGCCAACCAGGTCTATTACGCGCTGGTCGGTCGGGACTACGAATGGGATCTGATGCCGCTCGGAGCCGACCAGGGCCTCGGAGCCCTGGTCTGGAGCCCGCTCGGTTGGGGCCGCCTGACCGGGAAGATCCGGCGGGGCTCGGAGCTGCCCAAAGGCAGCCGGCTACACGAGACGGCGCGTTTCGGGCCCCCGGTCGATGACGAGCATCTCTACCGCGTGGTCGCGGCGCTGGACCGGGTCGCCGCCGAGACCGGCAGGACCGTGCCGCAGGTGGCGCTCAACTGGCTGATCCAGCGGCCGACGGTGTCCTCGGTCATCATCGGTGCCCGCGACGAGGCGCAGCTTCGCGACAATCTCGGCGCAATCGGGTGGACGCTCACCGCCGAGCAGAGCGCCGCGCTCGACGCTGCCAGCGCCGTCACCGCGCCCTATCCGCACTGTCCGTATTACCGGCAGGAGGGGTTCGCCCGCCTGAACCCGCCGCTCGTAGCGTAGACCGTCATGCCGGCGCCCCGCCCCGGCAGCACGTCCCCGGCATCGTAAAGCCCTGACGCGCCGCGCAGGCGCGTCACATCCCGCCCGCCTCCGGCGGCACCGGTCGCGGGCGGCGGTCGTCGCCGATCGCCACGAAGGTGAAGGTCGCCTCGGTGACCTTCATGGTGGTCTCGCTCGCCCGCTCCCGCCGCCAGACCTCGACCTGGATGCGCAGGGACGAGCGCCCGACCTTGATCAGCCAGGCGTAGAGGCTGACCTCGTCGCCGACGAAGACCGGGTGGTGGAAGGTGATCGCGTCGACCGCGATGGTGGCGCAGCGCCCGCGCGAGCGCCGCGCCGCGACGTTGCCGGCGGCCAGATCCATCTGGGCCATCAGCCAGCCGCCGAAGATGTCGCCCGCCGGGTTGGTGTCGGCCGGCATCGCGATGGTCCGGATCACCGGCGCCCCGCGGTGGGTCGGCTGGCCATCCGCAATCCCGCCGTCCCTGCCCTGCTCGTGCGTCATCGTCCGGACGAATCCCCGCCGCCAAAGGCTGGAACTCCTCCAGTCAAGCTCGGTGGGCGTCAATCGGGCAGCGCGAAGACCAGCAGTGCGTCGCCGGTGCCGAACCCGGAAGCCTTGGTGAAGGACGCGCCGCCCGCCGCCACCGCCAGGTACTGCTTGCCGTCGAGCGCGTAGGTCATGGCCGGGCCGCTGATGCCGGCACCGCATTGGAAGCGCCACAGCAGCGTCCCGTCGCGGGAATCGTGGGCGTCGAGATGCCCATCCTCCTCGCCGGAGAAGACCAGCCCGCCCGCCGTCGCCAGCGTGCCGCCGGAGAGCCGGCTGCCCGAGCGCATCGTCCAGGCGATCTTGCCGCCATCCGCCAGGTCGACCGCCGTCAGGGTGCTGAAGGACGGCTCTCCCTTAGCCTCGCCGGTCTCGGTGTAGCGGATCTCCGGCCGGTCCCCGGCTGCCGGCACGGTCTTGACCGTGTAGGTGGTCGCGCCGTGGCGGACCTGCACGTAGGCGAGGCGCCCGTCATAGGCGGTGGGCGGCCACGAGACGGCGCCGAGCGGCCCCGGCGCCACCACGGTGCCCTGCGGGGTCGGCGGCGCGAACAGGTTCTTCTGCTCGATCAGCGGGGCCGAGCGGGTGAGCAGCTTCCCGGTCGCGCGGTCGTGGACGTAGATCCAGCCGGTCTTGCTGGCCGAGGCCACGGCCTTGGCGCCGTTCGGCCCATCGAGCAGGAAGGGCGGCGCGGCGACATCGTAGCCCCACTCGTCATGCGGCACCTGCTGGGAATACCAGCGCAGCTGCCCAGTGCGGACGTCGAGGGCCACGAGGCACATCGTGTAGAGGTTGTCCCCCGGGCGCGAGAGGCCGAAATTCTGCGGCGCCGGGTTGCCGGTGCCGAGGAAGATCAGGCCGAGATCCGGGTCGTAGGCCGGGGTCATCCAGAGGGAGCCGCCGCCGACCCGCCAGGCCTCGCGGTTGGCCGGCGCCGCCGCCTTCTCGGCGGCGATGTCCCGCTGGAGCGGCACGCCGTCCACGGTCTGCGCGACGAAGCCGCCCTCCCAGCCCTCCGACGGGGTGACGTACCAGCGCCAGCGCTCCGCGCCGGTCTTGGCGTCGTAGGCCGCGAGCCAGCCGCGCCGGCCGTAGCCGCCCTCGATCCCGACCACGGCGCCGCCATCGAGGCCGCCGGCCTCGTCCTCGACATGCAGGCCGTAGCCCGCCCCGGTGACCCCGACGATCACCAGCCCCTCGGCCACCAGGGGCGGCATCTTGAAGCCGAGCCGGCTCGAGCCCTGCACCGCCTTGCCGCCGAGCTTGCCCGCGAGATCCGAGGCGGTCTCGCTCTCGCCCTCCTCCGGGCGCACCGCCTCCTTGTCCCAGACCACCCGGCCGGTCTTGGCATCGAGCGCGATCAGGCGCCCGTCCATGGTCGCCTCGAACACGAGGCCGTCCGATACCGCGACCCCACGGTTGGAGGGCGGGCCGAAGATCTTTTCCGTGCGCGGCCTGTGCGTGTAGGTCCAGAGCGGCCGGCCGGTCCGGGCATCGAGCGCCGCGACGTTGTTCTGGGTCGTGGAGAGGTATAGCGCGCCGTCGACCATCACCGGCTGCGCCTGGAAATAGCCCGTCACCCCGGTCTGGAACAGAAAGGCCGGCCGCAGCCGCCCGACGCTGGCGCGATCGATCTGGGTGAGGTCGGAGAAGTTGCGGTTGCTGTGATCGTGCCCGAAGGCCGGCCAGGGGGTCTCGGCGGCGATGGTTGGGAAAGGCGCCGCCGCAACCAGCGCCGCGCAAGCAAGGCGAAATCCTCTGTCGATCCAAGTCGATTGCGGCACGGCGTTTCGGCTCCCGAACGTTTGAGATCACCCGATCCGGTGATGGGGACGGTTTGGCAAGACGATCGCAGGCGCTTGCGACGATTTGTATCTTATGGGATACAGAAGCTGTGCCCGACGTTTCCACAACGGAGCTGTTCGATCGGTGGATCGTTGGTCTGCGCGACGTTGCAGGTCGCGCCCATATCCTTCGCCGGATCGTGCGCCTTCAGGAGGGAAATCCCGGCCATCTGGCATCCGTCGGCGGCGGGGTCAGCGAGATGAAGATCGATACCGGGCCTGGATACCGCGTCTATTTTGTCGAACGCGCCAACGGTGCGATCGTGATCCTGTTGTGTGGTGGCGACAAGAGCTCACAGGTCCGGGACATCGCTCGTGCTCACAAACTCGCGCTGACGGTTTGAGGAGACCGCCTATGGCTGGTTCCGAGACATCCACCCGGCCCTTCGACGTGGCGACGTATCTGCGCACGCCCGAAGATGCTGCCGCCTACCTGTCCGCCGCCCTGGAGGAGAACGATCCCGCCGCGTTCCGGCGGGCCTTGGGTGACGTGGCACGCGCCCGAAGCATGGCGGCCGTCGCCGAGGCCAGCGGCCTCGGCCGCGAGAGCCTGTACAAAGCACTCTCGCAGACCGGGAATCCGAGCCTCGACACGGTTCAGCGCGTGGTCTCGGCCCTCGGGCTGACCCTCGCGGTCCTCCCCGTAGCGCCCGCCGAAAACTCCTGACCCTCACCCCGCCTTCCGCGCCGCCGCGTCGAGCTGGCCCGGGGTCGCCTGGGCGCCCATGGCCCGGGCCATGTCGGCGGCGCTCTGGCCGGCGGCGTCGCGAAAATCCGGGTCGGCGCCGTGCTCGAGGAGCAGCGTCACCATCTCGGTACGGTCGAACATCGCCGCGGTCATCAGGGCCGTGCGGCTGCCGGTGCCGGTCCCGTCCACCGCGGCGCCGTGCTGGAGCAGCAGCCGGGCGACGGCGAGGTCGTTCTTGAAGGCTGCGCCGGCCAGCGGGGTCTGGCCGC
Source organism: Methylobacterium sp. GXF4 (assembly GCF_000272495.1). Lineage (NCBI taxonomy): Bacteria > Pseudomonadati > Pseudomonadota > Alphaproteobacteria > Hyphomicrobiales > Methylobacteriaceae > Methylobacterium > Methylobacterium sp. GXF4. Next base: position 11,070 of record NZ_AKFK01000065.1, on the reverse strand, counting down.
GGTCGTTGGCGAGTTCGGGGTCGCCCCCGGCCTCCAGGATCACCCGGGTCGCCTCCGTCTGGCCGTTATAGGCGGCGAGCATCAGCAGGCTGTCGCCCTTGTCGTTGCGCAGGTTCGCCGGAAGTCCCTGCCCGAACAGCTCGGCCAGCTCATCGGCATGGCCCATCCGGGCATACTGGAAGACCCGGCCGGCAAAGGCCAGGGTCTCGTCGTCGAGGACCGGCGGTGGGTTCGTCTCGGAAGTCATCGTCGCTCGCCTGCTTCAACCGAAGCCGATCTGGGACGCGGTCGCGGCCCTGTCCAGCGTCGGCGGGAACACTTTCGCCCGCAAGGCCGTTGCAGCCGCCACCCGGGCCATCATGGCCCGATGCCGCCGGAGCGACGACCATGCCGCGCCCCTATGAGCCGTTTGCCGATGCCCTGCGCATCGCCCGTGAGATCGTCCGCGACCGGGTCGGCGCGGTGACGCGGGCGGCCGTCCAGGCGGATCCCCACGCCTATGACGAGGCCTGCAACGCCCTCGCCCTCCGGATCGCCGAGGCGATCGTGGACGAGGGCGAGGCGGTGGCGAGCCGCTATGCCGGGCGGGACGACCGGGCCGCCTGAAGCCGAAGCGCTCAGCCGCGCTTGCGGCCGCCCCCGCCCTTGTATTTCGGCTTCTGGCCGCCGAGGCCCTGGGTCGAGCGCGGCTTGGGCCGCTCCTGCCACGGTACGGCACCGGCCGGCATCTCGCGGTCGGTGCCCGGGCCCATATTGTCGAGGTCGGGCTTTGAGATCCGGGTGGGGCCGGCGCCCCGGGGCGCCTTGCGGCCGTACTTGCCGGCCTCGCGCTCGACATCGCCCTGCCGGGCCATGGGATCGTCCGAGACCAGCAACTCCGTGGCCTGGAGCCGCTTAAGCTCGTCGCGCAGGCGCGCCGCCTCCTCGAAGTCGAGGTCGGCCGCGGCCGCGCGCATCCGCTTCTCCAGGTCGGCCAGCACCGCCTTGAGATTGTGGCCCACCGTGATCGCGTCCTTGGCCAGGCCGGTATCGACCTGGACGTGGTCGCGCTCGTAGACGCTGTTGAGGATGTCGCTGATCCCGCGCTTCACGCTCTGGGGCGTGATGCCGTGCTTCTCGTTGTAGGCGAGCTGCTTCGTGCGCCGCCGCTCGGTCTCGGCCATCGCCCGCTCCATCGAGCCGGTGATGGAATCCGCGTACAGGATGCAGCGCGCGTCGGCGTTCCGGGCCGCCCGGCCGATGGTCTGGACCAGGGAGGTCTCGGAGCGCAGGAACCCCTCCTTGTCGGCGTCGAGGATCGCCACCAGGGCGCATTCCGGAATGTCGAGGCCTTCCCGGAGGAGGTTGATGCCGATGAGCACGTCGAAGGCGCCGAGCCGCAGGTCGCGGATGATCTCGATCCGCTCCAGCGTGTCGATGTCGGAGTGCATGTAGCGCACCCGCACGCCGTTCTCGTGCAGGTACTCGGTGAGGTCCTCGGCCATGCGCTTGGTCAGCGTGGTCACCAGCGTCCGGTAGCCGGCCTGGGAGACCGCCTTGACCTCGCCCAGCAGGTCGTCGACCTGGGCGCGGGCCGGGCGGACCTCGATCACCGGGTCGACCAGGCCGGTGGGGCGGATCACCTGCTCGGCGAAGACGCCGCCGGTGCGCTCCATCTCCCACTTGCCGGGCGTGGCCGAGACGTGGACCGTCTGCGGCCGCATCGCGTCCCATTCCTCGAAGCGCAGCGGCCGGTTGTCCAGGCAGGACGGCAGGCGGAAGCCGTACTCGGCCAGCGTCGCCTTCCGGCGGAAGTCGCCCCGGTACATGCCGCCGATCTGGGGCACGGTGACGTGGCTCTCGTCGGTGAAGACCAGGGCGTTGTCGGGCAGGTACTCGAACAGGGTCGGCGGCGGCTCGCCGGGCCGGCGGCCGGTGAGGTAGCGCGAATAGTTCTCGATGCCGTTGCAGGCGCCGGTGGCCTCGATCATCTCGATATCGAAGGTGCAGCGCTGGTCGATGCGCTGGGCCTCGATCAGCCGGCCCATCTTGGTCAGCTCCTCGATGCGGGCGTTCAGCTCATTCTTGATCCCCTTGATCGCCTGCTGCAGCGTCGGCCGCGGCGTGACGTAGTGGGAATTGGCGTAGACCTTCACGAATTTCAGCTCGGCGATCTTCTTGCCGGTGAGCGGGTCGAACTCGACGATCGACTCGATCTCGTCGCCGAACATCCCGATCCGCCAGCCGCGATCCTCCAGGTGGGCCGGCCAGAGCTCGATCGAATCGCCGCGCACCCGGAAGGTGCCGCGGGCGAAATCCGCCTGGATCCGTTTGTACTGGAGGGCCACGAGGTCGGCCACGAGCTGGCGCTGCTCGATCTTCTCGCCCAACGTCACGGTGAACGACATCGCCGTGTAGGTCTCGACCGAGCCGATACCGTAGATGCACGAGACCGAGGCCACGATGATCACGTCGTCCCGCTCCAGCAGGGCGCGGGTGGCGGAGTGGCGCATCCGGTCGATCTGCTCGTTGATCGAGGATTCCTTCTCGATGAACGTGTCCGAGCGCGGGACGTAGGCCTCGGGCTGGTAGTAATCGTAGTAGGAGACGAAATACTCGACGGCGTTGTCGGGGAAGAACGCCTTGAACTCCCCGTAGAGCTGCGCGGCCAGCGTCTTGTTCGGCGCCAGGATCAGGGCCGGCCGCTGGGTCTCCTCGATGATCTTGGCCATCGTGAAGGTCTTGCCCGAGCCGGTGACGCCGAGCAGCACCTGGTCGCGCTCGTGGGCCTGCACGCCCTTCACCAGCTCGGCGATGGCGGTGGGCTGGTCGCCCGCCGGCTCGAACTCGGATTTCAGGGTGAACCGGAGGCCGCCCTCGGATTTCTGCGGCCGGTCCGGCCGGTGCGGCACCCAGGTCTGGCCGTCCTTGAACAGCGGATTGCCCTCGGTGAGCAGCCGCTCCAGGGCCGTCACGGTCGCCGAGGCGCCGCCGTCGCCGCCCGGATCCGGCAGCTCGGCGCCCTCGGGCACGGGCCCGTCCTCGGGCGGGGTCAGCCCGAGGGCTTGGGCGAGGCGCGGATCGACATCGGCCGCGTCGCCGAGCGCGTAGCCGGCCTGCGGCGCCTCGGCGAAGCCGTCGCGGGCGATCTCGACCTTGCGGGTGGCGGCCTTGCTGATCGACTCCTTGGCGGGCCGGCCTTTCGGCTTGCCCGGCCGCGGCTTCTCGGGCTCCGGCGCGATCGGCGGCGGCCGGTTGCGGTTCAGCGCCGGGTTCAGCAACGCGGCCAGATAGGTATCGAGCGGCTTCAGCTCGGGCTTTGACGCCTTGGCGGAGGAGGCCGAGACGGAAGCGGCGCGCGGTTTCTTCGGAGCGGGCATGCGATCAATATGGGCCCCGCACGTCCCGCGAGAAACCCTCTGCGGCGCGGAGTTTTCAAGCTTTCACGGACGGGACCGCCGATGACCGCACCGATCCATCCGGAGACCCGCATCGGGCATGTCCACCTCAAGGTCGCCGACCTCGACCGGGCGCTGGGCTTCTATTGCGGCGTGCTCGGCCTCGGCCTGACCCAGCGCTACGGCGAGCGCGCCGCCTTCGTGGCCGCCGGGGGCTACCACCATCATATCGGGCTCAACACCTGGGAGAGCCTCGGCGGGTCGCCGCCGGCGCCGGGCACCACCGGCCTGTACCATCTCGCCCTGCTCTACCCGACCCGGGCCGCCCTGGCGGACGCCCTTCGCCGGATCGAGGCGGCCGGCATCCTGCTCGAGGGCGCCAGCGACCACGGCGTCAGCGAGGCCCTGTACCTGCGCGATCCCGACGGCAACGGCGTCGAGCTGTACCGGGACCGGCCGGAGGCGGACTGGCCGCGGGATCCGGACGGCGCCCTGCGGATGGTCACGGCGCGGCTCGATCTCGATGCTCTCCGCCGCGAAATTGGGTGATTACAACTCTTAGGTAGAATTCACCCGGCATTGGCCTCGACCAGGCGGTCCGATGCTGAGAAAAAACGGTATCATCACCCGGCGAATTGGCTTGCGGTGGCCGGGGCCCACCGGTACTTTGCAGTGCAAAGCATGATGCAGCGCGGGGGCTGGAGCTCATGCAGGACCTGGACAAGGCGTTGGCCGACATCGTGGCGATCCGCTCGCAGATCGCCCGCGACACGGCGTTCCGCGGGTTAGGAGCCGCCACCGTCGCCGGGACGGGCGGCCTGGCGCTGGCCTGCGCGGTCGGCCAGGCCCTCTGGCTCGGCGACCCTTCCGTGCGGCCGGTCCTGTTCTTCGGCCTCTGGATCGCCGCCGCCCTGGTGGCCTTCGCGCTGATCGGGGTCGAGGCGGTCCGGCGCAGCCGCCGGCTGCATTCCGGCCTCGCCGACGCGATGGTCTGGAACGCCATCGAGGTGTTCCTGCCCGCCGCCGGCGCCGGGGCTTGCCTCGCCCTGGTCATCGCCCGCTTCGCGCCGGCCGAGATCTGGATGCTGCCCGGCCTCTGGCAGGTCCTGGTCGGCCTCGGCCTGTTCGCCTCGGCGCGGATCCTGCCCCGGGCGGTCCAGGGGGTCGGCGCCTGGTACCTCCTCACCGGCCTGGCCGTGCTCGCCGTCTCGGCCGAGAGCCATGCCCTGTCGCCCTGGGCCATGGGGCTTCCCTTCGTGGTCGGCCAGATCTGGCTGGCCGGCATCATCCATCGCGGCGCCCGGGCCTTCGATGATGACCTCTGACCGCGACGACGGCCGCTTCTCCTACGAGGGGCTCGACCGGATCATCCACGAGCGGGCCCGGCTCAGCGTGCTGACCTCCCTGGTGGCCCATCCCAAGGGCCTGCCCTTCCCCGACCTCAAGCGCCTGTGCGGGCTGACCGACGGCAATCTCAGCCGGCACCTCGCGGTGCTCAGCGAGGCCGACCTGGTGAGCCTGGAGAAGGGCTTCGCCCTCAACCGCACACAGACAATCTGCCGCATGACGCCAACCGGGCGCAGGCGTTTCATTGGCTATCTCGGCGTGCTCGAGCAGGTCGTTCGCGACGCCGCCTCCGCGGCGGAGCGAAGTCCCGAGGGCGGGGTGCGCGGCCTCGATCCGGCCACGAAACCGGCCTGAGACCGCCGGATCGCGCAGAGATTGTCAACGCAAACCGAATAAACCTCAGCGATACGCCCATGCCGGGAGACTTTACGATGCAAAGCGAAGCGGGGCCGGGGGGGCTGCACGCCGCGATCATCATGGACGGCAACGGGCGCTGGGCGACGCAGCGCGGCCTGCCGCGTCTCGCCGGTCATCATCGCGGCGTCGAGGCGATCCGGCGCACCGCCGAGGCCTGCCCGGATCTCGGCATCGGCACGCTCACGCTCTACGCCTTCTCGGCCGACAACTGGCAGCGGCCGGACGACGAGGTCGGCGGCCTGATGCGCCTGCTGCGCTCCTACCTGCGCAACGAGACCCAGCGGCTCGCGCGCACCGGCACCCGGCTGAGCGTGGTCGGCCGGCGCGACCGCCTGCCCCGGGGCATCCCGGAGGCGATCGCCGCCGCCGAGGAAGCCACGGCAGCCGGCACCCGCCTGCACCTGCGGATCTGCGTCGACTATTCCGCCCGGGACGCGATCATCGCGGCCGCACAGGCGCTCCAGGGTGCCGACGCCACCCGCGAGAGTTTCGGCGCCCTGGTCGCCGGACAGATGCACGGCTCGCCGGTGGACGTCGATCTCGTGATCCGCACCGGCGGCGAGCAGCGCCTCTCGGACTTCCTGCTCTGGGAGGCGGCCTATGCCGAGCTCCACTTCACCGACCGGATGTGGCCCGATTTCGGACCGGACGATCTCGCCGCCGCCGTGGCCGACTTCGCCCGCCGGGATCGGCGCTTCGGCGGCCTGAAGACCGCGGCGGTCCCGGCGGCAGCCTGATCCCCCGCGCCCGCTTGACGGGCGCGTTGCCTCAGGCAGAGGCTTCCCGCCATGACCGAGACCCTCGCCCGCCGCCGCATCCTGCTCGTCATCGGCGGCGGCATCGCGGCCTACAAGGCCCTCGACCTGATCCGGCGCCTGCGCGAGCGCGGCGCCAGCGTCTGCCCGGTGCTGACCGCGGGCGCGCAGGAATTCGTCACGCCCCTGGCCGCCGCGGCGCTCGCCGGTGAGCGGGCCCATACCGACCTGTTCGACCGGGCCGAGGAGGCCGATATCGGCCATATCAAGCTGGCCCGGCAGGCGGATGCCGTCGTGGTGGCGCCGGCCACCGCCAACCTGATGGCCCGCATGGCCGGCGGCCACGCCGCCGATCTCGCCACCACGATCCTGCTGGCGACCACCCTGCCGATCCTGATCGCCCCGGCCATGAACGTGCAGATGTGGGCGCATCCGGCGACCCGCCGCAACCGCGCCATCCTGGAGGGCGACGGCGTGCGCCTCGTCGGGCCCAATGCCGGCAAGATGGCCGAGGCGGAGACCGGTCCCGGCCGCATGGCCGAGCCCAAGGAGATCGCCGACGCCCTCGAGCGGATGCTGGAGGAGGCCGGCGCCGAGGCGCCGGGTCTCGGCTTCCTGTCGGGCCGCCCGGGTACGGCGGCGCGCCCGCTCGCCGGCCGGCGCGTGCTCGTGACCTCCGGGCCGACCCACGAGCCGATCGACCCGGTGCGCTACCTCGCCAACCGCTCCTCCGGCCGCCAGGGCCACGCCATCGCGGCCGCCGCCGCCGAGGCCGGCGCGACCGTGACGCTGGTCTCCGGGCCGGTCGCGATCCCCGATCCCGCGGGCGTCCGCGTCGTCCGGGTCGAGACCGCCCGGGAGATGCTGGTCGCCGTCGAGGCGGCCCTGCCCGTCGACATCGCGGTCTTCGCCGCCGCGGTGGCCGACTGGCGCCCGGAGGTCGAGGCCGGCTCGAAGAAGATCAAGAAGGACGGCACCGGCCCGGCGCCGCTGCCCCTGGTCGAGAATCCCGACATCCTGTCCACCGTGTCGCATCTGGAGGCCGGGCGCCCGCCCCTGGTGGTCGGCTTCGCCGCCGAGACCGACACGGTGCTGGACCATGCCCGGGCCAAGATCGCCCGCAAGGGCTGCGACCTGATCGTCGCCAACGACGTGTCCGCCGCGGGCGGCGTCATGGGCGGGACCGACAACACGGTCCACCTGATCCATCGCGACGGCGCGATGGAGACCTGGCCGCGCCTCGGCAAGGACGAGGTCGCGCGCCGGCTCGTCGCGCATTTAGCCGGCATGCTGACGCGCTGAGCCGGAATCGGACCCGCCGAACGCACCGATCGCCGTCGATTTCGCCGCCGGTGTTGCTGCGAGTCCTCGCTTGTTGCGAGGCTCTTCGGGCTTTGTAAAGCCGGCTGCCGATCGGGGCGGTGCGGGCGATGTCCGATGCGAATGCGGTCACGGCCGGCATTGTCGCGGGCGAATGATCGTCTCGCATCTCTATCGGGTCGTGCGAGCTCCGTATTGATGGAAGAAATCGTATTGAAACCCGTTTGTCTGTGCGCAAAATCTGCCAGTCTTCCCAAATAAGAGCACGACATCGAATTCAAATGCTTTGTCGATCGAAGATAAGTCGATAGTAAAGGCTTGAAATCTGCGGTTTTACGAGGCTGTAAGCCCATGGCGCCGAACAGAAAACTGTCGGCTCGGGGGCGTTATGGATCATGAACCGTAGACTTCTTTCGGGATGGGCAGCCGCTTTGCTGGTCATCGGTGCAAGTCCGTGTATCGGACTGGCTCAAGCACAGCCTTCGGCACCCCAAAACGCGGACGAATCAACGATCATACCGGAGCCGAACGCACCCCAGCGGCTGCCCCTCGATCGACCGTCGACGCCCGCGCCGACCACGCAGCCCGCCGTGGGGTCTACGGATCCGCGGAGCGTGAGCCCGAAATTCGGCCTGCTCGGCAATCTCGGCGGCGTCCGCGACACGCTCTGGGAGCACGGGATCCTGCTCAACCTCGGCTACGTCTACGAGGGCGCCACGAACGCGGCCGGCGGGACTCGCACCCTGGCGCGCGGGGCCGCCCAGTTCACCGCCAAGGGCCTGTTCGATTTCGAGAAGATGTTCGGCCTGGAGGGCGGCTCGGGTGTGGTCACGCTGAGCCAGCGGCATGGCCGCGACCTGACTCTCGACGCGCATCTCGGCACGCAGACCAGCGTCGAGGAGATCTACGGCCGCAGCCGCATCTGGCGGTTGAGCCAGTTCTGGTACGATCAGAAGTTCGGCCCGTGGATCGACCTGAAGATCGGCCGGATGCCGTCGGGCGACGATTTCGCCGGCTTCGCCTGCGAGTTCCAGCTCAACGCCCTGTGCGGCGCCCCGACCGGCAAGATCGCCGGCAACTACATCTACAACTTCCCGGTCAGCCAATGGGCGACCCGCCTGCGCGTCGGCACGGCGGACACCGCCTACGTCCAGGTCGGCGCCTACCAGGTCAATCCGGACAACCTCGTCGACGGCTTCAGCTTCAACTTTAGCAAGGGCACCGGCGCGCTGATCCTGTCCGAGGCCGGATGGTTCCCGAAATTCGGGGGCTCGGGCTACGCCGGCAGCTACAAGGTCGGCGGCTGGTACGAGACCAGCGGCGGCAACGACGTCTACCTGAACGACCGGCGCCTGCCCTTCGCCCAGTATCGCGGCCAGCCGCTGCACCATGACGGCCGGAACGGCCTGTATGTCGTCGGCGTCCAGGAGGTCTACCGCCCGGATCCCGCCAACACCGTCCGCAACGTCTCGGCCTTCGTCCGGGCCGTCGCCAGCGACCGGGACACGTCGGTGTATTCCGCCCAGGTGACGAGCGGGCTCGTCTACAAGGGCTGGTGCGCGGAGCGGCCGAACGACTGGATCGGGCTCGGCGTCGGCCAGACGACCCCGAATCCCCGGGCGGTCGAGGCCATCGAGCAGGGCAACCTGATCAACCGGACCAACCGCCGGATGCCGGCGCAGGAACGCTTCGTCGAGGCCTTCTACAGCATCGCCGTGACCGACAACGTCGTCGTGCGGCCCAACATCCAGTACATCACCCGGCGCGCGACGCCGGAGCACAAGCCCGACGTCGTGGTGTTCGGCCTGACCTCGCTCATCACCTTCTGACCCGTCGCCCCGCAAGCCGCCCGCCGGCGCGCGGGGCGATCGACCCCACGAGGCATCGTCGCGGACCGGACATCCGCGACGTTGTTGTCGTTGGCCGGGCGTCACGCGGTCTGTCAGCGCGATGATCAGTGACCCGTCGACTCGTGAAGGTAAAGGCCGCGTTAAATCGCTTTGGCCTGAAACAAAGCCGGCAAAAAACTCTGGCGATGACGCCTTGAATTCGGCAAATGCGCCAAGCAAAACATCGCGTTCGGCGCAGTTTAGATGCAGATCAAACAGGTCGCGTGTCACAACGATCGACAAATGCGGTCGTATAAGACATCACCGCGCTATCACCAGGCCGTTGGAGTTGTGCGATGATCCGCCTGCAAAATATTTCAATCCGAACGACGATGAGCGTCGTGTTCTTCGTCTTGGGCCTGATCATCTTCACCTATGCGACAAACGCGCTCATCGCGGCGCGGACGGAGGCGGTTCAGGCCGAGGCCGGCATCTCCCTGGTGCGGGCGAGCCGGGCGCTGCTTCAGACCTTGTACGCGACGCGGCTTGAGCGGGGCGCCAGCCTGCAATTCCTCGCCGCCGACCAACCCCTGGATGCCGACACCCTGTCGGGACTCTACGCGGAGCGGCAGCGGGCGGTGGCCGGCATCGCCGAGGCGGCGGCCCTGGTGGACGACCTGGATCTGCCCTCCGTGAAGGCGACGCTCGGTCCGCTCCAGGCGGCCCGCGAGCGCGTGGAACGTCTCCGCCCCCGGGTCGATGCGGCCCTGCGGGTGTCCAAGGCCCAGCGCGACGCCGGCACCGTTCCGGAGGCGCAGACGGCCCTCCAGGCCATGCTCGACACCCTGACGGCGACCACCGACGCGGTCGATGCCGCGATCCCGCGCACGGACCTCGTCCTCGAGCGTAACCTCGCTCTCAAGCGCTCGGCCTGGGCAACCCGGATGGCGCTCGGCGCCGTCGCCCTGCGGATCCAGACCTCCCTGTCGGCCGGCACCCCCTGGTCGCCCGCCGAGACCGTAGCGGCCGCCGAGGAGCGCGGACGGCTCGACGCCACGTGGAACGCGGCCACGGAGACCGCGTCCAATCTGTCTTCCAAGGTCCGAGCCGCGTTCGAGAAGGCCCGCGCCAGCAATTTCGAAGGGGCGCCCCTCGCCCGGCGTCTCGCCGTCTCCAACGCGCTGGCCCGGAACGAGCCGCCGCGGATCACGCTGCAGGAGGCGCGCAAGCTCGACACGCCGGAACAGGCCACCATCGTCGACCTCGCCAGCGCCGCCCTCGATGAGATGATCGCGCGCGCCGAGGCCCTGTCCCAGGAGGCGCGCAGCGTCCTGATCCGCAACGTTGCGGCCCTGTTGGTCTCCGGCCTGCTCGTCGCTCTCGCTTTGGTCGCCCTGTTCCGCTTCGTGCTGCAGCCGATCCGGACCATGACCGGGACCATGCAGGCCCTGGCTGACGGGGACGCATCGGTGGAGGTGCCCCTGCGCGATCGCGGCAACGAGATCGGCGCGATGGCGCGGACGGTGCAAGTGTTCAAGGACAACCTGATCCGCGCCCGGACCCTGGAGGAAGAGACCGCCCGGGCGCGGCGCGCCGCCGAGGAACAGCGCAAGGCCGGCATGCGCCAGATGGCCGAGGCGTTCGAGCAGGCGGTCGGCGGCATCATCGGTCAGGTGTCGTCCTCGGCGACCGAGAGGTCACCGCCCAGGCGATGACCGCGACCGCCTCGCAGACCGCCAGCCAATCCACCACGGTGGCGGCCGCGGCCGAGCAGGCGGCCAGCAACGTCAACACCGTGGCGGCGGCCGCCGAGGAGCTGGGCGTGTCGGTTCAGGAGATCGGCCGGCAGGTCGACGGGTCCGCCAAGCTGGCTGTGGGTGCGGCTGCCGAGGCCGGGCAGACCGGAACCCTGGTTCAGGAGCTGAGCACGGCGGTCGGCCGGATCGGCGACGTGGTCGGGCTGATCTCGAACATCGCCGGGCAGACCAACCTGCTGGCGCTCAACGCGACCATCGAGGCGGCCCG
>NZ_AKFK01000064.1:0-105429 GCF_000272495.1 Methylobacterium sp. GXF4 | reverse complement strand
GGGTGAGGGGACAGGTCTATCGGGAAAGGTCGCATCCCTCACCCTGTCCCTCTCCCGCACGGGAGAGGGGACCCGCGCCTCGTCCGGAAAGGTGTGAGCCCGTCAGCCCCCGCCGGGCAGGTTCGGTCACCGAACCGCATTCCCCTCAAGGCGCGGGTGATCCGAAACCAACCCGAAAAATCCCCCGCGCGATCCGCGGCGCAAAGCCGTATAGACCGTCGCCCGATCCCGCAGGAAACACCGACCCGTGCCGCACTGGCCCGACCTCATGCTCCAGTCGCTCGGGCCGCTGCTCGCAGCCTGTCTCCGGTTCACCGTGCCGCTGACGCTGATCGCCTTCGCGCTGGGGCTGAGCCTGGCGCTGGTGATCGCCCTCGCGCGCCTGTTCGGGCCCCGGCCGCTGGCGGCACTCGCCTGGACCTATGTCTGGATCTTCCGGGGCACGCCGCTCCTCGTGCAGCTGTTCGTGATCTTCTACGGCCTGCCGAGCGTCGGCATCCTGATCGACGCGTTCCCGGCGGCGGTGATCGGCTTCACCCTCAATATCGGCGCCTACGCGTCCGAGATCGTGCGCGCCGCCATCGCGTCGATCCCGAAGGGGCAGTGGGAGGCCGCCTACGCCACCGGCATGACCCCGGCCCAGGCGATGCGGCGCACGATCCTGCCACAGGCGGCGCGGGTGGCGGTGCCGTCCCTGTCCAACACCTTCATCGCCCTGGTGAAGGACACCTCGCTCGCCGGCGCGATCACCGTGCCGGAGATGTTCCAGGCGGCCCAGCGCATCGTCGCGGTCACCTACGAGCCGCTGATCCTCTACGTCGAGGCGGCGCTCATCTACCTCGTGCTCTGCTCCGCCCTGTCCTGGCTCCAGAGCGGGCTTGAGCGGCGCCTCGGGCGCTACGGCGGCTACCTGGAGGCCCGGGCATGATCGCCCTCCAGAAAATCGAGAAACGCTTCGGCGACAACCCGATCCTGCGCGGCGTCGACCTGACGGTGCCGGAGGGCAAGGTGACGGCGCTGATCGGCCCGTCGGGCTCGGGCAAGTCGACGCTGCTGCGCTGCGTGAATCTGCTGGAGATCCCGCAGGCTGGCACCCTGGTGCTGGGCGACCAGCGGCTCGACTTCCGGCCCGGCGCGCCGCCCGCCCGGCGGGACGTGCTCGCGGTGCGCCGCCAGACCGGCATGGTGTTCCAGAACTTCCAGCTGTTTCCCCACCGCACGGTGATCGAGAACATCACCGAGGGGCTGATCACCGTGGGCAAATGGCCCAAGGAGGCGGCCCGGGTCCGGGCGCTGGAGCTGCTCGACCGGGTCGGCCTCGCCCAGAAGGCCGAGGCCTGGCCGGCGAGCCTCTCCGGCGGCCAGCAGCAGCGCGTGGCGATCGCCCGGGCGCTGGCCCCCTCCCCGCGCCTGCTGCTCTGCGACGAGCCGACCTCGGCGCTCGATCCCGAGCTCGCCGCCGAGGTGGTGGACGTGCTGGCCGGCCTCGCCCGGGAGGGCATGACCATGCTGATGGCGACCCACGACCTGCGCCTCGCCCGCCGGGTCGCCGACGCGGTGGTGTTCCTCGACGGCGGCACCGTCGTGGAGCAGGGACCGCCGGCCGAGCTGTTCGCCCGGCCCGCCGATCCGCGCACCCGCCGCTTCGTCCAGACGCTGCTCGGCGAGGTCGGCGCCTGAGGCTCAGCCGGACAGGCAGCGCAGGCTCAACAGGTCGTCGAGGGTGAGCGCGGTGCCGAAGACCAGGGGCCGCCAGGCCGGCATCGTCGCCAGGACCAAGGCCGCCCCGAGGACAAGCCAGGGGACGAACGCCGGCAGGGCGGCGCGCTGAAGCCTCACGCCGCCCGCTCCCGGCGGCCGGCCCGGACCAGCAGCCAGCCCACGATCAGCATGGCGAGACCCCAGAGCAGGAAGCCGGAATCCCAGAACACCCACTGGTCCCGGGGCATCGTCTCGTTGACGTGGTGCACCCCGAGGATCTGGTGGTCGATCACGCCCTCGACGGTGTTGAACAGCCCCCAGCCCATGAGCAGCGAGCCGGCCAGCAGCTTGTTCGACCAGGACAGGTGCCCGCGATGGGCGGCGCGCCAGAGGATGAACAGCCCGAGCACCACGAACACGTAGGTGGCGCTGTGGAAGATCCCGTCCCAGCGGGTGTTCAGCTCGAGATTGGGAATGGAATCGACCGGGTACCAGCTGCTCAGCATGTGATGCCATTGCAGGACCTGGTGCAGCACGATCCCGTCGAAGAACCCGCCGAGCCCCAGCCCGAACAGGATGCCGGCGCTCAGCGGGAACGCGCGGGTCTCGGATACGGCCGTTCTCATGGCGATCTCCCGGCGCGGGGATTGGACAACGGCCCCTGTTTCATAACCCGTCATTGCGGCGAGCGCAGCGAAGCAAGCCAGTGCGGCGCGCGGTCTCCAACCGTAGCGTATCCCTCGGTTGCGTCGCTGCGCGCGCAATGACGGCGCGGTTCATCACGCGGTCTTGGATGCGACTTGGGTCACGCGCGCCGCGTCGTCGACCGTGGAGACCAGCCGCAGATAAACCCCGAGGCCGGCCAGGAACACCGCCAGCCCGAGCCAGGTCGCCGTCGAGGCAAAGCCCGGCCCGGCGATGGCGAGCGCTCCGCTGTGCCCGGCCATCAGGTCGGCGGCCGCCAGCAGCACGCCGACGCAGCTCTCGCCGACCAGGAAGCCCGAGGCCAGGAGCACGCCGCGGCGGCGGGCGGCGCCCAGCACCGCCTCTCTCCGGGGGCCCTGGACCCGGGCGCGCAGCCGGCGCTCGGCGATCCAGCCGAGAATGCCGCCGATCGCGATGGTCATCTCGACGGAGAGCGGCAGGTACATGCCGATCCCGACCGTGAGCGCCGGGAAGGTGAGGTTGCGCCGCCGCAGCCAGGCCTCCACGGCCACCAGCACCACGCCGAGCCCGGCGCCGATCAGCACCATCGTCCAGGGCAGCGCGCCCTCGGTGATGCCCTTGGCGATCTGGGTCATCAGGGCGGCCTGGGGCGCCGCCATGGCGCTTGCCGGATCGAGCCCCTCGCGCGAGGGCGCGCCGATGAAGCCGTAGGCCTGGTAGAGCAGCTCGAGCAGCGGCGCGATCACGAGCGAGCCGACCGAGACCCCGATGATCAGCGCGACCTGCTGGTGCCAGGGGGTGGCGCCGACCACCTGCCCGGTCTTGAGATCCTGCAGATTGTCGTTGGCGATCGACGCGGTGGTGACGATGACCGCGGTGAGCAGCAGCGCCATGGCGGTGACGAACCGGTCGCCGTCCGGCCCGCCGACCTGGCCGAGGAACAGCGGCAGGAGCAGCGCGGTCGCCATGGTGGTGAGGATCCCGATCCCCGAGATCGGGCTCGACGAGGAGCCGAGCAGCCCCGCCAGGTAGCCGCAGGCGGCGGCCATCAGGAAGCCGAACAGGACCGTGAACAGGGTCGCGGCGAGCGCCAGGGCGATCATGGTCCCGCCGAGCCCGGCCGGCCCGGCGAAGGCGCCGAACAGGAGCGCCAGCGGCACGCACAGGGCGAGCGCCCCGGCCCCGACCCAGGCGATCGGCAGGTCACGCTCCTCGCGCGGGTGGTCGGAGCCCAGGCTGCTGCCGTTGGTCGACAGGGCGGTGCGGATGCTGGCCGCGATCGGCCGGGCGAGCGAGGCCACGGTCCAGAGACCGCCCACCGCGATGATGCCGGCCCCCATCAGCCGTACCTGCTCGGACCAGACCGCCTCGGCGGCCTGCCCGGCGGTCTTGCCCGCATCGGGCGCGAGCGCGGTCAGGATCGGCACCGCGATGCCCCAGGCGATCACGACGCCGGTGAGCAGGGCGAGGCACGCCCCGATCCCGACCAGGTAGCCGACGCCGACCAGCGCTAGGGAGAACCCGGTGCCGGTGCGGAAGGCCGCGCCGCCGAGGCTGATCGCGCCGGAGAGCCCGTCGCCCAGCAGCTTCAGCCCGGTCGTGGCGAGCCCGATCGTCCCGGCGACTCCCGCCGCCGCCAGCAGGTCGCGCAGGCCGTGGCCGCCGGCATCCTCCTGGCCGGTCTTCAGGACCTCGGCGGCGGCCACACCCTCGGGGTACGGCAGGTCGCTGCCGGAGACGAGCGCCCGGCGCAGGGGGATCGAGAAGGCCACGCCGAGCAGACCGCCCAGCGCGCAGACCGCCGTCGTCTGCCAGAACGGGAAGCCGCTCCAATGCCCGATCAGCACGAGGCCGGGCAGCGCCAGCACGACGTTGCACAGGGTGCCGGCGGCCGAGGCCTGGGTCTGGACGATGTTGTTCTCGAGGATGCCGGCCCCGCCCATCAGCCGGAACGCGCCCATCGAGATCATGGCGGCCGGGATCGACGACGAGAACGTCATCCCGGTCTTCAGGCCCATGTAGAGGTTGGCGGCCATGAAGATGACCGTGATCGCCGCCCCGAGCACGATGCCGCGCAGGGTCAGTTCCGCGTGGTGGCCCAGGGCCGCCGGCGTCGTCGTGTTGCGGACGTCCATCGTGCACTCGTGATGTCGTCTCGCAAACCACCCGGATCCGGAAACCTATCCCGCCTGCGGCGTTGCGACGGGTTCACGGTGCGGGGGCCGGGACTCGGACCCGGCTCAGACGACGATCGAGCGGTGCGCTCACGAATGCGCGTCAAATGCGGGCCGCCGGGATCGGCGGCCCTGCTACCTCCTTCGCAGGACCAAAATCTGTAGTTGGCCCGGCTCGCTCGGCGAATGCCGCGGCCGGGTCAGGCTCTTGCCGATGCGCTCAGGATCGGGGCGGCTTCAGCGCGACACGGCCGGGCTGGTCCGGCTCGCCGGCTCGGCTCGCCGGGCCCGGACCACGAGCAGGCCGGCGATGGCCGTCAGGACCAGGGCGCCCTGGATTCCCAGCGCCTCCCAGCTGCCGTTGAAGCCGATATCCGCCACGAAGCCCGGCACGCCGTCATCATGCACGGCGACCAGCCCCTGCTCCTGCAATTCTTGGATCGCGGCCCCGACGAGCTTCAGCCCCATCACGAACAGGAACGCCGAGGTCAGCACGAAGATCGGCCGCAGCGGCAGGCGCAGCGCGAGCCATTGCATCGCCGCGTACAGGGCGATCAGTGCGAGCGCCGCCGCGCCGAGCCCGCCGAACAGCGACCCATCCCAGCCGCCGGCAGTCCGGGCGAGCGCGTGCAGGAACAGCACCGTCTCCGCCCCCTCGCGGAACACGGCCAGGAAGGCGATGCCGGCCAGGGACAGCACGGTCCCGGCCCCGAGCGCCTGCCCGGCCAGGCGGTTGAGGTCCGCCTGCCAGGCCTTCGGATCCTGCCGCAGGAACAGCCAGCCGCTCATGTAGAACATCAGGGCGGCGGCCAGCAGCATGACGCCGGCCTCGATCAGGTCGTTGTGGTTGCCGTCGTAATAGGTCTCGAACACCCAGGCCATGCCGAGACTGGCCAGCACCGCGGCCCCGGCGCCGAGATAGATCGGGGCGATCCGGTGACCGGCATCGGCCCGCCGCATGAAGGCGGCCAGCGCGGCGACCACCAGCAAAGCTTCGAGCCCCTCCCTGAACAGGATCGTGAAGGCCTGGACGAACGTCGATCCATTATCCATGAGAGACCTCTGCTGTGCTTGCGGATCATACGAAACGCGCGCCGAACTTCTAGCGTTATGTTTTTCATTGCTTCTAAGAAGCATCGGGACGCGGCACCGCCGCTCTCGTCGTGACCGCCGCCTGCGGGACCGGATATCGACCGTCGCGGCGGCGAGGTCGAGGGCGGCACCTGCCTGCGGCGACCGCCCTCCTCCCGGGCGGCCCGCGCGGTGGAGCCGACCGGCGCCCGGTTTGTGAGCGTCCCCGAGCGCGTGTTACGCCTTGCGGAACGGCCGGTTCCACAACCATCGGCTGTGCGAGACGCGACGGATACGCCTCAATGGACGACCCGACCGACGCATCACCGGGCTCCACGCCGGCTTCCGGCACAGGGAGCGCGACGTGATCTCGATCTCGGGCCTGCCGGCCTTCCTGCTCTACGTCGTGACGGCCGGGGGCCTGATCGGCCTCTATCTGCTCGTCTATACCCTCGCCACCGCCCACAACGAGCTCGCGCTGATCCGCCGGGACGTGGCGGCGGCGGCGGTGGCCCTCGGCTTCAGCCTGGTCGGCTTCGCGCTGCCGCTCGCGGTGGCGATCTACAACGCCCAATCGATCCTCGATTGCATCGTCTGGGGCCTCGTCGCCCTCGTCGTGCAGATCCTGATCTACTGGCTCGTGCGCCTCGCGGTGCCCGATCTCTCCCGGCGCATCGAGGACGGGCGGATGGCCGCCGCCGTGCTCCTGGGCGCGGCCTCCTTCGCGGGCGGCCTCGTCAACGCCGCCTCGATGACCGCCTGACATGGCGGAGGCGCGCCCGCTGGGGGCCGGGGAAGACCCCGCCGAGAGAAGCCGCCGCAAGCGCTCGGCCGCCATATCCCTGGTCCTGGTCACGGGGGCGGGCGCCGCGGCGCTGGGGCTGGGCTGGCTCGATCCCTCCCAGAAGGAGGAGGACGCCCTCGTCTACGACAGCCTCGCCGCCTGCATCGGCCAGGGGCTGCGCACGGAGGATGCCTGCACGACCGATTACGCGGCAGCCCAGTCGGCCTATGCCGCCACCGCGCCGCGCTACGCCACCGCGGAGGCGTGCCGGGCGCATCACGGTGCCGCTGGCTGCGTGGCCGGGGAGACTGTCGCCCCGGACGCGGCCGGGTCCTTCGTGCCCCTGATGGCCGGCTTCATGATCGGGCGCACGCTGGAGCAGGGCCTGCCGGCCCAGCCGCTCTACCGGCACGCGGAGGAGATTCCGGCCTCCGGCGGAAGCGGCAGTGGGGGCGGCGGCTATTGCACCGGTTCGGGCGGCCGGGTCTACGCGTCGGCGGGCCGCCCGGCGACCCGCGTCGCCTCCAGCGTGGCGCGCACGACCGCGTCCGCGCCCCGGATGGTGTCCCAGGGCGGGTTCGGGGCGACCGGGCGGGCGATCGCGTCCGCCGGCAGCCGTTCGGACGGGTTCGGGGGCGGCTGATGCGCCGGGTGTCCCTGCCGGAACGGCCCGATTGGCGCGATCACGCGGCGCGGGCCGGCTTCACCTTCCACACCTTCGACGACGAACCCTACTGGGACGAGAGCGCCTATTACGCCTTCACCCTGGCCGAGATCGAGGACGACATCGAGGGGCCGACCCGGGAGCTCCACGCCCTCTGCCTCGCCTTCGCCGAGCGGGCCGTGACGGATGGCGCGATCCTCGCCTCCCTGGCAATTCCCGAACTGGCCTGGGACGCCGTCGCGGACAGTTTCCGGCGGCGCGACCCGTCCCTCTACGGCCGGATGGATCTTCGCTACGGCGGCGCCGGGAGCGGGCCGGCCAAGCTCCTCGAATACAACGCCGACACGCCGACCGCCCTTTACGAGAGCGCCGTGTTCCAGTGGCTCTGGCTGGAGGATGGGCTGGCCCGCGGAATCCTGCCCGCGGGGACGGACCAGTTCAACGCGCTCCACGAGCGGCTGATCGCACGCCTCGCCGTGATGGGGCTCCCCGGCACCCTTTCCTTCACCTGCTATCCCGACGCGCCCGAGGACCGGGGCACGGTGGCCTACCTCCAGGACTGCGCCGTGCAGGCCGGGCTCGCCGCCCCGTTCGTGCCGCTGGAGGCGATCGGCCTGTCCGAGGACGGGCACTTCCTCGACGGCGGCGGCCGGCGGCTCGCCGCCCTGTTCAAGCTCTATCCCTGGGAGTGGATGTTCAGCGACGCCTTCGGGGCCGCGGTCGGCGCCGCGCCGACCCGCTTCGTCGAGCCGCCCTGGAAGGCCGTGCTGTCCAACAAGGGCCTGCTCGCCCATCTCTGGGCGATGGCGCCCGGCCATCCGAACCTGCTCCCGGCCTATTTCGAGGGCGATCCCGCCAAGGCGGCGCTGGGCAAATCCTTCGTGCGCAAGCCGCTCGTCTCGCGGGAGGGGGCCAACATCATGCTCGTGCGCGACGGCGTGCTCCTGGAGCGCGACGCGGGTCCCTACGGCCGCGAAGGCTTCGTCCGGCAGGCTCTGGCCGAGCTTCCGGTCTTCGCCGGCCGCCATGCCCTGGTGGGCAGCTGGATCGTCGGCGACGAGCCCGCCGGCCTGTGCCTGCGCGAGGGCCTGTCCCGCATCACCACCGACCGGGCGCGGTTCGTGCCCCACGTGATCGACGGCTGAGGCCGCCCGCGCGCGACGGCGCAGGCGGCCCGATTCTTGGCCGGGGTCGCTAGGCCCGTGTCTCCGTCCAGGGCCGCAACGGCTCGGGGATACGGAAATCCTCCGGCGTGGCGAAGTCGGAGGCGGCGCCCCGCATGGTTCGCGCGGGCCGCGCGAAGCCGCTCCGGTCGCTGTAATCGAAGGCGCCGGGCCGCGAGAGGCGCTTCTGGCCGATCAGCCCCTGCGCACAGACCACGTCGAGGACGGTGACGCCCGCGACCGCGGCGGTGGCGGCGGCGAGGTTGGACTGCTTCGGGTTGTCGTCCTCGAAGCCGGTCGCCAAGGTGGCGAGATCGAGGGCGTCGCCGCCGACGCGGGCCAGGATCCAGGGGGTCGGATCGTGGCTCATGAGGATCGCGACGCCGGTCGCCACCTCGCGGACGCCGTAGGCCTGCACCAGGGTCTCGCGGCCCTTGAGCCCCAGCGCCCGGCACAGGCCGTGCGCGGCGGTCAGTTCCAGGAGGCCCAGCCCGATCGAGAACCAGCCGAGGCCCCGGGCCAGCTCGTCGTGGCGGGTATAGGCGCCGCCGCCGGGGGCACCGCGGGGGGCGGTGCGGGGAGCCGGGGGTTGATGCGTGCTGTTGCTCATGGCCGGATCACCACCTTGATGCAGCCGTCCTGCTTGTCGCGGAACACCCGATACATTTCCGGGCCGTCCTCCAGCCCGATCGTGTGGGTGATGACGAAGGACGGATCGATCTGGCCGTCCTCGATCCGCTTGAGCAGGTCGGGGGTCCAGCGGTTGACGTGGGTCTGGCCGGTGCGGACCGTCAGGCCCTTGTTCATCAGGGCGCCGATCGGGAACTTGTCGATCAGGCCGCCATACACGCCGGGGACCGAGAGCACGCCGGCCGGGCGGCAGACCATGATCATCTGGCGCAGCACGTGGGCGCGGTCGGTCTCCAGCAGCATCGCCTGCTTGGCCCGGTCGTAGACGGCGTCGACGGCACCCATGGCGTGCGCCTCGAGCCCGACCGCGTCGATGCATTTCTCCGGGCCGCGGCCGTCGGTCATGTCGTTAAGGCGGCCGACGATGTTGGGTTCCGCGTCGTAGTCGATCACCTCGGCACCGCCGGCCTCGGCCATCTGCAGGCGTTCGGGCACGCGGTCGATCGCGATCACGCGCTTGGCCCCGAGGAGCAGCGCCGAGCGGATCGCCATCTGGCCGACCGCGCCGCAGCCCCAGATCGCCACCGTGTCGGTCGGCTGGATGTCGCACTGGACCGCGCCCTGCCAGCCGGTCGGGAACACGTCCGACAGGAACAGCAGCTTCTCGTCCGAGATGCCCTCGGGGACCTTGATGTGGGTCGAGTCCGCGAACGGCACGCGCAGGAACTCGGCCTGGCCGCCCGCATAGCCGCCGGTCAGGTGGGTGTAGCCGAACAGGCCGGCGGTCGTGTGCCCGAACGCGGTATCGCCCAGCGCCTTGTTGCGGTTCGAGCGCTCGCACACCGAGAAATTGCCGCGCCGGCACTGCTCGCACTGGCCGCAGGTGATGGTGAACGGGACGACGATCCGGTCGCCGACCTTGAGCGCCTTGTTGTCCTTGCCGACCTCGACGACCTCGCCCATGGCCTCGTGGCCCAGCACGTCGCCCGACTTCATGCCCGGCATGAAGTGATCGTAGAGGTGGAGGTCCGAGCCGCAGATCGCGCAGCTCGTCACCTTGATGATGGCGTCGCGGCCATCCTCGATCTCCGGATCCGGGACCGTGTCGCAGCGAACGTCACGGGTGCCGTGCCAGACGAGTGCCTTCATGGGAGCGATGTTCCGGCTGTCATTCCACGGGTGGTTGTCCGGAGACCAACCAACACTCGGGAGGATTGTTCTGTCCGCACGGCAAAACGGCGCTCCGGGGCCGGCCCGCGGGCCGACCGCCGGAACGCCGCGGGCTCAGCCGATCTGTTCGGACTGGGCGGCGCTGTCGGGACGGGCCGGGCCGAGCACCGGCTCCTGACCCATCGGCTGGTTCTGGACGATGCTGTATTCGCCCTTGCCGTCGAGCGACGGGCCCTGGGTCCAGCGGCCTTCGGGCGGCGGCGAGCCGTCGGCCGAGGACGAGAAGAAGTTGTAGTTGAACTTCTGGTTCTCCTTCTCCTGCGGGAAGGAGTTCGGGATCGGCAGGTTGCCCTGATGGCCGCCCAGCTCCTCGATTACCGCCAGCCATTGCTGCTGGTGCATCGTGTCGCGCGCGATCAGGAAGCTCCACATGTCGCGCATGCCGGCATCGTTGGTCGCGTTGTACAGGCGCACGGCCAGGACCCGGCCGGTGCTCTCGGCGGCGACGTTGCAGTACATGTCGGCCGCGATGTTGCCGCTAGCGTAGATGTGGCTCATGTCGAAGGGCAGGCCGTCGGAATTGCCCGGGAAGGCCGCCATGCCGGTGGACAGCAGCGTCTTGTGCAGCATGCCCTCGGCGATGTGGCGCGGGTTCTCGCCGCCCATCACGGCCCCGACGATCGCGTCGGCGGCGCCGGCCTCCTGCACCTTCGTGGGGGCGGTCTCGAGGTTCATCGCCACCGCGGTGGCGAGCATCTCGATATGGCCCAGCTCTTCCGTGGCGGTGTTGAGCAGCATGTCGCGATACTTCGTGGTCGGCGCACGATTGCCCCAGGCCTGGAAGAAGTACTGCATACACACGCGGATCTCGCCCTCGATCCCGCCGATCGCCTGCTGAAGCATGCGCGCGTAGATCGGATCGGGCTTGTCGACCTTCACGGGGTATTGGAGGCGCTTGTCGAGGTAATACATGCTGTCCGGTCCTTGCTGGAGGCACGGCACGGGAGTTCACCGCGCGCGCTTTCAGGGACGCGATGGCCCGTCAGGGCATCCCGCCTTGCTCCTCGACCAACCGCGCTTCGGGCTATTGGTTCAGTATTCTTTAAGGTCGGCAGGCCATTTTCAGCCTAGTTCGCCCACAAAATTGCGCGAAAAACAAACTATGTTAATCGACCGCACGCCCAAGCTTCCGAGACGGACGGCCAAGATAAACCTATGTTGCGATCGATCTTCCGGTGACCTTGGCGGCACGGAGGAAACCCGAACTTTTGCTGGCAAAGGGGATCCGGCCACCGTGCAGCGCCGGGTCTTGCAGTGACGGGCCTTGCGTTGACGGGTCCTGCGTCGCGCGGTGATCGCGCGCCAGGGCGGCGTGACCGGGCCGGACGCGCGACTTTATCAGGAATGCGGCCGCCTGCGGCCGCGCGGCCCGGCGGGGACCGAGGCGGGCCCGCGGCTTTCGGTGAGCAGCTTGCGCCAGCGGGTCAGGCGGTCCGGGTCCAGCCGGCCGTCCGCGACGGCGGCCTGCACGGCGCAGCCCGGCTCATGCGCATGGGTGCAGTCCCGGAAGCGGCAGGACGGGGCGAGCTCGGTGATCTCGGCGAACAGGGTCGCGATGCCGTCGGCGGCGTCGCTGACCTGGAGCGTGCGCATGCCCGGCGTGTCGATGACCCAGCCGCCGCCCGTGATGGCGTGCAGCGACCGCGCCGTCGTGGTGTGGCGCCCCTTCGCGTCGTGCTCGCGGATGCCGCCGGTCTGCTGGGGCGCGTCCCGGCCCGGGCCGGTCAGGGTGTTGACCAGGGTCGATTTGCCGACCCCGGAGGAGCCGACCAGCGCGATGGTCTGCCCGACGCCGCACCACGGGGCCAGGAGGCCCGCCGCCTCCGGGACGCGGGGATTGACGGCCAGCACGGTCAGCCCGCGCTGCAGGGCGGCGGCCTGGCGCTCGAAGTCGCCCGGATCGGCGGTCATGTCCGCCTTGGTGAGCAGGATGACCGGATCGGCGCCCCCCTGGTTGGCCAGCGCCAGGTAGCGCTCGAGCCGGGCGGGATTGAAATCGGCGTTGCAGGAGGTGACCACGAACAGGGTGTCGACATTGGCCGCGGCGGCCTGAAGGGTTGCGCTGCCCTCGACGCGCCGTTCCAGGACGGTCTTGCGGTCCAGCCGACGCTGCACGGTCAGGGTCTCGGGATCGACCAGGACCCAGTCGCCCACCGCGAACGCGCTGGTCTTCGTATGGATCGGGAGCGTTAGCTCGACGGGGCCGGCGGGGGACAGGGCGGTCAGGCGCGCGCGGTGGACCGTGGCGATCCGCATGGCCGCCAGCGCGGCCTCCTGGGGCTCGCGCTGCTCCTCGAAGAACGCGGACCATCCCAGGCCTGTCGGCGACATCGCGGGGACGGGGGCGGGATGATCGATCACCGCGTTGCCCATGGCATGGCCCCGCGCGGATAGCCAGGGCGCGTGGCGGACCGTCCTCGAAACGGCGGCCGGGTCGGCTCCCCGGGCGGGCGGCCTGCGCCCGGCGCGTGAAGGCGCCGGATCGATGCCGGCCGGTCCCGCGTTTCCCGGGACGGCTCATCGCCCCGGAGGATCGTCGTGGGACTCACTGCTTTCGTCTTCTTCGTCGTGCCCTGGATGCTGGTCGCGGCCTGGCTGTTCCGGTCGTCGAATTCCGCCATCCGCATGGGCCTGCCGGCGACGCCCTGGCGCCCGCTCACCGATTTCCCCCCGCCGGTGCGCGACCAGCGGACGATGGTCGACACCAGCACGGTGCCGAAGGGCGCGGCCGGGCATACCGCCGACGACAAGCACCGTCCGTTCGAGACGCCGTAGACCGCCGCACGGTCGCGATCACCGGCAAGGGACGCCCCCCTCGTCCCGGCGCGCCCGCACCGGCGGACTCCAGGGTTTCGGAGCGTCAGCGCCCGATGCCGCGCGCTCCGTATCCCGTGGCACCACAGGCCATCCCGGTTCGGAGCCGAGGGCAAAAACGGAGCGCGACCGGCCCCATCCCCAGTGGGGGCCACGATGTTCACATATCGCTGCCGGACGAGGACCAAGGCCAAGCGCGTCTCTTGCAGCCGGGAACCCGTCCGGACCGCGTTCTGTGAACCCGCTCCCCCACCCGGGCGAGCAAACCCGCGCTTCATGCGGTCGCGAAGGGAGAACCGCCCCCCGTCGCCCAGGCCCCCGCGCGGAAATCGAAAATCGCGCGATCAGCCCAGACTCTCCAGCAGATGCAGGGCGAAGCTGCCGCCCTCTGCCTGCCAGAGGCCGCGCGGCCGCCAGCCGCTCTGGATCGCCAGGGCCTGGAACGCCGCCGGGGTGTATTTGTGGGACGTGTCGGTCCGGACGTGCTCGGCGGCCGCGAAGGCGATGCTCGCCCCGCCCAGCCGGTAGGTCGCCGGCCGGTGCGCCACGAGATGCGCCTCGACCCGCAGCGGATCGGGGCAGAGCGTGATCGCGTGCCGGAAATTGTCGAGGTCGAAATCGGCCCCGAGCTCCCGGTTGAGCCGGACCAGGATGTTGCGGTGGAACGCCGCCATCAGACCGTCGGCGGCGCCATAGGCGCGCTGCAGCCGCTCGGGTTCGGTGGTGGCGTCGGCCCCCACCAGGAACAGGCTCGGCCCGAGGGTCGCCCGGGCCCGTTCCAGGAACAGGGCGGCCTCCGGTGGCGCGAAGTTGCCGATGCTGGTGCCGGGATAGAAGCCCAGGATCCCGCCCGGCCCCGCCGTCACTGGAAGCTGCACCGGCTTCGAGTAATCGGCGCAGACCGGCACCATGGCGATGCCGGGATAATCCGGCGCCAGGCGGCGGATCGCGCCCTCCAGGTATTCGCCCGAGATGTCGATCGCCACGTAGGCGGCCGGCTCGGTCAGGGCGTCGAGCAGCGTGCGGATCTTGCGGCTCGCGCCGCTGCCGAACTCCACCACGGTCACCCCCGGTGCCACCCGGGCCGCGAGTTCCGCGGCGACCCGGGGCAGCAGCGTCATCTCCTCCCGGGTCGGGTAGTAATCGGGATTGTGGCAGATCCGGTCGAACAGGTCGGAGCCGGTCTCGTCCCAGAGATACTTGCCCGGCAGGGTTTTGGGCTCGGCCGTCAGGCCCGCCAGGGCGTCGCGCAGGAATTCCTGCTGCGCATCGGGGATCCCGCTCGGCGCGCTCACGGCCGGGTCACCGTGACGACGACCAGGGCGAGGCGCTCGACATCGGCGTAGACCGCGTTCGCCAGTTCCTCGCCGTACTCGTCCGGGTCGAATTCCCGGTAGGTCCAGTCCAGCCCGGCCCGGCCGCAGGCCGCGGCGACGGCGTCGCGGAACGGGTCCGCCCCCTCGACGATCGCCGCGCCGGTGAACATCACGAGGCTGCCCCTGGGGGCGAGCCGCTCGATCGCCTGCTCGACCACCGCCAGCGGCAGGCCGGCGCCCAGCGGGCCGCCGCCGTGCCGGTAGGCCCGGGCCGCGGGATCGACCATGAAGGGCGGGTTCGACACGATGAGGTCGAAGGCGCCCTCGACGTCGCGCAGCATGTCGCTGTGCCGGGCCTCGACGCCGTCGGTGCCGGCGAGCCGGGCGTTGACCCGGGCAGCCCGCAGGGCGGCGGGGTTGATGTCGACCAGCACGACCTCGGCCCCCGGCGACCGCTTGGCGATGCAGATCCCGGCCGCACCCGAGCCGCAGCCGAGATCGACCGCCCGGCGCACCGGGGTCTTGCGCGCCGCCAGATGGGCCAGCACCGCGCCGACGAAGCGCATCGTGTCGGGCCCGAAGAACACCGCGTCTGTCGCGCTCGGCGGGTAGGAGGAATGGGCGAACAGCTCGTCGTCGAGGCTGGAGAACCGGACGGTGGGGCGCAGGAGCCCGCCGTCTTCGACCACCGCCCCGGCCTCCCGCATCAGCGCGAGGAGCGGCGCCGGCAGGATCTCCGCCCGGAACGGCCGGGACCAGCCGACCACGTCGCGCAGGTTGCGCGCCTCGGCGTTCTGCGATCGGGCGTTGACGATGGCGTGGGTGGCGGGCGTCACGGTGGTGAAATTGTAGCCGGCTTCACGCAGTGCATGGCCGAGCGCCAGCAAAGCGTCCGTGTTGTCCGGGAAGGGCTCGGCCACGGGATCGGATCGCGTCATCGGGCTGTCCTCGAGGGTCCCTTCGGCGGCCCGTCGCAGAAAGCGGCGGCGCGCACGCCCGATCCGGCGAAGGGATGCCCTCCGCCCGCCTTGAGGCCCGGGGGCCGGACGGCGATGCGGCGGCGTGCGCCGCGGAGAAGCTGCATGGGAGCGCCGGGTCGGGTCGCCGGGGGCGGCAGGGGCGGACGCACCGCAGCCGGGATCGGCGCCGGCAACGTCCAGAGGTGAATGCCCGGAAAACTGGATCGCTCCGGCATTGTTCCCGAATTTGCCGCAGATCAGGCGCTCGTAACTTATGTTATTCGGGCGATGATTTGGATCGAATACTGATGGATCGGCGATCGACGCCCGGCCCTCGGCCGGCCGGGATAGCGGCGCTTCTGCCACCCTCGCGCCGTCGTGATCGTCCGGCCCTCCGTCGTTAACTAACTGATTACCGTGCGAACCTAGCGCAAGCACCAGAAACGGCGCATCCGCGCCGGCTGAGCGCGACCGATGATTGCCGCCGACACCGTATTAACCTGGTACGACCTCGCCGGGACCCATCTCGACATCTTCGGATCCCTGGGCCTGACGCTCGGCTTTATTGCCGGCCTCATGCCGCGCCGCGCATTGATGCTTGGCGGCTCGGCGGCCTGCGCCGCCTGCTTCGGCGCGCATTACCTGACCCTCGGCGCCCTCACCGGCACCGCGATGTGCGCCATCTCGGTGGTGCAGAGCCTCGTCTCCCTGACCTGCCTCGGCGCGCCGAACCGGAACGCCTGGGTCCATCCCCTGTTCGCCGCCACCACGCTGATCGCGGCCTGGCTGACGATCACCACCTGGAACGGCACACCCTCGGCCTGCGCGGCGCTCGGCGCCCTGCTGGCGACCGCCGCCCGCCTCAACGCCGCGCCGCAGACGATGCGCCTGCTGTTCCTGGGCGCCTCCCTGTGCTGGGCCGGCCACAACCTCCTGGTCGGCTCGGTCTTCGGGCTGACCTGCGACCTCCTCACCATCCTGGGTCTCGGGATCGCCCTGTGGCGCGCGCTGCCGCCCCGTCCGGTCACCGCGCCCGGCTATCTCCAGGTCTGAGCGTACGCGATCGGGCACGCGATCGGATCTGCGTCGATCCATCCGGGAAACCCTTCGGCCTCCGGCGGTTGCCTGACTTTCCGGCCGTGACGCCGGGGCGACCGGGAGGATCGGATCTTGGCGGAGGCGACCTATCAGCCGCTCGACGTGCTCAAGCCGGTCGCCGAGGGCGTCTGGATCGTCGATAGCGGCCCCCTGCGGATCCTCGGCATGCCGCTCCCGGTGCGGATGACCGTGATCCGGCTCGGCGACGGCAGCCTGTGGCTGCACTCGCCGACGCGCTACGATGCGGATCTGCACCGCGCCCTCGCGGCGCTGGGGCCGATCCGCCACCTCGTCGCGCCCAACATCGCGCATTGGACCTTCCTGAAGGATTGGCAGACGCATTGCCCGGAGGCGCTGACCTGGGCGGCGCCGAACCTGCGCCAGCGCGGCCAGGTGCGCCGCTCCGGCCTGAAGATCGACCGCGAGCTTGCCGACGCGTCGCCGCCCGAGTGGGACGCGGATCTGCGCCAGATCGTGGTTCCGGGCGGGCTCGGCTTCCGGGAGGTCGCGTTCTTCCACGGGCGCAGCCGGACCCTGGTGCTGACCGACCTGGTGCTCAACCTGGAAGCGGCGAAGATGCCGGCGCTCCTGCGCCCTTTGTTGCACTTGGCCGGCATGACCGCGCCGGACGGGAAGCCGCCGCCCTATCTGCGCCTCGTGATCAAGCTGCGCCGGGCCGCGGCGGCACGGGCCGCGGCGGATCTCGTCGCGCTCAATCCCGCCGTCGTCATCTTCGCGCACGGGCTGTGGTTCGCCCAGGGCGGCACCGAGCGTCTGCGGCGCTCGTTGCGCTGGCTCGGCGATTTCAGCTGATCAGGCCCCTTCCCCGGCCGGATCCGGCGCCTCGGAGCCGTCGAGGGACTTGGCCAGCTCCATCAGCACCTCCTCGACCATGGGCGGCCACGGCACCTTCTCCTCGTCGAGGAGACGCGCCGCCCCGACCAAGGCGTTGATCTGCTCCTCGTAGACCGGCCGCTGGACCAGCTGCGCGTACCGCACCCGAGCGGCCAGGGCGGTCGCGAGGCGCTGGACCTCGGCGATCTGTGCGTTCGACGCGCCGGCGCCATCCCGGTTGCCCATCCCTCACCCCTCTCGGATCCGCGCAGGGCCTAGATAGGCCTCAGGAAGGGGGCGCGGGGCAATCCCGGTTCCGCTCGCCCAGTCCGCTCAGCCCGACCGGCGCACCGCCTCGACGCGGTCGAACGCGGCGTCGGCGAGGAGCTTGCGCTTGCCGGACCTGTGGCGGACGAAATCGTCGAGCGGCTTGCAGGCCGGCAGAGCGGGCGGGCCCTTCTGCGCGGGCAGGGTCGGCGCGTCCGGCGGGGGCGCGTCACCGGGCAGCTCGACCCGCTGGCTCACCAGGAACGCGTCCAGATCGATGAGACGGTGGCGCAACCGGCGGATGTCGTTCTCGACGCCGTTCAATTGGACCAGCAGGTCGGAGACGGTTCCCTCGCGGGCCGCGATGGCGGACTGGATCCCGGCGCGCTCGTTCAGCAGCACGGCCTTGACGGTCGGATTCATGAGGCGTCCCCGGAGCATGACGCCGCCAGGGACACGCCGTCCCGCGTCAACGCCAAGCCTCAATTGGGAGGAGGCGCTACGCCGGATGGCGAGGCCGTGCGGGCCCGCACAGGCCTGCCGCGCAACCCGTATCCTGGCCGGGATGCCCGACCCGGACGCGGAACTTTCGGTTCGTATCTGCGTCAGTTCCACGCAGACAAAAAGCGCCGGGAGGTTATCATGCGCGCGCCCTTGAAGATCGCCACGCTCGTCGTTCTGGCCCTCGGCACGCAGCCGGGCTGGGCCCAATCCGTGAGCCAGACGGGCACCGGCGGCGGCCCGACCACAGCCGCGAAGGCGCCTCACACCGCCGCAACCGGGCAGACGGTGCCCAACCCGAGCGCGCTCGGTCCCAACGAGACCGGCAGCATCGAGCGGCGCAACCCGGCCGAGCAGCGCAACGACGCGATCACCCGCGGCATCTGCATCGGCTGCACGAACCGGTAGCCCGCTGGAGCGCGGCGCGGTCCGTCAGCTCTCGGCCCGCAGGCTCTTGATGATGCGGCCGGCGATCTTGCGCACGGCCTCGTCGTCCCGGTCCTCGCCCTCGGCCCGATCCCACAGGTGGTCGAGGCTGCGGTCGAGCTCGTCCAGAAGCTCCGGATGGCGCTGGGCCAGGAAGCGGATCGTCCCGAACAGCAGGTGTTCGGTCGCCATCTCATGACGCCTTGCGTCGGCAACCTGATCCATGGGGTTCGCGCTCGTATCGGTCATGGCACGCAAACGATCCGCACGGAGCGCGGTTCAGCGGCGCCCGCGCGGTGCGACGCCGCGGCCCGCCCGGGATCGCTCTGGGTCCGGATGGCGCAGCCCGGAACCGCGCCCCGCGGGGCGCGGTTTGACGGCCTTACAGGGAGGATACCGATGGTCGACGCTGCGCAGATTCAGGAACATGCCGAGGTTCTCGGCTCGGACGGCACCCATGTCGGCACGGTCGATCACATCGACAAAGGCGAGATCAAGCTGACCAAGACCGACGCGTCGGCGGGCGGCCTGCACCATTACATCCCGCTCGACTTCGTGCGGGCGGTCGAGGGCGGCAAGGTCCATCTCGACCGGCCGGCCGAGGAGGTGAAGCGCGAGTGGTCGACCTCCTGACCCGCCCCGTCAGCGCCGCAGGCCGCCGATCCAGGCGGTGAGCGGCTCGACGAACGCCGCCCAGGTCCGGGCCCAGACGGTTCCGGACCGCCCCCCGTCCGGGGGGCCGGCGGCCATGAGCGATGCCACGAAGGCGTCTTCCTGCGCCTTGCATTCGTCGAGGGCGTTGCGCTCGTCCCCGGCCCGGCTTTGGCCGGGCGGCTGGTGCGCGTAGGCCTCGCGCAGGCAGCGGTGCCAGGCCAGCTCGAGCGCCCGCGGCTCGGTCGGCGCAGCCGCCATCGCGGCCGACCCGACGTCGACCAGGACGAACATCGTGAGGAGGCTGAGCACGGGCATGCGCATGCCGCCTCTATGCCTGATTCGGCCGCCTCCTGCCTAGAACGAACGAGCAACAGGTCCGGTGTCGGACGCCGCTTTGATCGGGCCCGGCACCGAGTGGTTGACGTCGCGCCAAATCGTTCAACCGAGGGGCGCGGGGACGGCTTTCCCGGTCCTGGCCGCGGAACTGCAACAGCCTGCCGGCCCGGTCCCCTGTATGCGGAAGCGGTCGGGGCGGTGGTGCGGGGCGCGGGATGGACAAGCGGGTGCTGACCCTGGTGCGGATCGCGGCCTGGATCCTGGTGGCGGCAATCGTCGCCATCACGCTGGTGCCGATCGGGTTGCGCCCGGTGGTGACGGCGGATCCCGGCATCGAGCGGGCTGCCGCCTACGCGCTCACCTTCCTGCTCCTGACCTTCGGCTACCCGCGCCGCTGGCCCTGGATCCTGCTCGCGGCCGTGCTCCTGGCCGGCGGTCTGGAAGCCGGACAGACCTTGACCGGCACGCGTCACGGCCGCGTCGACGACTTCCTGGTGAAGGCGGCTTCCGCCGTCGCGGGCGGCCTCGTCGGGCTCGTCCTGGCGGCCTGGACGGCCCGGCGCCTGCCGGCGCGCGCCGGTGGCTGAGCCGGAAACCGCCGAGCTTCCGGGGCGTTATCGTTCCGGACTCTCATGCGAGGTGCTGCCATGTTCGGCGCGGGCAAGCTCACGGGGCGGTTCTGGTTTCGGAGAACGTGGACGGGCAAGCTGGTCCTGCTCGTCGAGGAAGAGAAGCCGCGGTGGTTCAGCCGCAAACATCTGACCAAGCTGCGATGGCGCGACGCCCGGCTCCTCGATCTGGCCGAGGCGCCGATGCGCACGCTGATGACCCTGGAACGCACCTATCGGGCGGAATACGGGTCCGGCCCGGCGCTGCAGGCGGCCGTGCCGTCCCTCGGGCGCGGGGCGATCGCGACGCCGATCGGGCGGGCGGCCAGCGCCTGAGCGGCGCCGGCTTGAAAAGGGCGCGGGCCGAGCGTGAAGGGCAGACTCGGCCCGCCTGCCGTTCGGCTTCGTACCCCTCGAAGCCGCAGCGACTCCTTCAGAGACCACGCCAGCGTTAAGACTTCCTGAACGAAGCCGCACCGCTGCGGGCCGGCGTCGGCACCCTGCGCCGCCCCCCGATCTGCCGTGCCGGCGTCACCAATTTATGTTGGTATTCAACAGATATATCGGTCGATAACAGAGGCGATCACTTGTTTTTGCCCAGGCAGGTGCTTGACTGGCGGCAGACAGAGCGGTGTTCATCGCGCAGTCCCCCATCGAGAGCCGCCCATGGAAGACGAAGCCGGGTTTCCGCAAGACGATCACGCCGACGTCATCGCGCTGACCGCCGACATCGTGTCGGCTTACGTGTCCAACAACTCCGTCCCGATGCTCGAACTGCCGACCCTGCTGTCGCGTGTTCACGAGGCCCTGGCCGCGCTGGGCCAGACGGGCGCTCCGGCCGAGCCGGAAGCCAAGAAGCTCACCCCCGGCCAGGTCCGGAAGTCGATCACGCCCGACGCGCTGATCAGCTTCATCGACGGCAAGCCGTACAAGACCTTGAAGCGGCACCTCACGGGACACGGCCTGACCATCGAGGCGTACCGGGAGCGCTTCGGCCTGCCGCACGATTATCCGACCACGGCGGCCAATTACTCGGCCATGCGGGCGGAATTCGCCCGGACCGCCGGCCTCGGCCACAAGCGCCGGAAGCCGGCCCAGACAGCGGCGGCCGAGCCCGCGGATTCCGTCGAGGCGCCGGCCAGGCGCGCCCGGAAGCCCGCTTAGAGCCGCTCACAAAACTCCCGCCGCACCGTCGCGTGCGAAGGGAGGGCTCCCGGGAACCGGGAGCTTTGTGAGGTGCCCTCAGGCCCCGGCCCCGGGCGCGATCGATCGCGGCCTTCACGGCACGCGCGATCGCGCTCGAATTCCGAAACCAGCGACAAATCGGAAGTCTTCATTCCCCGGCGCCTTCCGATCATCGGGCTTTCGCGTTAGATCGGCTGGCCAAGATCGGCGTTCGAACCGACAGGCTGCGAGGAAACCCGAGATGATCCGCACGCGATGCGCCGCGGCGACGCTCTGATGCCGTCCCGGATCGATCCGGGCGCGTGCGACCGGGTCGCGCCGTCCCGCGAATGCTCCGCAGCAGCCTGCCCCTTCGACGTCGACATCCCCGTCGCCGGAGCGCCGAACCGGCGCTCCCGGAGCCCGCGCCTGCACCCGTGAGCGGCCCGAAGACGGCCGCCGCCGAGGAGGATCACCATGGCCGAGTCTGAGATCGAACGGTCGGCAATGCGGCGCATCGGGTGGCGGCTCGTGCCGTTCCTGATCCTCGCCTATTTCGTGTCCTTCCTGGACCGGGTGAATGTCGGCTTCGCCGCCATCCAGATGAACCACGATGTCGGGCTGACCGCGACCGTGTTCGGCTGGGGCGCCGGGATCTTTTTCCTCGGCTACTTCCTGATGGAGGTGCCCAGCAACCTGATGCTGGAGCGCTTCGGGGCGCGGATCTGGATCGCCCGGATCATGGCGACCTGGGGCGTCATCTCCATGGCCATGGCGCTGGTGCAGGGGCCGTGGTCGTTCATCGGCCTGCGCTTCCTGCTCGGCGTCGCCGAGGCCGGGTTCTTCCCGGGCGTCATCCTGTACCTGACCTACTGGTTCCCCTCGGCCTACCGGGCGCGGATCGTCGGCATCTTCATGATCTCGATCCCGATCTCGTCGTTCCTGGGCTCGCCGATCTCCGGGGCTCTGCTCGGCCTGAACGGCCTGGGGCTCGCCGGCTGGCAATGGCTGTTCATCCTGGAGGGCCTGCCCGCCGTCCTGATGGCCGGGGCCGTGCTGTGGTTCCTGCCCGACGGGCCGCGGCACGCGACGTGGCTGCCCCCGGCCGAGCGAGACTGGCTGGATGCGCGCCTGCGGGAGGAATCCGCCCGGAACGCCGCGCGCACCGGCGGGACGGGCTCGCCGTCGCTCGGGACGATGCTGCGCGACCGGCGCCTGATCCTGTTCGCGGCGATCTATTTCGGCTCGACCGCCAGCAGCTACGGCCTGACCTTCTGGACGCCGCAGATCGTCAAGAGCTACGGCCTGACCAATTTCGAGACCGGCCTCCTGAACAGCATCCCCTACGGCGTCGCCTCCGTGGCGATGATCCTGTGGGGCCGGCACAGCGACCAGGTCGGCGAGCGGCGCTGGCACCTGGCGATCCCGTTCCTGGTCCTGGCCGCCGGGCTCGCCGGGGGCACGGTCCTGACCGGCATCCTACCGCTGGTCGGCGCGCTGACCGTGGCGGCGGTGGGCGTCTACATGCTCAAGGGGCCGTTCTGGGCCCTGGCCACCGAGGAGCTGCCGCCGGCCGCGGCCGCCGCCAGCATCGCGGCGATCAACGCCGTGGGCAATCTCGGCGGCTTCCTCGGCCCCTACCTGATCGGCGCGATCAAGGACGGCACCGGCAGCTTCACCCTGGCCCTGACGCCGCTGATCCTGTTCGCCCTGATCTCGGCCGGGCTGTCGCTCGTGCCGGGCCGGGGGCGCACGGCAGCGCCCGCGCCGCGAGCCGCGCCGGCCCGCTGAGGCGATCAAACCACACGATCGCGTTCGGCGACTGGCCACTCATGACGGGATCGGAGGATCGGTAAGGCAGACGTCGCCGCGTGGGTCAGCCCGTTTCCGAACGCCCCATGCCGCGCATGCAGCG
Organism: Methylobacterium sp. GXF4; assembly: GCF_000272495.1. Classification (NCBI taxonomy): domain Bacteria; kingdom Pseudomonadati; phylum Pseudomonadota; class Alphaproteobacteria; order Hyphomicrobiales; family Methylobacteriaceae; genus Methylobacterium; species Methylobacterium sp. GXF4. The sequence goes on along the minus strand of NZ_AKFK01000064.1, from coordinate 82,454 downwards.
TCGTCCTTGGCGGAGGCCAAGACAACGAGACGGATCTCACGCGGCCAAGACCTGTCGGGATTCCGGGTGAACCGGCCCTGCGCGGCACCGACCCGCAGGGTGGTCCGGGCTGAGCCAGGCATCTGCCCTGGAACGTCCTTTATCCGTCACCACCGATAGCGCAGCGTTGCGAGGATCGTCTGCCGGTTGCCGTAGAAGCATCCGGTGGCCGCGATGCACGTCGTCACGTAGGTCTTGTCGAAGAGGTTCGTCGCGTTGAGCGCGAGATCGACGCCCTTCAAGGCGGGGTAGCGATACCCGAAATCATACCGCAAGGCCGCATCGACGAGCGTGACGACCGGCGTCCGATAAAGATTGGCGTTGTCGCCGACCGAGACGCCGATGTACCGGACGCCCGCTCCCAGGCCGAGGCCCGCCCAGTCGCCCGTCCGGATCGTGTAGTCGAGCCAGACGGACGCCTGATGACGCGGAACGAAAGGCAATTCGTTCCCGACGATGCTGGCTCCCGTGGCGTCGGCATTCGCCTTGGTGAAGCGGCTGTTCATGGCCGCATAGGAGGCGACGATGTCGAGACTGTCGGTCAGGCTCGCCTTGGCCTCGAGTTCCAGCCCGCGGACCCGTACCTCGCCGGCCTGGGTGTTGAAACGGAAGTCGAGGGCATCCGGCGTCAGCACGCTCTGCTGCTTCAGATCGAAGACCGTCCCGGTCAGCAGGAGGTTCGTTCCGGTCGGCTGCACCTTGATGCCGCCCTCGATCTGATCTCCGGTGGTGGGCGCGAACGGCGAGCCGACGCGGTTCGTGCCGGAGGTCGGCTGGAACGAGGTCGCGTAGCTCACATAGGGGGCGAAGCCGCTGTCGAAGAGATAGCTCAGGCCGACGCGACCGGTGAAGGCGGCATCGTCCTGCTTCACCCGCGCCAATGCGCCGGTCGCCGCCGTCCGGGTTCGCGTGAGGGCGTCGGCCCAGTCCTGCCGCCCGCTCAGCGTAAGGCTGAAGCCGCCGAAGCGGATCTCGTCCTGGGCGTAGAGGCCGACTTGGTTCCGGCTCTGCGTGATCCGTGTGCCCAGCGGCGGCCGGGTGACCGTGCCCGCGTAGACCGGCGCGAAGATGTTGACTGAAGGAACGCCCCGCAATTGCGATTCGTCGTAGCGCGCATCCTCGCGCAGGTAATCGACGCCGAGAAGCAGGGTATGATCGAAGGGTCCGGTGGAGAAGCGCGCCTCCGCCTGATTGTCGATGTTGAACAGGTTCGAACGCTCCGGGAAAGCCCAGGCATAGCGGGAGAGCGTGCGGCCGTCGGCCCCGAGCCCGATGGCCTGAACCCGCTGGGTGTCGGCTTCGACATGCGCGAAGCGCAGGTTCTGGCGCAGGGTCCAGACGTCGTTGAACCGATGTTCAAAGGCGTAACCGATGAAGCCCTGGTCGAGCTTGAAGCTGTCGTAGTTCGGTTCACCGATGAACCGACTGGTGGGAATGCGCCCGCGCGGGTTCGTGTACAGGGTGCCGAGCGTCGGCAGGCCCTGCGGCGCGCCGCCTCCGGGCGAGTTGATGTGCAAGTATTGCGAGAGGATCGTGAACGACGTGTCGGCATCCGGCCGGATTGTGACGCTCGGCGCGATGAAGACGCGGTCTTCTTCTAGATAATCGACCTGGGTGCCGGTGGTGCGCGCGAGCCCGGTCAGCCGGTACAGGATTCGGCCGTCCGGATCGATCGGACCCGACAGGTCGAAGGCGGCCTGAGCGCGTCCGAAGCTGCCGGTCTGGAGCTGGATCTCGCGTAGGGGAACCGCGCTCGGCCGCTTGCTGACGAGGTTGAGCAGACCGCCCGGCGAGTTCTGCCCGTAGAGCCCCGAGGCCGGGCCCTTCAGCAATTCGATGCGCTCCAGGCCGTAGGATTCGATGCGCGGCTGCGAGTATCCGCGGGCACCGAACGGCAGGCGCAACCCGTCGAGGTAACGCCCGGGCACGAAGCCGCGGACATAGAGCCAATCGTAGCGCACGTCCGTGCCGTACTGGGTGAGAACCCCCGGCGTGTAGAGAAGCGCCTGGCTGACGCTCTGCGCCTGCCGATCCTCGATCTCCTTTCGGCCGATGACGTTGACCGCCTGGGGCGTTTCGAGAATCGAGGTGCCAGTCTTGGTCGCGGTCGCGCTGCGCCGGGCGACGTAGCCATGCGTGGGCCCGATGGCGGTTTCGCTGGTCACCTCCAGCGCGTCGAGGACGACGGCGCCGTCATGGATGCCGGCGGGGTCGGCCTCGGCTACGACGCCCACGAGGGTCGCCGAGCGCTGGGCCGTGAATTGCGGCACCAGACCCGTGCCGGCGAGCAATTGCCGGAGCGCTTCCACCCGGTCGTAGCGTCCGGTGATCGATGTCGCGCGAAGCCGACGCGTCGCATGACTTTCGTAGATCAGCTGGACGCCGCTGATCGTCCCGTAGGCCGCCAGGGCCTCGTCGAGGGGCTGAGCCGCGATGGCGAAATCCAGGATCTCGTCCGCATCCGCGACGATCGCGGCAACGCGGGTGATCCGCGCGCCGATGGCCGTCCCGTCCCGCGCCGCGTGGTCGATGGCCGCCGTGGTCGGCGTCGGCATGGCGAGCACCAGCGCCGCGACACCACTCAATCCGATGACCATCCGACAGCCGTTCCCCGCCCGGTTCGCCCCGTGTCCCCGCACCGTCATTCGCCCCACCGTCCGTGCGCGGTTTGCAACCGCGGCCCGGCGGGTCATGATCGCCCGCCTGACTCTTCAGACGTGCCCCGGGTGACGAGCCCGCAAAAAAACCTGGTGGCTCCTGCGCCGGCCTCAGCGGAGGACGACGAGCCGGTCGCCGAGCCGCACCTCCGACAGGGCGAGCGCGGTCCGGATGCTGCGGAGGGCCTCTTCCGGACGCGCCAGATGAAAAATCCCTGTCACGCGTTTCGCGGCAGCCGCCGAGCTGGCCAGAACGATCCGACCGGGGCGGTATCGGTTGAGATCGTCCACGACCTCCGACAGGGGCGTGTCGCGGAAGACGAGAAGGCCCCGCCGCCATGCCGCCGCATGGGCGACGTCGATGGGGTGAACGCCGCGCGCATCCGGCCCGATCCTGATCTCCTCCCCTGCCGTGAGACGCGTCGGCTGTGCTCCCGCAGCGGGAACGACCGTGATGGCGCCGGACAGGCAGGCCATGTCGGCGTCCAGGCCGCCGACCCAACCGGAGAGGCCTTCGCTCGGCCTGCAGCGCACGATGAACTCCGCGGGCCGACCCGGCTCGGTCACGAGGCGCCCCTGGCCCGCGCCCAGGGTGAGCGCCGCACCGCTGGCCGGGACCGTGACGGCCACCGAGCCCGCATGCAGGACCATGTCGTGTCCCTCGTCGTCGAGGCGGGCGTCCAGGGCGGTTTCGGCATCCAGCTCGATGCGGATGCCGCCCGATAGGACCTCGGTTCGGATCTCACCGGTTCCTGTCCGATAGGCCGCATTCAGCACCGGCCATCGCAACGCCAGCGTGGCGCTGGCCGCGAGGGAGGCCGACGCGATGCCTCCCGCGGCCACCCGGCGGAGCAAGCGGCGGCGGGTCATCGCCTGCAGGTCACCGCGGCTCGCCGGCGCTGACCCGGCAAGGGCGTGGCCCGCCTGCTTCCAGAGTCCCGCCGCAGCCCGGAAGGCGGCGTCCTGCTCCGGATCAGAGCGCCAGGCGGCAAGCGCCTCGGCGTCCTCCCGCGTCGCGGCGCCCGACGTCAGGCGAACCACCCAGGCGTGCGCCTCCTGCGCGACGCGCCTGTCCCTGTCGGCGGGCGGTCTGTCCTGAGGGTCCGGCGCGCTCATTCGTCCCTCGCCGATCGCCGGGAGCGTTTCGCGCGATCTCCTGAAGCGCATTCCATGCCGGGGTCCATTGTCATCAGGACGTGGCCGCGATCAATCCGGGACCCGGACGGATCGCAGACGGTCGGCACAATGATCGAGGGCCATCCTGATCTCGGCCTCCACGGTGCGGAGCGATACGCCGAGACGGTCGGCGATCGACGCATGAGTCAGGCCCTCGATCCGGCTGAGGCGGAAGGCCTCGGCGCGCCGGAAAGGCAGTTCGCGCAGTGCCGCATCGAGCGCCTGCAACTCGCAACGCGACTGGGCGAGCCGTTCCGGGCTCGGGGTCTCATCGGCGACCGTGAGGAGGTCGTCGACCTCGACGGCCGTAAGGATGCGGGATCGGCGCAACTGCGCACGTTTATGGTCCACGACGAGGTTGGCGGCGATCTGAAACAGGAAGGCGCGCTCGTTGTGGAGGCGTGTCTGGCCGTGTTCCGCATGCGCGATCCGAAGGAACGCCTCATGCGCCAGGTCCGACGCATCGGTCTGGCCGACCTTCCGGCCCAGAAAGCGCAGCAATGCTTTACAATGGCTGCGATAAAGCTTGGCCAACTGGCTTGCGCGCGCATCGCGCGAAGGATTGACGACGGACATCGACCTCTGCCAGCGAGAGATCGCCGGAGCAATTTTGCAGCGCCACGGCGTATCGTAACGGTGCGCCGCCTGGCAAGAACATAAAAACGACACCGCGAAGCAGAGTATCAGTTTGTATTTATTCCATTTCTATCGCCTCTAACCGTCTGCGCGCTTCCGATCACCGAAAAACTCTCCTGTAAGTCGATCGGGCGATCCTGCGCGGCTTAGGACACCTTGGTGACCTCCATCTCGCACAACACGTCCCGTCTCCGATAGCGGAATGAACGACCGCCTCCGGGCTCGGCCTGAACGGCCTTCGACGAAGACGTCGGGTCGAAAGCGGTACATCCGCTTCGGGACGAAAGGCCAAGTCCGGTTGCCACCCGCACGGCGATCTGCATGGTCAAGGTGATCGGGTTGAGATGCCGGAGCTCGCGGGAGACCGGAGCCGGCCGAAGATCCGACGCGTGCCCGGCGGCGCGCGGAACCGAAACCGTGGAGTCGCTGGCGTGCGTGCTGGGTCCCGATTGTCCGAGCGCTGGTTCAACCTGGCCCTCTGGCTCGTCGCGCTGCTGTTCGCGTGGTTCCTGATCGGGCTGGGCTCCCTGGTCGTCGGCGACCTGCCTCAGGTGGAGCAGCGCTACACGCTGGAGCAGTTCCTCGAAACCGACCAGGCCCGGGCGTCGAACGAGACGCTCAAGCAGGTCCGCCGCGAGATGGACGACACGCGGCGCCGGATCGAGCAGGATCAGCTCGCCCTCGAGGCGGCCCAGGGGGCGACCGAGGGCGCCCGCGAGACCTTCGCCAACTGGTTGAAGACCCGGGACGCGACCCAGCGGGTCGACCAGGATCCCGGCCTGATCGCGCGCACGCAGCGGCTCGACGCGCTCAAGGAGGCCGAGCGGGCCGTCGAGGACCGGCTGACCGCGCTGGCCCAGGCGCAGGCCGACCTGTCCGAGCGGGAGCGCGAGCAGGTCCGCACGGAGAGCGCCCTGCGCGCCGCAGCCCAGGAGAAGCTCGACGCGGCCGAGCGCGGCCAGGAATTGCGGGTGTTCGGATACCGGCTCGCCCTGACCCTGCCGCTGCTGGTGCTCGCCGGATGGCTGCTGCTCACGCGGCGCAGGACGCGCAACTGGCCGTTCGTCTGGGGCTTCGCCTTCGCGGCCGCCTTCGCGTTCTTCGTCGAGCTGGTCCCGTACATGCCGAGCTACGGCGGCTACGTGCAGTACGGCGTCGGCGTGGTCGTGACCCTGGTCGGCGGCCGGGCGGCGATCAACGCCCTGCACGCCTACCGGGAACGCCAGGCGCAGGTCGAGGCGCGGCCCAACGAGGAGCGCCGCACCGAGATCGCCACCGATCAGGCCCTGGCCCGGCTCGCCAAGAAGGTCTGCCCGGGCTGCGAGCGGCCGGTCGCTCTCGGCGATCCGAGCACGAATTTCTGCCCCCATTGCGGGCTCGGCCTGTTCGAGGATTGCCCGGCCTGCACGCAGCGCAAGAGCACCTTCGAGCGGTTCTGCCACGCCTGCGGCACCCCGGGCGCCGGCGCGGTGCTGCCGGCCGCCTAGCGCGAAGCCCTCACTCGACGGCGGCCGGGGTCGGCCGTCCGGCCACCCGGCTCAGCACGCGCCCGAGCTGCTCGGCGGAATAGGGCTTGTGCAGCAGCTCGAAGCCGTGGGTGCCTTCCTGGGCCAGGACGTGGCTGTAGCCGGAGGTCAGCAGCACCGGCAGGGCCGGGAAGCGGCGCGCGAGCTCCTGGGCGAGCGCCAGGCCGCCCATGCCGGGCATGACCACGTCCGAGAACACCACCTCGAACCCGCCGCCATCCTCGCCGAGCCGCTCGAGCGCCGCCTCGGCGTTGACCGCCCAGACGGTCTCGTAGCCGAGATCCTGCAGGATCTGGGTGGCGAACTGGCCGACCTCGACATTGTCCTCGACCACCAGGACCCGCTGCCCCGCGCCGAGCGGCGAGAGCGGCACCGCGGCGCCGTCGGTCGCGTCGGCCCCGCGATCGACCTCGACCTGCGGGAGATACAGGGTGAAGGTCGCCCCCTGCCCCGGGGCGCTGGTGACGTCGACGTTGCCGCCCGATTGCTTGGCGAAGCCGAACACCTGGCTGAGGCCGAGGCCGGTGCCCTTGCCGACCTCCTTGGTGGTGAAGAACGGCTCGAACAGGCGGCCGAGGTCGGCCTCGGCGATCCCCGCGCCGGTATCGGTCAGCGACACCGCCGCGAAGGCGCTGTCCGCCCCGGCATGGCCGCGGATCGCCGGCATGGTGCGCCCGCCGGCCAGCCGCAGGGTCAGCGTCCCCTCCCCATCCATGGCGTCCCGGGCGTTGACCGCCATGTTCACCAGGGCGGTCTCGAACTGGCTGACATCGGCCCGGATGTAGCAGGGCTCCTCCGGCACCTCGGCGATGACCCGGATCCGGGCGCCGATCACCGTGTCGAGCATCTCGGCGATGCCGCGGACCTTCTGGCCGACATGGAACACCTCGGGCTTGAGCGCCTGCCGGCGCGCGAAGGCGAGGAGCTGGCCGGTGAGCTTGGCGGCGCGGTCGACCGTGTCGGAGACCGCATCGAGGTAGCGGGCCTTGCGCGCCTCCGGCAGGTCGGGCCGGCGCAGGAAGTCCACCGACGAGCGGATGATCGTCAGCAGGTTGTTGAAGTCGTGCGCGACGCCGCCGGTGAGCTGGCCGACCGCCTCCATCTTCTGCGACTGGCGCAGGGCGTCCTCGGCCCGCATCAGCTCGCTCGTCCGCTCGGCGACGCGCTGCTCCAGCGTGTCGGTCAGCGTGCGCAGCATCATGATGGCGCGGTCGCGCTCGGCCTCGACGGCCCGGCGGTCCTCGACGTTGATCAGCACGCCCGGGAAGCTCAGCGGCGTCCCGTCGGGCCCGAGATCGACCCGGCCATTGGCCTCGATCCAGTAGTATTTCCCGTCGGTGCGCCGCACCCGGTACTGGTGCGCGTAGGCGCCGCCGCGGCCGATCACCTCGTTGATCGCCGCGATCAGCCCCTGGCGGTCCTCCGGATGGACCGTGGCGATCACCTGCTCCAGGCTGAGCCCGACCCGCCCGAGGGCCGGATCCAGGCCGAAGCTGCGGGCGAAGGCCTCGTCCACGGTGAACGTGTCGGCCTGCAGATCCCAGACCCAGGTGCCGATGATCGCGCCGGCCGACAGGGCGAGCTGGATGCGGTCGGCATAGAGCTGGGCCAGCGCCTGGCTCGCCTTCAGCTGCTGCTCGGCCAGCACGCGCTCGGTGGTCTCGACCACGACGGCGATGACCCCGGCCGGCTGCCCCGCCTCGTCGAGCACCGGCGAGTAGTCGAGGTTCATCCAGACCTGCTCGGGCCGGCCGTAGCGGTGCAGGGTGAGTTCCTGGTCCTTGTAGGACAGCGTGCCGCCGGCGAGCCCCACCCGCATGACGTGGTCGTTGAAGTCGGCCACCTCGGGCCAGCCCTCGCGGACCTTCGAGCCGAGCAGGTGCGGGTGCCGCCCGCCCGCGAAGGCCGAGTAGGCATCGTTGTAGATCATGATGCCGTCCGGCCCCCAGAGCAGCACGATCGGCACCGGCGACAGCAGCAGGGTGCTGACCGCGGAGCGCAGGCTCTGGGACCAGCCGGTGATCGGGCCGAGGGGCGTGGACGACCAATCGTAGCCCCGGACGATCGCGCCGAGCTCGCCGCCCCCGGGAAGGATTGCAGCCGGCATGCTCATCGCCTGCCCGGACCGCGCGGTCGCGCGGCGGCCACCTGCCCGGCCGGACGGGGCTCACGGGCCGCCGCCCGCGATGCGGGCTTCGGCAAGATCGATACGGGTCCGTGCATAGCCATGGCAGCGGCATCGCCCGTGAGGATAAGTGTTACAAGCATCCGGTCAGCCGTGCCCGCATGTTTTCGTCCAGAGAAGCCGGTCTGAGCCCTGCCTGCCACAGTGCCGATCGACGGCGCCGGACGGGACGGGGATCGACGGATGCCTGAGGCGAACGCGGATCCGGGCATTTCGGTCGCAAAACCGGCCGGATGTTCGGCACGAGGACTGCGCCCGCGGGGAACGACGCACGGCCTGAACCGTCTTCCCTCCACGGCGGCCGCGCTTGCTGGCCGCCGGGCGCGTTCATAGATGCCGGCGATGAGCCTGATCCCCTTCGATAACAGCTACGCCCGCCTGCCGGAGCGTTTCTACGCCCTGCGAGCGCCGACCCCGGTGGCGGCGCCGCGGCTGATCCGGCTCAACCGGGCGCTGGCCGAGGATCTCGGCCTCGACCCGGACTGGCTCGCCGGCCCCGAGGGGGTGGCGGCGCTCGCCGGCAACCGGATGCCGGAGGGGGCGACGCCACTAGCGGCGGCCTATGCCGGGCACCAGTTCGGCCAGTTCGTGCCGCAGCTCGGGGACGGCCGGGCGATCCTGCTCGGCGAGGTGCTCGACCGGACGGGGCAGCGCCGCGACATCCAGCTGAAGGGCTCCGGCCCGACACCGTTCTCCCGGCGGGGCGACGGCCGCGCGGCGCTCGGGCCGGTGCTGCGCGAATACCTCGTCAGCGAGGCGATGGCGGCGCTCGGCATCCCGACCACGCGCGCGCTCGCCGCCGTGGCGACCGGCGAGGCGGTGGCGCGCGAGACGCTGCTGCCGGGGGCCGTGCTGACCCGCGTGGCGGCGAGCCACATCCGGGTCGGGACCTTCCAGTACTTCTCGGCCCGGGGCGATGTCGAGGGCCTGCGGGCGCTCGCCGACCACGTGATCGCCCGGCACTATCCCGAGGCGGCCGGCGCCGAGAAGCCGTACCGGGCGCTGCTCGAGGGCGTCGTCGCCCGCCAGGCCGCGCTGGTGGCGCGCTGGCTGCTAGTCGGCTTCGTCCATGGGGTGATGAACACCGACAACATGTCGGTGGCCGGCGAGACGATCGATTACGGGCCCTGCGCCTTCCTGGATGTCTACGACCCCCGGACGGTGTTCAGCTCGATCGACCGGAACGGGCGCTACGCCTACGGCGAGCAACCGCGCATCGCCCTGTGGAACCTGACGCGCCTGGCCGAGACCCTGCTGCCGCTCCTGGCTGCGGACGAGACCGAGGCGGTCGCCGAGGCCGAGGCGGCGCTCACCGGCTACGCGCCGCGCTTCGAGGCCGCCTATCACGGCGGGCTCAATGCCAAGCTGGGGCTGACCGATATCCGGGACGGCGATCCGGCCCTGGCCGGCGACCTTCTCAAGCGGATGGCCGAGAACCAGGCGGACTTCACCCTGACCTTCCGGACCCTCTGCGCCGCCGCCGCGCAGCCGGAGGCCGACGCCGCCGTGCGCGACCTGTTCGTGGATCCGACCGCCTACGACGCCTGGGCCTCGGGCTGGCGCGAGCGGCTCGCCCGGGAGGCCCGCGACCCCGCCACGACCGCCGCGGCGATGCGCCGGGTCAACCCGGCCTTCATCCCGCGCAACCATCGCGTCGAGGCGATGATCGCCGCGGCGGTGGAGCACGACGATGTCGCGCCGTTCGAAGAGCTTCTGGCGGTGCTATCCAAACCCTACGACGACCAGCCCGCCATGGCGCGCTATTCTGAGCCGCCTGAGGGCGGCGGGGTCGGCTACCGGACGTTCTGCGGCACGTGACCGGTTCGCAAGCACGGCCCGAGCCTCACGGGGGTGCCTTTCGATCGATGGCCTTCGGTCTGCGATGAGTCGAGTGCCGGGCCGGTCGCGGACCGGCTCGCTGCCCAGGATGCGGCGCCGGGCTCCCCGCCCGTTCCCGTCGCCTTGCACCCGGGACCGAACCTCTAGCGTTGCGGCCAGGCATAGATCTCGTGCACGCTGTCCTTGTGCCGGAACCAGTGCACCCGCGTCGCGGGGTTGAAGCCGTGATCCTGATAGGAGGCGGCGATCACCGAGACGAGCGCCTGCGCCGCGCGCCGGTCCGGGATCTCGTAGGCGAGAAGACGCGGAGGATCCCCACCCGCCTGGGTCCGGTCGCGAAGAAAGATCGAGTAAGTCTTCATCCCCATCACACCTGGCTCGACATGATGCATGAGAGCAGATGTCGAACCCGACACAATGGTTCATCGGCCGCGGCGATCAAGGTTAACGAATTTTAAGGGAAATTCCGATATTTTATTTACCTGATTGCCGGTGTGGGCCTCCCCGGATGCGCGACGGGCCGGAACGACTGGACGACGACGGCGCTCTGGATTCCCTTCCTAGAATGGTCTACCTGCCGGCCCGGGGCGGTACGTGCCGTCCTGGGGCGTGGAAACCCCTTGTTTGACGGTTTGGTGCCGGCCGAGACGGCACCCGAATCCTTGACCGCGCGGTCGGGGAGCCTGCGACGCATGTCCAGGTGTTCCGGCGCTAAAGGTCGTAGGGACCGTTCAAACACGGTTTTCCAACTCCCCGACTATGGGTGGTTGAGGAGGCTTGTCCGCGGGGACGTACCGCAGACACCCGCCTGTCGGGAGGTAGCCCATGGGCTCCGACGATCCCGCGCTGCGCGCCCGCCAATTGGCCGCCTTGCGGGCGGCCTACGACGCCTGCGCGGGGCTGGCCGACGAACGCACCGGCCGCGGCGTCGCGCTCCACGCCCGGGCACTGCTGGGCCGAATCCTGGTTCTGCTGGGGGAATTGAAGGAGAGCCCCGGGTCCCGGCGCTGAGGCTCGGCCCGAAGCCTGCGGGATGCTACGCTGGCGCGATCGCTCCCGGGTCCGACGATGCACCACGCCATCCCGAAACAGGTTCGACCGCGCCTTCTCGCCCTGGCCGCGGTGCTCGATGCCTTGCTGTTCGGGCGGGCCGCGGAGTCGGCCGAGCGCCCGAGCTACGGACAGGACCGGCGCGGCCTCTTCCTGGCCTTCCTCAACGCGCCGCAACCGGGCGAACCGATCGCCCATTCGCCGCGCCTCGGCCTGTCCTTCGGCGGCGAGCCCCGGCCGGTGCTGGTCGATACCGGCTCCACCGGCATTGTCGTCTCGGCCGCCCGCATCCCGAATGTCGAGGCCCTGCCGGGTCGCCCCGGACGCCTGACCTATTCGAGCTCCGGCCGGATCATGATCGGCCGCTGGGTGACGGTGCCGGTGACCCTGTGGGGCGGGGACGGCGCCAGCCTGCCGACGCGGCCGATCCCGGTGCTCGCGGTCGAGCGCATCGCCTGCACCGACAAGGCCCGCCACTGCACCGCCGAGGAGGCGCCGGACCACGTGGCCATGATGGGCATCGGCTTCGGGCGCGAGGATGACAGCCAGGACCAGAGCACGCCGGACACCAATCCGCTGCTCAATGCCGAGCCGCCGGGCCCCGGCGCGGTCCATCGCGGCTACGTGGTGACGCGGCGGGGCGTGCATATCGGTCTGACCCGCGCCAACACGCGGGGACGCTTCCGCTTCCTGAAGCTCGACCCGCATCCGCGCGTCGCCGGGGACTGGCTCGGCGTCCCGGTCTGCATCGCGGTGGACGACCGGGAGCCCGGCGCCTGCGGTCGCGCCCTCATCGATACCGGCGTGGCCGGCATGTTCCTGACGCTCCCGCCGGAGCAGGTGGCGGACAGCCTCGACGGGCCCGGCGCGCTCCGGCCCGGGACGCGCCTGCGCTTCCGCTTCGGCGATGCCGCCGGCTACACGATCGCCAGCGGCGACTCCGCCTCGCCGCTGGCGCCCGAGCGCATCGTCCTGAACACGACAAGGCCGCACCCCTTCGTCAACACCGGGCTGCGCCTGCTCAACGGCTTCGACGTCCTGTACGACGCCGATGGCGGATACTACGCCTTCCGCGGCCGTCCGACCGGCCGCGCGGATTAGGAGCCCCCATGCTGCGCAGCGCCCGCCTCGGCCTCCTGCTCCTCGTGCCGACCGCCGGCTTCGCGGCGGATTGCACGCAGGCGCCCAACCAGATGGAGGCCAATGCCTGCGCGGCCCAGAGCTTCGCTGAGGCCGATGCCGAGCTGAACCGGCGCTACGCGGCCTTGCGCGACAAGCTCGACGGCAACGGCCGGCACAATCTCGTCGCCGCCCAGCGGGCCTGGATCGCCTTCCGCGACCGCGAATGCGACCTGCGCACCGGCTACGACGCCACCGCGCCGGAGGCCAACGGGACGATCATGCCCCTGCTCCAGGCCGCCTGCCGGACGCAGCTGACCCGCCGGCGCAGCGACGACCTGGCCGCGCAGATCAAGTGCCCGGGCGGCGACCTCGCCTGCACGCCCTGAGCCCCCTGGCTCAGATCACCTCGTAGGCGAACAGGAAAGCGACGCCGGTGATCCCCACCAGGCCGAGCAGGAAGAAATTGTCGGCCACCTGCTCGAGGAACCGGCTGAGGCGCGGCCGGGCCTCGAGCCGGGTCGACAGGTAGGACAGGATGGCGCTCAGCAGGAACAGCACGGCGACGATGCCGCTGAAGACGTCGACCTGGCTCGGGCCGGAATAGTGCTCCAGAAGCTTCACCAGGCCGATCAGCGTGGTGCTGATCCCGATCATCGTGCTCGCGGTCGGGAGGATGTGGCGGGCCTTCTCGGGCGCCTTCGCGCCGCCTTCCCCGGCAGGTTCGCTCACCGCTGGTTCCCCCACCCAAACGGCCCGGCGCGGGACGCAAAGCCGCGCGTCATCGACCGGACCCGGACCTCCGGTATGACCGGGACCGATTGATAACCGGTATGCGCATCTCGCTTCGTCCGCCGGATTTTGCCACGGTCCGGGGCGTTCCCGCCGCCGGAGATGCCCCGATCATGCGAAGACTTGCCCAAGCCGTCTGCGTTCTCCTCGCCGGATCGGCCTGGATCGGCGCGCGTGCCGCCGAAGAGCCCGCGACGGGCGGCGCGGCCGACGCAGCCCGGTCCGCGCCGCACCGCGTCGTCTTCGCCTGCCCCGGCAATCAACGTCTGATTGCGACCTTCCGGACCGTATCCGCCCAGGCGCAAGCCGTGGTCGAGCCGCCGACCGGCCCGAGCGTCACGCTGCCGATCCAGCTCAGCGGCTCGGGCTTCCGCTACGCCGACGCGACCCACGAATTGCGCGGCAAGGGCCAGACCGTGACCTGGACCGACGCGTCCCAGCCTCCGCTCGTGTGCACCGCGCCCCCGCTTGGCGCCGCCCCGCGATAGCGGGCCGGCGGAAAGGCCTTGCGTATCAGCACCCCGCTTGCCGCGGGACTTGCGTCGAGGCTCACGGCGCGAACCGATCTGGTTCGGATGCACTATCTACTGGGCTTATGACTGAATTTGCGTTTAATCCCGATTTAATTTGAGCGGATCGGTATTTACCGGGCCTCACCAAATGTGGATAATAGAGATACCCAACATGGATCGCGCTTCAAAATAAATATACTGCACCATATTGATATAGGCAGACGCAATGGAACCCGAGGATGCGAAGCTTGCGATTATAATAAACTGCTACAATTATGAAGAATACGTCCGTCATTCGATCGCGAGCGTGCTGGCCCAAGATACGTCGCAGTGCGAGATCCTCGTCATCGACGACGGATCGACGGATCGCTCCTGGGAGGCGATCCAGACATTCGGCGTCCGTTCCTTCCGAAAAGAAAATGGCGGCCAGGTGAGCGCCTGCCGATACGGCGTCGCGAAGACGAAAGCGCCGTTTATCCTGTTTCTGGACGCGGATGATGAACTCGTACCGGGCGCGATACAGACGATCATCCGGCACCTCGACGCGAACGTCGCGAAGATTCAGTTTCCTCTTCTACGGATCGACGACGCCGGATCCGATCTGGGCTCGGCCTTCCCGAAGCTCGCGAATGCCCGCGATCGCGCCTCCTTCGTCGCCTCCGTCGAGAAGGCCGGCACCTACATCTCGCCCCCGACTTCCGGCAACGTGTTCCGCAGGGACCTGTGCGCGCTTCTGGATGACGCGCATTACGATTCCGCGGTGGACGGCGTGATGCTGCTGGCCGCGCCGTTCTACGGCGACATCATCAGTCTCGCCGAGCCGCTCGGCCGCTATCGCCTGCACAGCAAGAACAAGTCCGGGACCAATCAGCTACCGACGCCGCCGCTGCTGCGACGACAGCAGAAACGGTTCGCCGATCGGGTTTCCCACCTCAAACAGGCGCTGAACAACCAGGGCGTTGCCCGTGATATCGGCAATCCGACCGATATGTACGTCTATCTCCGCTACGGCAATTATTGCGATATCTTGGATCACAAGCGCATCACCTGGACGACCTTCGTTCGCACCGTCACTGCCCTTCCGGCCTGGTATGGGCCGGCACGGCGCGTCTCGGTCGTCCTGTTTCTGCTGGCGAGCATCGTCCTGCCGGTCCACACGGTCCGATCGATCCTGGAAGCGCGCCTGACCCGGACCTGGAAACCGGTGGTGGCGCGCCTGCGCACGCTGGGCATGGCCCGGTCCGGCTGACGGCGCACCGCCCGGTCATCGGCGCCACCGATGGCGGCGCACAACGCGCCATGACCAGCGTGAATCGACTGAAAGATGTATCCGAACATCGCATACTCACGCGTTAGTCGTCCTCAGCCTAATTTTTCCGGTCAGGCCGAACCAAGCTTGGATATGCGGCTCGGCACCACGTCGCTTCGCGAGACCATTAAAGCTCGGTGCCTGGGCGCGGCCCGAACTATGCTTCCTGGCCGTCCGGGGGCATCATGATCTGCATGCGGGACGCGCGACGAATCTTCGATCGGGGGACCAGGCTCGGGATCGGACCGGGGGGCGGGCGGCGCGGCGCCGGACGACCCCGCGGCGCGTGCCGGCCTTCGGCGGCCCGTTAGGATGGGCGCGTCTCCTTCCCGGCCGCGCGACGTGGTCGTCATCGGCGCGGGCGTCATCGGCCTGTCCGCAGCGCTGGCCCTGCGCGCCCGGGGCCTGTCGGTCACGGTGCTGGACCGCGAGGGCCCGGCGGCCGGGGCGAGCGCCGGCAATGCCGGGGCCTTCGCGTTCTCCGACATCCTGCCGCTGGCCTCGCCGGGCATCCTCCGGAAGGCGCCGCGCTGGCTGCTCGACCCGCTCGGGCCGCTCTCGGTGCCGCCGGCCTACGCGCCCCGGATCCTGCCCTGGATGCTGCGCTTCTGGCGGGCCTGCGCGCCCGAGCGGGTCCGCCGGGCGACGGACGCCCAGACCGCGCTGATGGATGTTTCGCGGGCTGCGCTGGAACCGTTTCTCGACGCCACGGGCACCTGGCCGATGCTGCGCAAGGACGGCAATCTCCAGGTCTACGAGGGGCAGGCCGAGTTCGAGGCCGCGCTGCCGGGCTGGCAGGTGCGGGCCGATCACGGCATCGCCTTCACGCATCTCGACGCCGCCGGCATGGCGGCGCTCCAGCCCGGCCTGTCGCCGCGCTTCACGCACGGGACGTTCACCCCCGGCTGGTTCTCGATCGCCGACCCGAAGGATTACGTGCTCGCCCTGGCCGAGCGCCTGCGAGCGGAGGGCGGCACGATCGAGCGCGCCGCCGTGACGGCGCTCCGGCCCGCGGAGGACGGCGTCGCCCTCGTGACGGAGGCCGGGACCCGCCGGGCCGCGCAGGTCGTGGTCGCGGCCGGGGCGTTCTCGCACCGGATCGCCCGCAGCCTGAACGAGCGGATCCCGCTGGAGACCGAGCGCGGCTACAACACGACCCTGCCCGTGGGCGCCCTCGACCTGCGCACACAGGTCACCTTCGGCGGCCACGGCTTCGTGGTCACCCGCCTGTCCTCCGGCATCCGGGTCGGCGGCGCGGTGGAGCTCGGCGGCCTCGACCGGCCGCCGGATTTCCGGCGCTCGGCGGCGATGCTGCGCAAGGCGAAGGCCTTCCTGCCGGGCCTGGAAATTGAGGGCGGCCGGCCCTGGATGGGCTTCCGGCCGTCCCTGCCCGATTCCCTGCCGGCGATCGGCCATGCCGCGGCGACCCGCCGGGTCGTCTACGCCTTCGGGCACGGCCATCTCGGGCTGACCCAGTCGGCCGGCACGGCCCGCCTCGTCGCCGACCTCGTCACCGGCGCGGCGCCGACGATCGATCTCGCGCCGTTCTCGCCCCAGCGCTTCCGATAGGGCTCTCACGATGACGAACCACACCTTCTCGTGCCTCGACGGCCATACCTGCGGCAACCCGGTCCGCCTGGTCTCGGGCGGCGGCCCGATCCTCGAGGGCCAGACCATGCTGGAGAAGCGCGCCCATTTCCTGCGCGCCTTCGACTGGATCCGCACCGGGCTGATGTTCGAGCCCCGGGGCCACGACATGATGTCGGGCGCGATCCTGTATCCGCCGACCCGGCCCGATTGCGACGTGGCGGTGCTGTTCATCGAGACCAGCGGCTGCCTGCCGATGTGCGGCCACGGCACGATCGGCACGGTCACCATGGCGATCGAGAACGGCCTGGTCACCCCGCGGGAGCCGGGCAAGCTCGCCATCGACGCCCCCGCCGGCCGGGTGGAGGTGACCTATCGGCAGGAGGGCCGCTTCGTGGAGGAGGTGCGGCTGCGCAACGTGCCGGCCTTCCTGCACGCCGAAGGGCTGACCGCCCAGGTCGAGGGGTTCGGCGAGATCGTGGTGGATGTCGCCTACGGCGGCAACTTCTACGCGATCGTCGAGCCGCAAAAAAACTTCCGGGACATTGCGGACCATTCCGCCGGCGCGCTCATCGCCCTGTCGCCGCGCCTGCGGGCGGCGCTCAACGCCCAATACGACTTCGTCCACCCGGAGCATCCGGAGATCCGGGGCCTGTCCCACATCCTGTGGACCGGCGCACCGCGCCATCCCGAGGCCCAGGCCCGCAACGCCGTGTTCTACGGCGACAAGGCGATCGACCGCTCGCCCTGCGGCACCGGCACCTCGGCCCGGATGGCGCAGCTCGCCGCCAAGGGCCGGCTCGCGGTGGGCGACGCCTTCGTGCACGAGTCGATCATCGGCTCGCTGTTCCACGGCCGGGTCGAGGCCGCGACCACGGTGGCCGGCAAGCCCGCGATCGTGCCCTCGGTGGCCGGCTGGGCGCGCCAGACCGGGATCAACACGATCTTCATCGACGACCGCGATCCGTTCGCCCACGGGTTCGTGGTGGCGTAGCGCGTCCGTCGCCCGGATGCGCGTCCGGCCTCACTGGGTCAGGGTGCGCAGCTCGCCGCGGGCGAGGCCGGTCAGGGTCCGGCCGAGCAGCCACAGGATCACCAGCGTCGCCAGCCCCAGAAGCGCCAGGGCGACGCCGTCGGCGAGCGCGCCCGGCCGCGCCGCCGCGATGCGCAGGGACGCGACCGCCGCGGCGGCGAGCGGGAAGCTCACCGCCCACCAGGCGACCCGGAACGGGCAGGCCTGGACGAGCCGGGCGAGCTTGGGCAGCAGCACCGCCAGCAGGAACAGCGCGACGGTGTAGAGCGCCTCCGCGAACAGGTCGATCGTCCCGGTGGTCGCCACGTAGGTCGAGAACCCGACCGCGAAGGGGGCGATCAGGATCAGCAGAGCCGGCTGGAGCGCCACCGGAAGCGGCGCCTCGAACAGCAGCCGCGACAGGATCAGCGTGAACAACGGCACCGCGAAGAACAGGCCGACCGCGAGCCCGAACATCATCACCGCGTGCATCGGCGGCAGGCCCAGCCCCGGCAGGGCAAGCGGCACGTCGAGCAGGCCGACCACCGGGACGATCCAGGCCGGCGTCGCGTGCGCCGCCTGCTGGCGCTCGCTCAGCCAGCGGGTCACGATCAGCCAGGCGAACACGGTCATGCCGACGGCGCCCAGGACCCACAGGATTTGCGCGGCGAGGAGGTTGGCCCGCGCCAGCGGGATGGGCAGGAGCAGCAGGCTGATCAGCGGCGTCCCGAACAGGTTGCCGGCGATCGGATGGACGAACTCGGCGCGCACCGCCTGCGGGGCGATAGCAGCCTTCACGGCATAGCCCGCCGCGATCGCCACGAAGGCGGCCAGCGCCGCCCATCCCAGGACATCGGCGATCCAGGCCGGCGCGGCGTAGCGGGCCTGGGCCAGGCTCCAGGCGACGCTGAGGCCGGTCAGGCCCATCACGGCGGCGAACAGGCCGACCGGCAGCACTTCGAGCTGCCGCCAGCCCGCCGGGGTGGCCGGCGGGGCCTCGGGGGCCTTGTGCGCGGTCAGGGCGGCCTCGGAGGGTTCCGCGATCCGCTCGGCCCGGTCGACCACATCCAGCATCGGCTGACTCCCTTTCCAGGCCGGCCGCCCCGTCAGGTGCCGGCCGTCACGGGGGCGCGCAAGACGGCGCGTGCCCCCCTCCCCGCCCGAGAGCTCGGACGGTCCTGCAAACCGCCGCCGTCAGGCCGCGGAGAGCTTGGTGTTGGCGATCGGCAGGGCGCGGATCCGCTGGCCGGTCAGGGCCGCGATGGCGTTCAGCACGGCGGGCGGCACGCCGGGCAGGCCCGGCTCGCCGACGCCGCCCATCGGGGCCCCGCTCTCGACGATGCGCACATGGACCGCCGGCATGTGCTCCCGGCGCAGGATCGGGTAGGTGTCGAAGTTCTGCGCCTGGCGCACGCCGTCGCGGTAGACGATCTGCTCGAACAGCACCGAGGAGAGGCCCAGGGCGGCGGCCGACTCGACCTGCGCCCGCACGATCGCCGGGTTGACCACGCTGCCGGGATCGAACGCGATCCACAGGGTGTGGACCCGGGCCTCGCCGCCCTCGACCGAGACCTCGGCGATCGTGGCCGTCTCCGACCCGAAGGGCGAGGCCATGGCGAGGCCGCGGGCGCGCATGCCGCCCTCGGCCGCATAGGGGCCGCGCCGCCAGCCGCCGGACATCTCGGCCACCGCCGCCAGCAGCGCCAGGTGGCGCGGGCTGTCCTTGAGGAGCGCCTGGCGCAGCGCGAACGGGTCCTGGCCGCCCGCCTGCGCGATCTCGTCGAGGAAGCTCTCGTAGAACGCGTCGTTCATCGAATGGCCGACGGAGCGCCAGAACGCGATCGTGACCGGGTGGGCGAGCTTGGTGAAGGTCATCCGCCGGTTCGGGATGGCGTAGGGCTTCTCGACGATCCCCTCCACGGCCGAGGAATCGACCGGGTTCTTGAAGAGCGCGCCGAAATAGCGCCCGATCGGCCCCTCGCCGACGGTGCGGACCTCGATGGCGCTGGGCCGCCCCTGGGCGTCCAGGGCGGCGCGGAAGCGGCTGTAGCTGAGCGGGCGCAGGGCGTCCGAGCGGAACTCCTCCTCGCGCGACCACAGCACCTTCACCGGGCGCCGGGTCGCCTGCGCGAGCCGGATCGCCTGCGGGAACGGGTTGCCGGGCCCGTAGGCGAAGTGGCGGCCGAAGAAGCCGCCCAGCATCGGCGAGTGGATCCGCACCTGGGCGGGCTGAAGGCCGGCCACCTGCGCCGCGATCGCCTGGAACAGCTCCGGCATCTGGTTGGGCAGCCAGAGGTCGAGCGTGCCGTCCTCGGAAAAGCGCGCCAGCGCCGAGGGCGGCTCGAGCTGGGCATGGGCGAGATAGGGCGCCTCGTAGTCCGCCTCGATCACCTTGGCGGCCTTGGCGAAGGCGCCGGCCGTGTCGCCCACCGCCTCGGCCGGGAGGCCCGGATCGGTGGAGGCCTTGAGCGCCGCCACCATCCCGTCGGACGAGAAATCGGCCGCCACCGTGTCGAGGCCGCTGGGCTTGGGCGCCGACCAGCGCACGCCGAGCGCCTCGACCGCCTTGCGGGCCCGCCACCAGCTGTCGGCCGCGACCGCGACGGCGCCCGGCAGGCGGTGCACCGAATGGACGCCCGGCATCGCCCGGATCTCGGCCTCGTTGGTGAGCGCCTCCGGCTCGGTGCCGAGATGCGGCGCGTGCTGCACGGCGGCGTAGAGCATGCCGTCGAGCTTCTGGTCGATCGCGTAGACCGCCCGCCCCGTCGCCTTGTCGTGCACGTCGAGCCGCGGGACCGGCTGGCGGATGTACCGGAAGGTCGACGGATCGCGCAGCTCCACGGCCTCGTTCGGCTTCAGCAGCAGGGCGTCGGCCGCGAGATCGCCGTAGGGCAGCGACCGGTTGGTCGCCGCGTGGATCACGGTTCCGTCGCGGGTGGTCAGCTCGGATTCCCGGACCTTGAGCCGGGCGGCGGCGGCGCGGATCAGCATGTCGCGGGCGGTGGCCCCGAGCCGGCGCATGACCGCGTAGCTCGACCGGGTCGAGAAGCTGCCGCCGGTCATGCGCAGGCCGTTCACCACGGCGTAGTCGGGGCCGGGCGGCGCGCAGTCCACGACGAAGCGCGCGGGCGGCACGTCGAGCTCCTCGCCGACGATCTGCGCCATGCCGGTGGCGATGCCCTGGCCACCCTCGACGAAGGGGCTGAGCAGCTTGACCGTGCCGTCCGGGTGGATCTCCAGGAAGGCGGCGACCCGGGTGCCGGGCTTGGGCGCGATCGCGCCCGCCCCCTCCGCGGGCCCCTGCGCCTGGGCGCGGGCGCTGCGGCCCGGCAGGGCCACGCTGAGCACCAGGGCGCTGCCGGCGGCCGCCAGGAAGCCGCGCCGCGACGCCCCCGGGGCCCCGTCCCGCGCGGGCGGTTCGACCACGGTCACGGCGTCCGCGCGGGCCTCTGTCAGAAACTGGTCCATGCCGGTCTCCTCAGGCCGCGGCCTGCCGCACGGCGGCGGCGATGGCGTTGTAGGTCCCGCAGCGGCACAGGTTGGTCATCGCGTCGGCGATGTCGGCCTCGGTGGGGTGCGGCGTCTGCTGCAGCAGGGCGGTCGCGGCCATGACCTGGCCCGACTGGCAATAGCCGCATTGGGGCACCTGCAGCGCCACCCAGGCGGCCACGACCTTCCGGCCGACCGCGTCCTGCTCGACCGCCTCGATCGTCGCGACGGATTGCGTGCCGACGCTCTCGATCGGGATCTGGCAGGAGCGCGTCGCCTGGCCGTCGAGCAGCACCGTGCAGGCGCCGCATTGGCCGATGCCGCACCCGTACTTGGTGCCGGTCAGGCCGAGCGTATCGCGCAGGACGAACAGTAATGGCGTATCGGGCTCGGCATCGATTGCATGCTGGCGACCATTGATTGTCAGGCTCACCATGATTGCGTCCGTCCGAATATCAGCAAGGGCCTGCGCCCTGCTTAAGCAGGGCCGTGCCCGCCGCCTACGCCATAAAGGCCACGTTTTCGGACACGGCCCGCGCACCGCCCGCGTGCCGGGTCCGCCTCACATGACGGCGAGCGGCCCGGCGGCTTGCCGGATCGCCCGGGGGACCTCGCCGTAGACCCGGAGGAAGGACCGGCGCATCCGCTCGCGGTTGGCGAAGCCGACCGCCTGGGCGATCTCCTCCAGGGGCAGCCGGCTCTCCTCCAGCATCAGCTTGGCCGCCTCGACCCGGATCGTCTCGACGGCCTTGGCCGGCGAGGTCCCGGTCTCGGCCCGGAACAGCCGCGTCAGCTGGCGCGGGCTCAGGCAGGCCACCGCCGCCAGGTCCTCGGCAGTCAGGGGCTTGCGCAGGTTGCGGCGCGCATAGGCCAGGACGGTCTGGATCCGATCGGTGGGCGGGTCGACCTCGAGCAGGGCCGAGCGTTGCGCCTGGCCGCCGGACCGGCGCCGCTCCATCACCAGCCCGCGGGCCACGGAGGTGGCGAGGTCCCGGCCGTGGTCGCGCTCGACCATCCCGATTGCGAGATCGAGCGCCGCCGACATGCCCGCGGAGGTCCAGATGTTGTCGTCGGCGATGTAGATCTTGTCGACGTCGAGCTTGCAGGCGGGATAGCGCGCGCGGAACTGGGGCGCGAAGTACCAGTGGGTCGTGGCGCGCCGCCCGTCGAGCAGGCCGGCATCGGCCAGGATGAAGGCCCCCAGGCACAGGCCGGCGAGCCGGCGGGTCGATTGCGCGGCGGCGCGGATATAGGCGGCGAGCCCCGGCGCCGTCGTCGGGATGCCGACGCCGGCCGCGACCAGGACCGTGTCGAAGGCGTCCGGCTCGGCCAGGGGCTCGGTGGCGACGTCGGCGCCGAGGCCGGCCCGCAGCCGGCCGCCCTGCTCCGACAGGAGGCGGACGTCATAGAGCCGCTCGCCGGCGTACCAATTCGCCATCTCGAACGGCGAGGTCACGGCCAGACCCATGAAGTCGAAATCGGGGCAGAGGACGAGGCCGACGCGACGGGCCGCTGCCATGAAGAACCACTCCGCTCCACCCCGATAAGAGCGGCTGTATTAGCATTCCTTCCGAGAGGGCGCGACGCGCGGAAGAACATCCCGTCGCGCGCCGTGCGGGTTGTGCAACGGATACCGGTCGATCGCGGCGCGAACCTGGCTCGGTACTCGGGACCGAACCCGCGTGCAGACGAGCCTCCGGCGGCCCGGGCCCGTGAACCTGCGGCGCGCCGAATCTCCGCGACCGGCGCGCCGGGATTCAGCTCAGTGCAGCAGGAAGTCCCCGGAGACCGCGCGCAATTCAGCCGGCTTCACGAGCTGACAATGCATGACCGTCACGGAATGCACGGGACCGTCGAGCTGCGCCTGCCAGAACGCCAGGAACTTCTTCAGTTCCGGAAGATCGGGAAACAGATCCAGCTGCTGCCAGATGAAGGTCTGGAGCAGGTTCGGGTAATCGGGGAGATGATAAAGGATTTCCGCCGTCGTCAGGCTGTAGCCTTCGATCCAGGTGGGAAGCTTTTTCAAGGTCGCCATCACCCAACTCACGTAAGCCGGTTGACCGAAGCCGTACGCTAACCCGGGCCGTTTGCCGCCTCAAGGAAGCGGCTCGTCGATTCCGCGTTCCAACGGATGCTCACACCGTTCCAGGCCGCCACGAGGCGCAGGCCCGCTCGGCTCGACAGCGGGCCTGACGCCACGCTGGCCCGTGCACGAAACGGGCCGCGCGAGCGGATCCGTGCCGGCGCGGCGGAGCGAGCGCCGGCTCACGCGGGAAAGGCGCGGTTGAGCAGATCGTAGTTCACGAAGGGCCCCAGGGCGGCCGGGATGCCGCCGCGCTTGATCTCGCCGGTCTCGATCAGGAAATCGGCGGTGTCCGACAGCGCCTTGAGGAACGGCGCGGTGTTCGCCTTGGCCGTGCGCCCCCAGTATTTCGGGCCGAGCTGCTCCTGGGCCGTCGGATAGGACAGGCCGGCCAGGGTGTCCCGCAGGGGCTCGAACGGCGCGCCGAAATCCTCGGCCAGGGTTCGGGCCGTGCCCTCGGGATCCGCCCGGTAGCGATCGAGCTGGGCCTGCACGGTCCGCAGCCAGGCGATCACGGTCTCGGGCCAGCGCTGCGCGAAGTCCGTCCGCACCACCGCGGAGTTCCAGAACAGGAAGCCGTGCGGCCGGAGATCGCCGGAGACGAGGAGCTGTCGTCCGCCCGAACCGAGCAGGTCGCCCCAGAACGGCCCGTTGATGTAGGTGCCGTCGATGTCCCCGCGCGTCCAGGCGGCGATCGTCTCGGGCTGGCCGAGCGGCAGGCGCTTGATCGCCGCGGGGTCGAGCCGGTTGATCCGGATCACCGCATCCAGGGCGCAGGCCATGGTGGAGGACGGCGCCACGGCGATGCGTTTGCCCTCCAGCTGCTTGATCTCCGTGATCGCGGGCCTGACCACGAGGCGTTCGCTGGTCGCCACCACCTCGGGCGAGCCGAGGATCTGGATCGGCAGCCCGCGGCCGAGGCCGGCCACGATCGGCGCACTGCCGAAGATTGCGAGGTCGAGCCGGCCGGCCGCGAGCATCTGCAGCGCCAGCCCGCCCGACGGAAACGGAAACCACTCCACCCGCGTGCCCAGCGCGGCCTCGAACGCGCCGTCATGCCTGCCGATCACCCAGGCCCGGGGGGCCGTCGGATGGCCGATTCGGACCAGGGCGGGCTTTGCACCCGGCTGGGCGCCGCCGCGGCCCGGCCGAGCAACGGTCCCGAGCGCGCCCGCGCCGAGCGCCAGCACGCCGCGGCGGGACGGGTTTGCGCGACCGCGCGTCATCGGTCGCTGCCTTGGCGGTCCGGGCGCGCCCGTCCGTCCGGCCCCTGCTCGCGGACGGCGCGGGAGGGAACCGGACTGCCGATGCGCCACCGGCCGATGTCAGCTTTCCCATACACGCGGTCGATCCCCCTGCGGGATGGAGCCGTGCGGCAGCGGACGGCTCGAAGCAGCGGCGGATACAGTGTGATCCGACAGCCGATCAGGTCAACGGGATCGACTGTGCATGTCGAACGCGCGCGCTTAAATGCTCGGCCTTTTGCTTCATAAAGTCGGCAACATTAATTGATCGATGCAGAATTAAAATCATAATGTTGTTTTTATGAATTTTTCCGGGTTAAAAAGCTCAATCCCTCAAGTCTTACAACAGAAAAATCCCGGTTCAGCCAATGTCGTGACGCCGCGGGCATCACGAAAGCGGACCTGCGTGTCGGCATCCGTCGTAGGCGACGGGGTATGAACCCGTTCGCGAGGAACGTGATAACCTGTGCCCTTCCATCCACAGAGGGACCGGTTTTGCCCACGGATCGTATCGTCCTGACCGAGAACATCGCGTCCACGGCCCGTCAGGTCTTCGCGCAGGCGGGGCTCGACGATGTCCAGGTGCTCTCGCATGCCATCGGCCTGCCGGACGCGTCGCGCATCGCCGATACCAACGTGCTCGGAATCCGGTCCCGGACCAAGATCACCGCGGCGCTGCTCGACGCGCTGCCCCAGCTGACCGCCATCGGCTGCTTCAGCGTCGGCACCAATCAGGTCGACCTCGAGAGCGCCCGGGCCCGCGGGCTGCCGGTCTTCAACGCGCCGTTCTCGAACACGCGCAGCGTCGCCGAGCTCACGATCGGCGAGATCGTCATGCTGCTCCGGCGCATCCTGCCGCGCTCGGCCTCCGCCCATGCGGGCGGCTGGGACAAGTCGGCCTCGGGATCCTTCGAGGTCCGCGGCAAGACCCTCGGGATCGTCGGCTACGGCAATATCGGCTCGCAGCTGTCCAATCTCGCCGAGGCGATGGGCATGCGGGTCATCTTCCACGACCTGACCGACAAGCTGCGGCACGGGAACACCGAGCCCGTGGAGAGCCTGGAGGCCCTGCTCGCCGCCAGCGACGTCGTCAGCCTGCACGTCCCCGAGACGCCCGGGACCCACGGGCTGATGGATGCGGACCGCATCCGGTCGATGAAGCCCGGTGCCTACCTGATCAACAACAGCCGCGGGACGGTGGTGGATCTGGACGCCCTGGCGCAGGCGTTGCGGGACGGGCGTCTCGGCGGCGCGGCGATCGATGTCTTCCCGGTCGAGCCGACATCCAACGCGGAGCGATTCGTCTCGCCGCTCCAGGGCCTCCCGAACGTCATCCTGACCCCGCATATCGGCGGGTCCACCGAGGAGGCGCAGGACCGGATCGGCGCGGAGGTCGCCCGCAAGCTGGTCGATTACGCGCAGACCGGCTCCACCCTCGGCGCCGTCAACTTCCCCCAGGTGCAGCTGCCGCCGCGCCTGTCCGGGGCGCGCTTCCTCCACGTGCACCGGAACGTGCCGGGCGTGCTCGGCAAGATCAACGCGATCTTCTCGAGCCGCGCGCTCAACATCGATGCGCAGTACCTGCAGACCGACGGCGAATTCGGCTACGTCGTGGTGGACGCCTCGGTGCAGCTGCCGGAGGCGGATGCGGTCCTCCAGGCGCTTCGAGGCATCGACGGCACGGTGCGCACCCGGCACCTCGCGCCGCGGGCGGCGTGAGCCCGGGCGTGGAACAGTAGTCCCGGGCCGAAACCCGCCCGTCGGCGAGCGCAGCCCGTATCCGGCGGCGCAAGGAAGCTTGGCTTTCCTGAATTCAAAATTTCTGGCAGCTTACGAGGCCTCGAATGCGGGCGGAGCCGGGCTCCGCCGCCGTCCGGGACCGGGATCGTTCGTCGCCGCGCCGGAGCCGTCCGCGGCCGGCGCCGCACGACGTCCAAGGGAGACCGTCACATGCCGCTGCCTTCGTCGGGGCCACGCTCGACCCTGACCTCCCTCGCCGTGATCGCGGCAATCTGCGCCGGCGCGACCGGCGCGTTCGCCTACACCGCGGGCTGGCTCTCGCCCGACCGCCTGACGCCGACGAAGCTCGTCGACGCCCTCGCGCCGCCGACGGGGCCGGTTCCCGGCTATCGGCGCAACCACGCCAAGGGCATCTGCTTCACCGGCGTGTTCGAGGCCAATGGCAACGGCACGGCGCTCTCGCGGGCCCGGGCCTTCGAGACCGGGCGCCATCCGGCGCTGGGGCGGTTCAACCTCGGCACCCCCAATCCCGGCGCGGCGGATGCCACCGTGCGGGTGCGGGGCTTGGGGCTTCAGATCACCGCGGAGGACGGCGCGGTGTGGCGCACCGCCATGATCAACGCCCCGGTCTTCCCGGTCTCCAACCCGGAGGCCTTCTACGCCCTGCTGCGGGTGCCCGCGAGCAAGGAGCCGAACGCGATGGCGGGCTTCGTCGCCGCGCATCCGGAATTCGCCCCGTTCGGCGCCTGGGCCAAGAGCCCCGACTGGACCGCGAGCTACGCGCAGGAGCCCTATAACAGCCTCAACGCCTTCCTGTTCACCAACGCGTCCGGCGCCGAACAGGCGGTGCGCTGGTCGTTCCGTCCCCAGGCGCCGGCGGAGCGGATCACGCCCGAGGACCTCGCCAAGCGCGGCGCGGCCTATCTGGAGCAGGAGATCACCGAGCGGGTCGCGGCCGCGCCGCAGCGCTGGAGCCTGATCCTCACCGTCGCCGAGCCCGGCGACCCGACCGCGGATCCGAGCCGGGCTTGGCCGGAGGGACGGCGCACCATCGAGGCCGGCACCCTGGTGGTCGAGCGCATCGAGCCCGAGGCGGACGGCCCGTGCCGGGACATCAACTTCGATCCGACGATCCTGCCGGACGGCATCCGGGTCTCCGACGACCCGTTCCCGGCGGCGCGCTCGGCGGCCTACGCGAAATCCTACGATCTGCGCACCGCGGAGGCGAAGGACTATCCCAAGCGCAGCTCGGAGGCGCAGCGATGACACCCGACGCGAAGCGCTTTACCGGGCTCCAGCGGCTCCTGCACTGGTCGATGGCCGTGTGCATCATCGCGATGTTCTTCATCGGGGTGGGCATGGTCTCGACGATCATGCCGAAATACGTGCCGCTGCTGGCGACCCATAAGACGCTGGGCGTGGCGATCTTCGTCCTCGCCCTCATCCGCCTGGCGGTGCGGGCGCGAAGCGGGACCCCGCCCCTGCCGGCGGACCTGCCGGCCCCGATGCGGCTCGCCGCGCACCTGTCCCATTACGGGCTCTACGGGCTCATGGTCGCGATGCCGCTGCTCGGATGGGCGATGCTGTCGGCCGGCGCCTACCCGGTCGTGCTCTACGGCGGCCTCCGTCTGCCCGCGATCGTGCCGCAGAACCCCACGCTCCATACGGTGCTCTGGAACGCGCATTCCTACCTGGCCTTCGCGTTCTTCGCCCTCGTGCTGACCCATGTCGCGGCGGCGCTGTTCCACGCGCTGGTGCGCCGGGACGGCGTGTTCGCGGCGATGGCCCCGGTCGGATCGCGGACCGGGGCGTCTGCCCGGTGAGCCGGCGCCCGGCGGTCGGGACGCGGCGCTAGCGCAGCACGCCCTCCGCCAGGGCGCGCTGGATGCCGCGCACATCGGCGCCCTTCTTCAGGGTGCGCTCGATCGGCTGGGGCGTGCCCGAGACCCAGATCTTGAGCTCGGCGTCGAGGTCGAAGGTGCCGGCCGTCTCCACCGAGAAGCGGACCACCGCCCGGTAGGGGATCGAGGTGAACTCGACCTTGCTGCCGGTGATGCCCTGCACATCGATCAGGATGATCCGGCGTTCCGTGAACACGAACACGTCCCGGATGATCTTGAACGCCAGGCGCGCGGTCTCGCCGTCGATCAGGATGCCCGCGAGCCGCCGCTCCAGGGATGCGGCATCGACCTCGCTGCCGTGGCCGAGCAATCCGTCCAGCAAACCCATGGCTCGCACGCTCGCTTCGCCTGTTCCGGGGCCGCCACCATGCCGTCCGGGATCCGCGCCGGCAACAGGGCGGCGGTCCGGACCGGCCCGTCGACGCGTTGGCGTTTCGCAGGGCCGGCGCTAAAGCCCCCGGCATGTTCGATGACGCAGCCGCTCGACGCTATCTCGCGGGCCTGGCCCCGGCGGCCCCGGGCTCGGTGCGCTGGCTCATCTATGACCAGGCCCAGCAATGGGTGTCGGTCATCGACACGGAGCTGGCCGCGCTGCGGCGGGACTGCGCGCATGTCCTGAGCACCCTGCCGGAGGAGGACCCGGACGCGTCCCTGGCCGCGGCGATCCGTGAGTTCCTGGCCGCGGGGGCCGACCGCGCCCCGCACGTCATCGCCCTCTCCTGCGCCGTGCTGATGCAGGGCACCGGCGATCGCGATGCGGTCTTCGCCCGGGTCCAGTCCGGCGTGATGGCGACCCTCGTCGAATCCGAGGCCGTGGTGGTCAGGCCCGTCGCGGCGTGACGGGCCGGCGGCTTGTGCCCTGACGGATTGCCCCGCGCGATCACCGGCTGCTCGATGCGGGCCCCTCCGCATTCGGGCGCGCGGCCTCAGGCGACGACGAGGTTGAGGGTCCGGGCTGCGGGGGCGATGGCGACGCGCCGCCCCCAGTCGAAGGCGAGGAAGTCCTGCTCGATCCCGTCGGCGAACACGACGCCGCCCTCGTTCATCCGCGAGGTCACGGTGAGGGACTCGGCGGCGAGCTTGCCCGCGCGCAGGCCCGTCGCGGTGGCGACGCTGGCGAACGGCTCGCGCACCCAGTAGCCGACCGCAGCCTCCTCCACGCGGACATCGAGGGCGATGTGGGTCGCCTCGGCGATCGACCGGGCCCAGCCGGTCAGGCCGGTGCCCGACGCCACGATCAGCCCGCTCGACGACTGGTCCTCGGCCCGGCCGTGATCCTCGATCCGGTAGCGGGCGGATTGGTGGCTGCGATGGCCGACGAAGATCTCGTTCAGGGCGAGCAACCGCTCGCCGCCGTCGAGCACGGCCTGCACCATGGTGCGGTGCTCGATCGGTGCCGCGCCGGCGACGCTCGCCGGCAGCAGGGCGCCCAGGCGCTCCACGGCGGCGCGGGCCAGCACGCCGTCGTAGAGGTCGGGCGCCGGATTGACGCCCACCACCGGCTGCCCGTCGAGATATTTCGCGACGTTGGCCACCAAGCCATCCTGGCCGACCGCGACCACGACGTCCTCGGGGGCGAACAGGAAGCGGTCGAGATCGGGGCGCCGCACCAGCGCCTGCCGCCACTCGGTCGGCACCGTGGCGCGGGCCTGGGCGAGGACCGCGTGGAAGCGCGCGTGGCGGTCCTCGATCGCCGCGATCGACTGCCCGCGGCTCTCCAGGAAGAACCGCACCTGGCCCCGCGTCGCGTGCCGGGCGAGCAGCAGCTCGTAATCGGTGTCCCGGGTCACGAAGACCACCCGGGGCGTGACGGAGGGCATGGCGCGTCTCCTCAGCGCGGCGCGACCGACAGGGGCATGGCCCGGCGGAACTCGCCCAGGGCCGATGCCAGGAGATCGGGCGTGACGTTGAGGTGCTCGATCGTGTCGAGCTTGCCGGCCAGCTCCCGGGCGGCCAGCCCGAGCAGCACGGTCGGCGGCATGTCCCGGTAGATCGCCGCCCGGCGCTGCTCGGCCTCGATCGTGGCGCCTTCGACCAGCCGGATCCGCTCGGCCTCGGCGGCCGCCTCCAGCCCCTGGGCCTCGGCGAGGCCGGCGGCGCGGTCGCGGGCGTTCTGCGCCTCCTGGGCGATCAGCAGCGTCTCGCGCCGGGCGAGCTCGGTTTTGGTGGCGAGCTCGTTCTCCGCGATGGCCCGCTCCTTCTCGACCGCGAGGGCGCGGCGCGCGAAGGTCGCCTCGTCGGCCTTCTGCTGCAGGGCCTCGAAGGTCGGGGTCTGCAGGGCACGTTCCAGCTCGCTCGTCGGCGCGAGGTTCGTGAGCCGCACGGAGACCACCGCGACCCCGATCTCGGCGAGGGCCGGGGCCTCGGCCAGGACCGCCTCCAAGGTGAGGCGCAGCGGCTCGGGGCCGGCATCGAGCAGGGCGCCGATCGGCTTCGCGCCGAGGTGCTGCAGCACCGCCTGGCCGGCGATGCCGTTGAGGCGCGCCTCGATCCGCTCGATCGGCTCGCCCTGCAGGCGCCCGGTGGCGAGGTTGATCGAGAAGTCGACGCGGGTCGCGAGCAGTTCGGGATCGACCACGTGCCAGCCAATCGTCCCCTGGACCGCCACGGTCTGGAAGTCCCGGCTGCGGCCGCGCACGAACAGCGTCGTCTCGCGGTCGTCCACCGGCACCTCGCTGATGCTCGCGGTCTCCGGCCGGAACCAGAAGACCAGCCCGCGCCCGCTCTCCCGGACGCGGCCGCCGCGGTAGCGGATGATGTGGCTGCTCGCCTCGCTCCTCAGCTGGGCGATCAGGCCGATATTGCGGATCGTTGCCATGACATCCTCCTGGCGGGTCAACGGGACGGTCGGAACCGGTAGAGCTCGGCCGGGCGGAACGCCGTGCCGGCTTCGCGCGCGCCGGTCGGCTCCAGCCAGCCGCGGTCGAGCATGCGGCGGCGGAAGGCGGGCTTGTTGAGCGGGGTGCCCAGGATCGCGGCATGCACGTCCTGGAGCTGCCGGAGGGTGAAGTGCTCCGGCAGGAGCGCGAAGGCGACGTCCGAATAGTCGAGCTTGCCGCGCAGCCGCAGCACGGCGAGCGCCAGGATGTCGGCGTGGTCGAAGGCGAGCGCGCGCGGCTCCCCCCGGTCCGACAGGGCCGAGACCGGGCCGCCGGCCTCGCCCGCCCAGGGCACCGCGAGGGTCGCGGCCGCCAGGCCCTTGCCGCTGTCGAGCGCCGCGGCGAAGGCCGGCTCCGGCAGCAGCGCCAGATAGGCCACGGAGACGATGCGCATGCGCGGATCGCGGTCGAGGGCGCCGAACGTGTAGAGCTGCTCGAGCCGCGCCCGGGCGATCCCGGCCTTCTCGCGCAACACGCGCTCGGCCGCCGCGTCCAGGGTCTCGGCGATGCCGACGAAGCCGCCCGGCAGCGCCCAGCGCCCGGCATGGGGATGCTGCCTGCGCTCGGCCAGGAGCGCGGTCAGGCGGCCCGCGCGCAGGCCCAGCAGGACCAGATCGACGGCGAGCGCCGGCCGCTCGAAAGCGGCGGGGTCGTATCCGGCGAGGAATTCGGACTCGGTCATGGCGTCGACTATGCTCAACTTGAGCATAACTAAGACGCAGATTGCGTATAAGTCAAGCGCCGTGCCGGCCCCGTCACGCAGCGCCGATGGGCGGACATGTCCGGACACGGTCCGCACCGATCCGCCGGGGCACGACCGGCCTGTGCGGTTGCGCGCCGAAAAATGGCGAAGCTTCTCGTGGCCGCCGAATCCGGCGCGGGAGAACCTGATGTCCGAGCCGGCCCCGACCCGCCGGCACCGGAGGTTCCACGATGCCGATGCCCGTCTCCCGTTCCTCATCGCTGATCGAGCAGCCCCACACCGCCGCGCTGTCGCCGCTCTTCCTCGCCGCCCTGGCGCTCCTGATCATGCTGGGCTCGGCCCGCGCCCTCCCGGCGCCGACGGGCAGCGGCCTGATGCTGCACGGCCAGGCCGGCGCGGCGCCGGTGCAAGCCTTGCGGCTGGCCACCGACATCGCCGTCGACGTCAGCGGCCCGACCGCCCGGGCCGTCGTGACCCAGGCCTTCCGCAACACCACCCCGGACTGGATGGAGGGCACCTACGTCTATCCGCTGCCGGAGGACGCGGCGGTGGACGCGATGACGCTCGTCGTGGGCGAGCGCGTGATCGTCGCCGACATCCGCGAGCGCGCCGCCGCCAAGCGCGCCTACGCGGCCGCCAAGGCCGCCGGGCAATCCGCGGCGCTCACCGAGCAGGAGCGGCCCAACGTCTTCACCAACACGGTCGCCAACATCGCGCCCGGCGAGACGGTGCTGGTCCAGATCACCTATCAGCAGACGATCCCGGTCGCCGACGCGACGCGCGCGCTGCGCCTGCCCCTGGTGGTCGCGCCCCGGTACAACCCGGGATCGCAGGCCCTCGCGAGCGTCGCCACCGGTCCCGCCGCCGACCCGGTGCCCGACCGCGCCCGGATCAGCCCGCCGGTGCTTGATCCGTCCCAGACCCCGCCGGTGAATCCCGTCACCGTGACCGTGCGGCTCGAGGCGGGGTTCGCGCTCGGCGCGGTTCGCAGCGCCACCCACGCGATCCACGTCGCCGAGACCGGGCCGCAGGGCCGCCGCATCACCCTCGCCGAGGGCGTTGTCCCGGCCGACCGCGATTTCGAGCTGACCTGGGAGCCCGCGCCGAGCCGGGCCCCCGAACTGGGCCTGTTCCGGGAAGAGGTCGCCGGCCGGACCTACCTGCTCGCCACCGTGAACCCGCCGGAGGCCGAGGCGGCGCCGCGCCCGGCGCGGGACGTCACCTTCGTGATCGACAATTCCGGTTCGATGGCCGGCGCCTCGATGCGGCAGGCCAAGGCCGGGCTGCTCGCGGGCCTCGCCCGGCTGACGCCGCGGGACCGCGTCAACGTCATCCGGTTCGACCACACCTGGGACGCGCTGTTCCCCGAGGCCGTCCCGGCGACCCCGGAGGCCCTGCGCAAGGCGGAAATCTTCGTCGCGGACCTGGAGGCCCGGGGCGGCACCGAGATGCTGGCGCCCCTCAAGGCGGCCCTGGCCGACCCGCATCCCGAGGAGACCGCGCGGGTGCGCCAGGTCGTATTCCTCACCGACGGCGCGGTCGGCGACGAGGAGCGGATCTTCGCGGCGATCCACGAGGGGCTCGGGCGCTCGCGCCTGTTCATGGTCGGCATCGGCTCGGCGCCCAACGGCCACCTGATGCGCCACGCCGCCGAGATCGGCCGCGGCAGCTTCACGGAGATCCGCGACCTCGGCCAGGTCGGCGAGCGCACCCGCAGCCTCTACGCGAAGCTCGAATCGCCCGCCGTCACCGACCTCACCGCGACCGTCTCGGCCCCGGATGCCGAGGTCACGCCGCGCAGGCTGCCGGACCTGTATCGCGGCGAGCCGCTGGTCTTCGCCGCCCGGCTCGCGCATCCGGAGGGCACCGTGACCGTCTCCGGCCGGGTGGGCGGCAAGCCCTGGCGCCGCACGCTGTCGCTCGGCGAGGCGGTCGCGGGGGCCGGCATCTCGAAGGTCTGGGCGCGCTCCCGGATCGGCGAGACCGAGACGGCGCGCATCACCGGGCACCTGACCGCCGAGGCGGCCGACGCCACGATCCTCGGCCTCGCCCTGGAGCACGGGCTGATGACGCGCCTGACCAGCCTGGTCGCCGTCGACGCCACGCCGCGCCGCCCCGCCGGAACGCCGCTCGTGGCCGCCGACCTGCCCCTGAACCTGCCGGCGGGCTGGGATTTCGCGACGGTGTTCGGCGAGGGGCCGCAACGCGGGACCGCGGAACCGCGCCAGCGGCGGGCCGAGGCCTCCGCGCCGGGCCCGGTCGCCGAAGCCGGCATCGCCCTGCCGCAGACCGGCGCGGGGTTCCTGCCGCAGCTTGCCCTGGGCCTGCTCCTCGCCCTGCTGGGCCTCGGGCTGCAGCGGCTCGGCGGCCGCCTGACCCGGAGGGCGCTGTGAGCCGCCGGCGCAGCCTCGGCACGGGGCGGGCGCTCTGCGCCCTCCTCACCCTGGCCGGGCTCGGGCTGGCGGCGCAGGCCGCCTGGATCCCCGCCAAGGCCGCCCTGGCGCAGGTCCTGCTCGCGCGGTCCTTCGCCCGCACCCTGGCCGAGGGACGCCCGGTCCGGCCCTGGCCCTGGGCCGATACCGAGCCGGTCGCCCGGCTCGCCATCGCGGGACGCAGCTTCGTGGCCTTGCGCGGCGGGAGCGGCCAGGCCCTGGCCTTCGGCCCCGGCCATCTCGACGGCACGCCGGAAGCCGGGGATCCCGGCACCGCGGTGTTCGCCGCCCACCGCGACACCCAGTTCGCAGTGCTGGGCGGGGTCGAGCCCGGCGACCCGGTGGCCGTGACCCGGCGCGACGGCCGGACCGCGCGCTTCCGCATCACCGGCAAACGGGTCGCGCGCTGGGACGCCTCGGGGATCGACCCGCGGGCCCCCGGGCGACACCTCGCCCTCGTCACCTGCTGGCCCCTCGACGGGCTTCGCCCCGGGCCCCTGCGGTTGATCGTCGAGGCCGAGGCCGAGACGCCCTGACGGCGGGGCAGTTGCGCAGCTGTGCGGTTTCGTGCGGATCTGTGCGGGACGAAGCCGCACGGGCCGCACCGGTGACCGAGATCGAACTGACCGAGGCGCAGAGCAGCGCCATCGCCCAGATGGTGCGCGAGGCCCTGGCCCGCCGCCGGATCTCCCGGCAGACCCTGGCCGTGCAGGCGCAGATCAGCCTGTCCACCCTGGAGAAGGCCCTGGCCGGCCGCCGCCCCTTCACGTTGGCGACCACGATCCGGCTCGAGGAGGCGTTGGGACAATCGCTCCGCCGGGACCCGGGCCGGACGGCGCCCGCGCCCGAGCCGCCGCCGCACGCCCCGGACGAGCTCGGTTCCTACTCGCGGGAGGGCGTGGCCTGGATCGAGGGATGCTACCTCACCCTGCGCCCCTCCTTCGGGACCGTCGGCGCGATCTTCGCCTACCGCACCGAGATCGCCTGGGATGCCGGCCTGTCGCGCCTGGTGTTCCGCGAGGCCGAGCGCATGGACGCGCCCTTCGCCCAGTCCGGCAGCGTCGCCGTCCCGAGCCAGTCGGGCATGATCTACCTGGTGACCAACTGGCATGGGCAGCATCGCCTGGCCGTGCTGTGCCGCCCGAACATCCAGGGCGAGATGTACGGCATCCTGACCACGCTGCATGCCGGCCGCGGCACGCAGCTCACCCCGGCCGCGGCGCCCCTGGCGCTGATCCCGGAGCGGGCGGCGGACCTGGCCTACGGTCGCATCGCCCCGCAGGAACCGGGTCACGCCCGGTACCGGGCCTATCTCGACCGGGTGCGCGAGGACGGCTACGCGGCGTTCTTCACGGACGTCTCCTGATCCGTCGAAGAGTTGCCCGGGCCTGTGACACCGGCCCCGGGACACATGCTGCGCGATCGCCTGTTTCCTCTTCGGACACAGACGAAAGACCCCCATGATCAAGTATATCCTCGCCGCGGCATCGGCCGCGGTGCTGACGACGCCTGCCCTGTCGCAGGTGATCGAGACCCCCACGAGCACCACCGTGATCGTCCCGCCCGGCGCGCCCGGCGTCGTCACGCGCCAGCCCGGCTCGACCGGAGAGGACGAGGCCGCAAGCTACTCGCCGACCGGCCGTGCCGCCGACGGCATCGCGGCCGACTCGGCTGCGGCAGGTAACGCCAACCAGCCCGCGCGCGTCGGCACGACCGGGAGCGGCGGCGGCGGCGGGAATGGCGGCGGCGGCTGAACCGGCCCCGCTCGAACCGACCCCGTCACGGCGAGCGCCGGACGGGGTTTTTTAATCCGCCAGGACCAGCCAGACGTCCCGGACCACCGGGTTTGAAGCCGTCGCCCCCTCCCCCCGAGCGGTGCCGCATCGAACGATGCCGGACGCCGCTGCCCTGAAAGGCGCCCCCGTGCTGCTTCGCTCCGAGACCCCGCCGCCGCCCGGCAACCTGCATGTCGCGGAGCCGCCCGCTTCCGACCGGCCGACCACGGCCATGCTCAAGGCCGACATCGACAGCGGCGCCACCGGCGACAAGGTCGCGGCCTACGATCCGAGCCTGTCGCAGCTCGGAACGGATGACGAGGCGGCCGGCAACCCGCCGTCGCCCGAGCGGATCGCCCTGGCCCGCAAGACCCAGGCGGCCTCCGCCAGGGTTCGGAATGCGGCGCGGCCGCGCGGGTTGGATGCCTGGATCGTGCTGGGGTTCGGCGGGTTCATCGGCGGCATCGGGGTCGTGCTGAGCACCGCCATCTGGCTCGGACGGTGAGCGCGCAGCGCACCCGGTGCGTGTGGATCGTTCAGGGGCGGATGCTCTGGAAAACCCCGGAGCGCCCGCGATTCTTGTGGCGAATACGGCGGAACACAACCAGAACGATAAATATCGTCTGAACCATCGACGTTACGGAGGTTTAACCCAGATCAAAGTCGGTCCGCGGGCCGCCCAAATCCCCAGAACGTTCGGGCCCACATCCGACCATGCGCACACTCGATCTGCACGCCCCGACCTTCGGGTCCTCTCACGATCCGATCCTGCACGGCGTCGCCACCGGGCTCGCCGACCTGTTCCCCCCGGTCGACCATCCGGCGGGCCTGGCGGACGAGCCCGCTATGCCGTCCGATTTCGCTCTGGCGCCGGACACGCCGCCGGATGCCGAGCTGTGATGGTACGGCGACGGCCCGGCTGACCGGCAACCCGGAGGCCGGGCGCATCGGCGGACCCAAGCGGATTCAACCCGCTTCGGCGGGCTGCTCGATATTCGAGGCGACCGTGAAGCCCTCGCGATCGAACACGTTGTAGATGATTGCAGCGGGCTCCAGGCCGAGGCCGGCGATATGCGCGACCGCCGCCTCCTTGGCGTCGGCGACCGTGTCGAACGGCTCGGGCAATTGGTACATCTCCGGCAGCTCCTCCTCACCCGCGCTCTTCACGGGCGGCGTGGTGATTTCGACCGTATAGGGCATGTCGGTGCCTTCCTGACGTCCAGTGGAACCCGCCGCGGACCGTGGGCTGGACCACGATCGCAGACCAACCCGAAGTTGCCAGAGCCATTCGCTCCGGCCGGCCGCCGTCCTGGCCTGCGATCGATCCTGCCAAGACTCGCGTCGATGCGATTGGTAACGCACGGATACGGAAAACCGTTGCTCAATACGGCCCCGCACCGGCAAACGTCTTAACCCTGCCGCGGAAACACGATGGTGCCGGGCGCTCCGTCCCTGGCCGCCGCCGGGCATGAGACTCAACCCAGGCGGGTGCCGCGACGACCGATCCCACAGAGCTTTCGCCGGCAGGATGTGCTCTCGCGCACCTCGCGGGAAGCGGCCCGGGCGTATCCAGGGCTGAGGCCGTCTCCGCCCCCTCGGACGGCCCGATCAAGCGGCGCAGTGACCTCCCCGGTTGCTGCGCCGTTGTCGTTCCGGGTCCATCGAGCCTTGAGGGTCTCGCGCCGGCCGGCGCGTCGACCGAGCCTCGGCATCGGACCGGGCCGAAGGCGCCTCGGGGCGTGCACCGGTTCGGCGTGCAAGGGTTCGCTAACCGAAGCCCCCCACCTTCGGGCTCATGTCCAAGCGAACGATCCAAACTGCGAGAGGCGTGCTCTGGGTCGCGGCCCTCGCGCTCTGCTGTTTCTCGGCCGTGATGCTGGCGGAGGCCAACCGTCCCGTGGACCGGGCCGCCGCGTCTCCGGCCGCCTCCGATCCCGCGACGACCGGGTCGATCGATCAGGTTCCGATCCGATGGTGCGGGGCCGCCCCGTGGTGCCGCTGACCCGCGATCTCTTTCACGCCGCAATCCCTTTCACGCCGCCCGACGAGGACACCGTGCGAACCTGGATCTCTCTACCGATCGTGCTGATGCTCGGCGTCGCGACGCAGGCGCATGCCCAAGGCCTGGAGCGCGGCGCGCGGGATGGCCGGGAGCGCGGCGAAGCGATCGCGGGTCCCCTGGGCGCTGCCGTCGGCGGCGCGATCGGTGCCGCGGTCGGCACGGCCAACAACATCCTGGGCATCGACCGGCGCGACCGCTTCCGCATCTACGTGCTCGGCGAGCGCCGCCCGTCCTTCGCCTATGCGGGGCCGGTGCGGGTCGGAACCGTGCTGCCGGAGGACGGCGTGGTCTATTACGACGTACCGCCCGAATTCGCGCTTCCGAACTACAATTACACGATCCTCAACGACCATCCCGTGCTGGTCGAGCCGCGGACGCGCCGGATCGTCGAGGTCATCGAGTAGGGCCTGGACGCACCGCGGCGGGCCCTCCGGCCTGCCGCCGCCGAGATGCGCTCGGCGGCGGACGCGCCCCGCACATGACGGGGCGCGCCGTCGGCAGTTACTTCAGGCGCGCGGCAGCCCAGGCGATGTGGTCGGCCATGAAGGTCGAGATGAAGAAGTACGAGTGGTCGTAGCCCTCGCGCATGTTGAGGGTCAGCGCGATGCCGGCCTTCTTGCAGGCCTCCTCCAGCAGCCAGGGGCGCAGGCCGTCCTGCAGGAAGCTGTCGGCAGTACCCTGATCCACCAGGAATTCGGGGAAGCGCTTGCCGTCCTCGATCAGCGCGGTGGCGTCGTGGGCGCGCCAGGCGGCCGGATCGGAGCCGAGATACTTCTCGAAGGCCGGCTTCGACCAGCCGGCCGTGGAGGGCTGGGCGATCGGCGCGAAGGCGGAGCAGGACTTGAAGCGCTCCGGGTAGGTCAGCGCGATGGTCAGAGCCCCGTGGCCGCCCATGGAATGGCCGAAGATGCCCTGGCGGGTCATGTCGGCGGGGAATTCCTTCGCGATGAGCGCCGGCAGCTCCTCCGTGATGTAGCTCCACATCCGGTAGTTCTTGTCATAGGGCGCCTGCGTGGCGTCCAGGTAGAAGCCGGCGCCGGAGCCGAACTGCCAATTGCCTTCCTCGTCCGGGATCCCGGGGCCGCGCGGGCTGGTATCGGGGGCCACGATGATCACGCCGTGCGCGGCGGCGGCGGCACGGTACTCGCCCTTGTCCATGACGTTGGCATGCGTGCAGGTGAGGCCGGACAGGTACCACAGCACCGGGACCGGGCCCTTCTCGGCCTGGGGCGGCACGAACACCGCGAAGGTCATGGGGCATCCCGTGGTCTGCGCATCGTGCTTGTAGACGCCCTGCGTGCCACCATGGGCGCGGGCCTTCGAGACGGTTTCCATCGGCTGTGATCTCCTGCGAGTGGGCTGAGACGATCGTCTTCAGGAATGCGCGGCTCTCCTCCCTCTTGCGGGGAGGAGTTGAAGCTGGGGGTGGCTCAGCCGGCCTCGGCCGGGAGAGGGTCACCCGACCACCCCCGCCCCTGCCCCCTCCCCGCACGGGGAGGGGTGGTGATGGTCAGTAGACGACCACGGACCGGATCGACTTGCCCTCGTGCATGAGGTCGAAGCCGTGGTTGATCTCGTCGAGCGGCATGGTGTGGGTGATCAGATCGTCGATGTTGATCTTGCCCTCCATGTACCAGTCGACGATCTTCGGCACGTCCGTGCGGCCGCGGGCGCCGCCGAAGGCCGAGCCCTTCCAGACGCGGCCGGTGACCAGCTGGAACGGACGGGTCGAGATCTCGCGACCGGCCTCGGCCACGCCGATGACGATCGACTCGCCCCAGCCGCGATGGCAGCACTCGAGGGCCTGGCGCATCACATGGACGTTGCCGGTGCAGTCGAAGGAGAAGTCGGCGCCGCCGCCCGTGAGATCGACGATGGCCTGGACCACCTTGTCGGTGCCGATCTCGCTCGGGTTGATGAAGTCGGTCATGCCGAACTTGCGGGCCATGGCCTGCTTTTCCGGGTTGATGTCGACGCCGATGATCTTGTCGGCCCCGACCATCCGGGCGGCCTGGAGGACGTTGAGGCCGATGCCGCCGAGACCGAACACCACCACGTTGGCGCCGGGCCAGACCTTGGCGGTGTAGATCACCGCGCCGATACCGGTGGTCACGCCGCAGCCGATGTAGCAGATCTTGTCGAAGGGGGCGTCTTCACGGATCTTGGCGAGCGCGATGGCGGGCAGGACCGTGAAGTTCGAGAAGGTCGAGCAGCCCATGTAGTGGAACACGGTGTTCGATCCGGAGGGACTGCCGCCGGTGGAGACGCAGGAGAAGCGGCTCGTGCCGTCCGGCATCACACCCTGGCCCTGGGTCGCGCGGATCGCGGTGCACAGGTTGGTGCGCTGGGACAGGCAGGACTTACAGTTGCGGCATTCCGGCGTGTAGAGCGGGATGACGTGGTCGCCGGGCTTCAGCGTGGTGACGCCGGCGCCGACCTCGCGGACGATGCCCGCGCCCTCATGGCCGAGGATCGCCGGGAACTTGCCCTCGGAATCGAGGCCCGAGAGGGTGTAGGCATCGGTGTGGCAGATGCCGGTGGCCATCAGCTCGACGAGAACCTCGCCGGCCTTGGGCCCTTCGATGTCGATGGTCTCGATCGTGAGAGGCTTCTTGGCCTCCCACGCGACCGCAGCGCGCGTCTTCATCACCTGTTCCTGTTGTCTGGACGATCACGGACGGCGCCGAACTGCCGACTCTTCGGCGCGCCTCGCCCGAGGGCGGCACACCGAACGGTCCGAAAATCTGGCGTGTGTTTGATGCTTCTCGCGCCGGGATGCAATCTTTGCGGCCGCGTTGAGACCGCGCGCCCCGCCGGACGGTCCGGGGAATGGGTCGCATCCGCCCGGCGCGGGCCGCGCGCTAACTCCCGGGCATGGATCGCACCTTTCCCATGACCCGCGCCGCCGGGCTCGACCGGCTCGCCGCCTTCCTGGCGGGCGCCGGGGCCGATTACGCCGCCGCCCGCAACACCGATCGCGGGCCCGGCCTCGAGCCGACCACGTCGGCACTCTCGCCCTATCTGCGCCGGCGCCTGATCACGGAGGCCGAGGTCGCGGCAGCGGCCGAGCGCGCCTTCGGCGACGGCGGCGCCGAGAAGTTCGTCTCCGAGGTGTTCTGGCGGACCTACTTCAAGGGCCACCTGGAGACCCACCCGTCCGCCTGGACGGAGTCCCTCGCCCTGGCCGCGTCCGACCGGGAACGCCTCGCCGCCGAGCCCGGCCTGCGCCGGACCTACGAGTCCGCCCTCGAGGGCCGGACCGGCATCGACGGCTTCGACGATTGGGCGCGCGAGCTCGTCGAGACCGGCTGGCTGCACAACCACGCCCGGATGTGGTTCGCCTCGATCTGGATCTTCACCCTGCGCCTGCCCTGGGCGCTCGGCGCCGAATTCTTCCTGCGCCACCTCGTCGACGGCGACCCGGCGAGCAACACCCTGTCCTGGCGCTGGGTGGCGGGCCTCCACACGCGGGGCAAGCACTACGTCGCCCGCGCCGAGAACATCCGGCGGTATACGGGGGGGCGCTTCGATCCTGCCGGCCTCGACGAATACCCGGACGCCCTCGACGAGGCGATGCCGCCCCGCGAGGTCGCGCTGCCGCGCTCCGATGCCGTGCCGGCCGGCGACGTCGCGCTGCTGCTGCATCTCGACGACCTGAGCCCGGAGAGCCTGCCGCTAGGCGCCGCCCGTGTCGTCCGCGTCGGCGGCCTGCTGGCCCACGCCCCCGGCGCATCCGAGCGGGTGCGCGCGGCCGACGCGGCGGCGATGGCCGATGGCCTCGAACGTGCGGCGGCCCAGTTCGGGTGCGCGGCGCGATTGGTCGAAGAGGGTTGGTCCGGGGACCTGCCCGTGATCACGGCCTGGGCCCCGGTGGGTCCGTCGGCCGATGCGCTGCCGGACGCGTGCATCCGGATTCGCCGGGGATGGGACGAGGCCGCCTGGCCGAGATCCAACCGCGGCTTTTCCCGCCTGCGCTCGGCCATCCCGGCGGTGCTGACGGCCTGACGCCCCATACCGGCCCCCAGAGTTGTCCGCTCATCCGGCTTCAGTCCTCATGGAGGTTGCCCCGGCAAATACGGTATGGAGCAGCCGGACGACCCGGCCGTTGTGAGAGCGGCGGGCAGGTATGGCGATGCGAGGTCGGGATTTCGCCCCATGGATGTCGAAAACGACACGTTGCGCCGACGCCTGCGTGAGGCCGAGGCCGAGATCGAGCGGCTGCGGTCGCGCAACGAGAGCCATGTGCATACCCCGAGCGCCGGCCAGCGCACCTCGGCGGCCGGGGTCGATCTGCTGTTCACGGCGGCGGAGAAGACCCGCATGCCGCAGATCGTCACCGATCCCAACCTGCCCGACAATCCGATCGTCTTCGCCAACCGCGCCTTCCAGGAGCTGTGCGGCTACGGCGCGGAGGACCTGATCGGCCGCAATTGCAGGTTCCTCCAGGGGCCCGGCACCGACCCGTCCGACGTCGCCAAGGTCCGGGACGCCATCGCGGCCCGGCGCGACGTGGTCGTCGAGATCCTGAACTATCACCGCGACGGCACGCCGTTCCGCAACGAGCTCTACGTCAGCCCGGTCTTCGATCCGTCCGGGCAGCTGCGCTACTTCTTCGCGAGCCAGCTGGACGTCACGCGCTTCCGCACCGAGGAGGAGCGCCTGGCCGAGAGCGAGGCGCGCTACCAGACCCTGTTCGAGGCGATCGACGCCGGCTTCTGCGTCGCGGAGATGCGGTTCGACGCCGAGGGCCGCGCGGTCGATTACCGGCTAATCGAGGTCAACCCGGCCTTCGAGCGCCATACCGGCCTGCGGAACGCGGCCGGGCGCTGGGTCAGCGAGCTTGTCCCCGATCTCGAACCGTCCTGGTTCGAGACCTACGGCGCGGTCGCCATGACGGGGCAGCCCGTGCGCTTCGAGAGCGCCGCGGTGTCCATGGGCCGGTGGTTCGACGTCCATGCCCTGCGCGTGGGCGAGCCGGCGCGGCGGCGCGTCGCGATCCTGTTCAACGACATCACCGACCGGCGTCGGCTCGAGGATCACCTCGAGACCGCCGCCCGCGAGCGGACCGACGAGCGCGATACGCTGTGGCGGGCGAGCCGCGACCTGTTCGTGGTCTGCGGCTTCGACGGCCTGTACCGGGCGGTGAATCCGGCCTGGACGGCGACCCTCGGCTGGACGTCCGAGGATCTCGTCGGGGCGCGGTTCGACGATTTCGTCCACCCGGACGACAAGAAGCTCGCGGCGCAGGCGTTCGAGCGCGTGATCACCGCGGGCGACCTCGACGACGTCGACGTCCGGTTCAGGACCCGCGACGGCGCCTACCGCTGGATCTCGTGGAACGTGGTCCCGCGCGGCGACCATTTCTACGCGGCGGGCCGGGATGTCACCGACCGCAAGGCCCTCGAGGAGCAGCTCCGCCAATCCCAGAAGCTGGAGGCGGTGGGCCAGCTCACCGGCGGGGTGGCGCACGACTTCAACAACCTGCTCACCGTCATCAAGTCGTCGACCGACCTGCTCAAGCGCCCGAACCTCCCCGAGGAGCGCCGGACCCGCTACGTCGACGCCATCTCGGACACGGTCGCCCGGGCGGCCAAGCTGACGGGCCAGCTGCTGGCCTTCGCCCGGCGCCAGGCGCTCCAGCCCGAGGTGTTCGACGTCGGGCGCGGCGTGGCCTCGGTCTCCGACATGGTCAGAACCCTCACGGGCTCGCGCATCCATGTCGACATGCAGGTCGTGCCCCTGCGGGACGCGATGGGGCGGGAGAGCCCGTGCCTGGTCGACG
Source organism: Methylobacterium sp. GXF4 (assembly GCF_000272495.1). NCBI lineage: Bacteria > Pseudomonadati > Pseudomonadota > Alphaproteobacteria > Hyphomicrobiales > Methylobacteriaceae > Methylobacterium > Methylobacterium sp. GXF4. The sequence goes on along the minus strand of NZ_AKFK01000064.1, from coordinate 38,925 downwards.
CCGATCCGAGCCAGTTCGACACCGCCCTGGTCAACATGGTGGTCAATGCCCGGGACGCCATGTCGGGCGAGGGCCGGATCACCATCCGGGTCCGGCCCGTGGGCCTGGTCCCGGCCGTCCGGGCGCATCCGCCGATGCGGGGGGATTTCGTCGCGGTCTCGGTGGCCGATACCGGCACCGGCATCGCCCCCGGCGACCTGGAGCGGATCTTCGAGCCGTTCTTCACCACCAAGGGGGTCGGGCAGGGTACGGGGCTGGGCCTCAGCCAGGTGTTCGGCTTCGCCAAGCAATCCGGCGGCGAGGTCGTCGCCGAGAGCCGGCTGGGCGAGGGCAGCACCTTCACCCTGTTCCTCCCGCGGGCGGTGGCCGCATCCCTGCCCGAGGCCGAGACGCCCGAGCCCGCGGCGCTGGCCGACGGCCACGGCACCTGCGTCCTCCTCGTCGAGGACAACCTGGAGGTCGGCTCCTTCGCCACGCAGGCCCTGCAGGAGCTCGGCTACCATACGGTCTGGGCGACGGATGCGGAGAAGGCGCTGCGCGAGTTCGAGCGCATCCCGTTCCGTTTCGAGGTCGTGTTCTCGGACGTGGTGATGCCGGGCATGAACGGGGTGGACCTGGCCCGCGAGATCCGCCGCCGGCAATCCGACCTCCCGGTCGTCCTGGCCTCGGGCTACAGCGACGTGCTCGCGGCCCAGGGCACCCACGGCTTCGAATTGCTGCGCAAGCCGTACTCGGTCACCGACCTGTCGCGCATCCTGCGCCGCGCCGTCGAGCGGGCCAAGTCGGCCCGTCGGTGACGGACCTCATCGGCAGCCCACGCAGACGCGGTTGATGATCCGCTGCGCCCGGACGTGCTCGTCCTCGACGGTCGCCGGGCGGGACTCCCGGTTCGTCCAGGACGGGGCAGGCCGGATGCCGGGGTCGAGGGTCGGGACGTCGGGCTGCGTGAACCGGGGGACGGGCTCCGCCCGGGCGGCGGGCGCCACCGCCAGGAACAGAAGAAGGGCCCCGCCGAAAGCACCCGCGGACGCTGCTGCGCGGTTGAGGATCATGTTGGCGTATTCCCGTTGCTGGAACACGAGGAATAGGCAGGCTGGATTGCAGCGGGATTTCGCGTCGCGCGGGAATGATTACAGCAGACATGCCGTTCGCTCGGGCCGATACGTCAGATGTTCGGGCCGCGAACAGACGCGGGCGGCACCGATCTCTCGGATCGGCGCCGCCCGGATCATGCGGGATCTGGCTGTCGCGTCCGGCAGCCGGAAATCTGACCGTCGGGTCGGTCAGGCGGCGCTGCGCACCCGCCCGGGTTCGGCGTGCCGTGCGAGGACCCGCAGGATCCCCGCCCGGGCATCGTAGGCGGTGAATTCGGCGGCGAGGCGCCGAGCCTCCCGGCGGTGACCGGGTTCGTCGAGCACGGTCCGCACGGCGCGCCGGAGCGCCTCCGGGGTCGGATTGTTCGTGCCGAGGTCGATGCCCGCCCCCGACCAGGCGATGCGGGCGTTCACGTCGGCCTTGTCCTCGGTCAGGCCCGCGGCGACGAGGGGCACGCCGAAGCTGAGGGCCTGGTTGACGCTGCCGTAGCCGCCATTCGTCACCATCGCGTCGATCCGCGGCAGGATCCACTCGAACGGCAGGTAGTCGGCGAGCCGCGCATTGGCCGGGATCGGCCCCGGGATGGCGTCGCGCGCGCGTCCGCCGGCCGTGACGACGGTGAGGATGTCCGGCTCACCGGCGAGCGCTGCGAGAGTCGGGCCGACCAGCAGGCCGAAATCGTGGTTCGCGACGGTGCCCTGTGTGACGAGCACGACCTTGCGGGCGCCGTCGAGATCGTTCGCCCAGGCCGGCAGCGGCGCCTGCCCCGGCACGATCGGCGGCGCGCCGACGAAGGTCACCGCCGGCGGCAGCGGGAACGGGTATTCGAAGCTCGGGACGGTGAGCTGCAGGTAGGTGTCGGCGAGCTGCACCACCGCGTCGAACAGGGTCCAGGACGGGGCCGGAACCCCGACCTCCTCCAGCACGCCCGCCAGGCGGCGCGCGACGGGCCGGTCGACGGCCGCCTCGTGCGCCCGCGCGATCCGCGCATAGGCGTCCCGCTGCTCGAGGGTCTGGGCCGGCGGCAGCCCGAGGAAGATCGGGGCCCTGTCGGGCCGTGAGCAATGCAGGATCGACGTGCCGCACAGGACGATGGCCGGCCGCTTCGATCGCGGCCCGAGCAGCAGGGGCAGGACGCCGAAGAACATGTCGTCGCCGATCACGACCGCGGTCGGGAAAGCCCGAAGGGCGTCCTGGAGGCCGCGATGCTGATCCGGGATCCGCTCGATGAAGATCCGCTCCATGGCGACGCGCAGCCAGTCCGGGCCGGGCGGGGTCTGCGCCAGCTCGGGAACGACGGCGACGAGGTTGCGCCCGTCGAAATCGGCGATGCCGGGCAGCGCCGCGAACCGGGCGCCGGTCGCCTCGATGCGGTCGCGGAAGGCCGAGCCCGACAGCACCATGACCTCGTGGCCCTCGTCGGCCAGCATCCGGGCGATGGCCAGTATCGGGTTGAGATGGCCCGTCGCGGGCGTGGAGCAGAGGAGGATCTTCATCGCGCTCGTCCTGTCTTCGCGTGGGGAAGCGGGCGCCGCGCCGATGCGGCGACCCAGGCGCGAGGCTGGGGGCCGCCCGTTACGCGACGGCTGCGGATGGGCGCCGAAACGGTTACCGCTGGAACGCCCGCCCGGGGGCTACCAGGCGACCCGCAGCGCATCGATGCGGCGGATGCCGCTGTGCCCGCGCAGCATCGGAACCGGGCCGGCGAAGCGCAGCCGCGGGGCCAGCCGCACCAGGGCGCCCAGCCCCTCCTCCAGCTCGATCCGCGCCAGGGCCTCTCCGAGGCACCGGTGCACCCCGCCCCCGAAGACGGGGTGCAGGCGCGGGCGGTCGGTGCGGTGGATGTCGAACGCGTCGGGCCGTGCATAGGCCTGCTCGTCGCGCATCGCCGACAGGATCGAGAGCATGATCAGGCTGTTGGCCGGCACGACGTGCCCGTCGAGGGTGATATCCTCCTTGGCGACGCGTCCGGCGGAGCCGACGCTCGGCTCGAACCGCAGGGATTCCGCTACCGCGGCCGGCACGAGGCCGGGATCCTGCTTGACCGCCTCCCATTGCTCGGGATGCTGCAGCAGCAGGGCGATCTGCATGGCGCCGGCCCCCCTCGTGGTGTCGGTGCCGCCGATGATCATCTGCACGAGCTGGATGACCACCTCGTCCGGCGTCAGCTCGCCGGCCGCATCCGCCTCCGCGAGGAAGCGGGACAGGAAATCGTCCCGGGGCGCCGCGCGCCGGGCTTCGAGGATCTCGACGACGTAATCCTGCAAGGCGACCGCCGCCGCCTCGATCTCGGGCAGGTCCTCCGGGCCGAAGGTGAAGCTCAGGACCCGCGAGACCTCATAGGCGAGCCGCGTGAACCGGGGGATGTCGCCGCGCGGCAGCCCGAGGATGTCGGCGATGGTCTGGGCGGGGATCAGGCCGGTGTAGCTCGCGACGAGATCGACCTCGCCCTCCTCCATGCAATCCCGGACGAGGGCCTCGGCGGCGTCCCGGATGCGGGGGCGCAGATTCTCGACCAGGCGGGTCGCGAAGGTCCGGGTGAACGGTGACCGGCGCCGCCGGTGAACCGCACCGTTGGCGGTGAGCATGCCGTGCGCGAAGATGTCGAACAGCCGGCCCTGCGGGATCTCGCGCATCTCCGGATAGAGGGTCTCGGTCGCCTGGACGCGCGGATCCCGCATCAGCTGATCGACGTCCTGCGCGCGCAGGACCATGTAGCCGCCGATCTCATGGATGATGAACGGCACCCGGGGCCGCCAGGTGCGGAACACGCCGTGCGGGTCGGCCTCGAGTTCAGCCACGGACAGGGTCGGGACAGCGTGGCGGGCCCCGGCGCTTCCGACGTATCCGTGCTCGTCCCTGTGACACTTCATCGACACATCCTCGCTGCTGTTCAAGCGCGCGGATTCTCGAAAGGCCGGACTACAGGACGATTTCGAAAGAGCGGCCGTTGGTTACGGTCATAACATTCGGGCCGCCCGACGAGCCCCGGTGGCGCGGCGCCGGTGCGGCCGACCTCCGCTCGATCGGCCGCCGGGCGTCGATGCCGGCGACCCGGATCCCGCGGGCCCGCATGGGCGCGAGACTATTTCGGGCGTCGGCGATTCCGAAATCGTGCCGTAACGGGCGCGGCTCAGAACGACGATGCTTCGCGCAAGGAGGTATCGCCATGATCGCAAGCGAGCCCAGTCCGGACGATCGCTTCGAAATGCTGCTGCGGCGGCTCATCACCGACTCGGTGATCGGCGGCACCGATGACGGCCAGCACCTCATCGCGCGCTTGAGGCGCTTCGACCTGCGGGCCCGGAGCGAGCAGCTCAGCTCCCAGACCCTCCAGGTCATCGCATCGGCCCGGCGTCTCCTGGGCGACGAGCCGGCTTCCGGCCGGACTGTCAGCGGCCGCAGGCGCGCGCAGTGACGGGAGAATGCCGGACGCCGGAGCGGAGATCGCCCCGGCGCCGCGCGTCATCCGGCGGCCCGGTCAGCGCGCCCGGGGCTTCAGCCCGACCGCGAGGAAGCGGTCGATCATCGCGTTGACCTGCTCGGCCACCTCGATCGTGTTGAAATGGCCGGCGAGCAGCGTCTTGGCGGTCACCAGCTGCGGGCAGAGTTCGCGCAGCCGTTCGAGATCGCGTGCCGACTCGATCAGCGGCACGTCGGCGGAGATGTAGGCCATCGGGACCCGGCAGGCGCGCGCGGCCGGGATCGGATCGTGGTTCTGGACCATGTTGTGCAGCGTGGAATGCGCCACGTGCTGGGGCGTCTTGCGGCAGGGGCCGAGAACATACGTGTCGAAGATCGCCTGGCGCCGGGTCGGCTCGTCGAAGGCGCCCCCGATCGACCAGGCGGCCGCCAGCGCCGCCACGGGGTAATCCGGACCGCCGACGCCGGACAGGAGCTGCGCCAGCTCGACATTGCCGCGCTGGTCCGGCGACGGCAGGACGATGGAATCGATCATCACCAGGCCCGCGGCGAGGTCGGGATGGCGCCCGCACAATTCGAGCCCCACCGCGCCGCCGAAGCTGTGGCCGATGACGATCGGCTTGACCAAGCCCAGCTGGCGGCACTGCCAGGCGACGTCGTCGGCGAAGCCCGCGACCGTATAATCCTGCTCCGGCGCGTCGCTGGCGCCGTGACCGCGCAGGTCCACGGCGACGACCCGCCGGAGCCGCGAGAAGTGCCGGATCTGCGGCGTGAAGATGCCGTGATCGCCGGTCCAGCCGTTGATCAGCACCAGGGGGTGGCCCTGGGGCGTCATCGGCCCGGCCTCGACATGGGCGAGCCGGACGCCGTCGCGGGCCAGATGGACGGGCTGCCACCGGGGCGGTTCGAAGGTCATGGGAATCTCCGTGTGATCAGGATCGGGGCATCGATCGCCCGGCGGCAGGACTCGGGAGGGTCGCGATGGCGGCGATCGCCGCCAGGCAGGCCCCGAGCATCACGGCGGCCATCGACAGGGCGGAGCGGCCGTCGAAAATCCGCGCCACGCCATCGCTGGCGAGGGCGCCGACCAGCATCTGCAGGCAGATCGCCACGCCGCTGGCCGCGCCGGCGGCCTCGGGCATCGGCTCCGTGGCCCCGTGCAGCGCGTTGGGCGAGATCAGGCCGAAGGCCAGCGCCGTGCCGACCATGGCGACGACCACCGGGACCGGCGAGGGACGTCCGGCCAAGGCCGCGCCCATCAGGATCGCCGCGACGGCGGTCGCCAGGGCGAGACCCGCTCCGATCGCCTGACGGGGCCGCCCGCCGCGCGCGACGAGGCGGGCGTTCAGGAACGCGCCGGCCATGACGGACAGCGAGCTCGCGCCGAAGACGATGCCGTAGGTCTGCGGGCTGACGCCGAAGGCGTCGATGAAGACCAGCGCGGAGCCGGTGATGTAGGCGAAGACCGCCCCGGCCGAAGCGGCGTTGCACAGGGCGTTGCCGCGGAAGACCGGGTCCGCGAGGATGCGCGCGTAGCCCTGCAGCACCGCGCGCGCGTTCAGGCCGGGCGACGGTGTGAGCCGCGCGGTCTCGTCGACATGCCGGAGGGCCACGAGAGCCGCCAGGGATGCGGCGATCGGCGCCGCGTGGATCAGGCGCCAGCCGCCGAGCCCCATCAGCGCCGCCCCGACCGTCGGGGCGATCATCGGCACCACGTTGATCACGAGGACGACGAACGACATCCGGGCGCGCGCGGTCTCGCCCTCGGAGACGTCGCGCACGATCGCCATGGCAGCGAGGCCCGGCCCCGCAGCGCCGAATCCCTGCACGGCCCGGCCCAGCAGCAATTGCGGCAGCGTCTGCGCGACGAGGCAACCGAGGCTGCCGCCGATCAGGAGGAGGCAGCCGCCGATGATGGTGGGCCGGCGGCCGAGCCGGTCCGAGAGCGGCCCGTAGACCAGCAGGGCGATTCCGAGGCTCAGCAGATAGATCCCCATGGCCGAGCCGATGGCGGAGGACGGGATCCGCAGGGCGGCGGCCGTGTCCGGCAGGCTCGGCAGGATCATGTCGATGCCGAAGGTCGGGAGCGCCGCCAGCAGCCCGATCAGGGCCGAGAACGCGGCGGTGCCCGGCCGGAGGCGTCCGCGCGGCCGGATCCACCCGTCGGTGAGCGGGATCACGCCCAACGCCGGTCTGCCGAATCCGCCCTGGTTTTCCGGGCCGCTACCATCGCGTCGATCTCGCGGACGAGACCGGCCGCATCGAGATCCGCCCGGACGGCCGCGCCGAGGGTGCCGGCCGCGACGCGAAACTGCGGCTCGGTGAGCAGCCGGCGCATCGCCGCCGCGATCTCGGCCTCCGGCGCGTCGGGGGCCAGGCGCAAGCCGGCGCCGCGCGCGCCGACCCGGGCGGCGTTGTCGGTCTGGTCGCGGGCCATCGGCATGACCAGCAGCGGCACGCCGTGCAGCAGCGCGCGGGACACGGTGCCGTGCCCGCCCTGGCTGACCACCAGGGCCGCCTCCTCCATCAGGGCTTCGTGAGAGGCCGCCGTCACGACGCATACATTGGCGGGCATCGCCAGGTCTTCCGGACGGACATGGGGCCCGGTGGTCACCAGCGCCTCGGCGTCGACCGTCCCGACGGCGCGCACGATCCGCTGCAGGAGCTCGGTCTGGTTCTGGGCGCCGGTGCTGCCGGCGACGAGGATGCGCGGCCGGCTGGTGCCGGGCCAGGCCGAGGGGCCGCCCCGCGTCCAGCCCGGCTCGTCGAGCAGCGGGCCGATGTACCGGTAATTGGCCGGGAGCGTCGTCGCGTCGAAGTCGAAAGCCCGGCTGATCGCCAGGAGGACGCGGTCGGCCCGGTCGAAATAGTCGAACGCGCTCGCGACCGGCGGCAATCCCAGGCCCCGCCGCGTGGCGTTGAGGGCCGTGCGGCCCTTCTCCATGGCCGTCGTGATCGCCTCGGTGGCCGCCGCCATCGCGGCGCGCTCCGCGGCGGTCCGCGGGGGCGTGAGGCCGCTGGCGGCGGGCGGCATGCCGGGCAGCGGGCGGATGCTGATATGCGGCGACAGGATCGCGTGCGGCAGGTCCGCCGCCTCGGCCGCCAGCGCGCAACCCAGCAGCAGGTCGAGGCTGAGGACGGCGTCGGTCGGAACGCGCCGGATCTCGTCGAGCGTGTCGGCCGCGTAGGCGCCGGCCGGCACGAACAGCGTCTTGCGGAACCAGTCGGCGAGGTCGGAGAAATCGGCGGGGTCCGCATCGGTGCCGACGGGGGCCCGGCGCCATCCGATGAAGGGAAAGCCGGCCGCCTCGACCTCGCTGCGCATCACCGGATCGGCCATGATGCGCACGCGATGCCCCGCCCGGTTCAGCTGCCGTCCGGCCGTCAGCACGGGGCTGAGATTGCCCGTGGTTCCCCACGAGATACACAAGACGCTGAGCGACATCTGAAAGGCTTCCGAATAGGACTGCGCAGGAGCGCGCTGTTTCGGGATCGATCGACGATTGGATTTGACATTCACGGCGCGAAATCGCGCGACGGCGCGGAAGATCTGGAGCATCCGCACGCATTTCTTGGAGACGCGGTCCGTTTCGACCGGATCGAAGCGCTGAAGTCCGTGACGCGCGCCGCGACGTCTTCGCCAAAGCGACGGTTTTCCGGCCTGATCTGGTCTAGCGCCGCGCGTTGCTGTTGATGTCGCGCAGGAACGCGATGTAATCCGGGTGGGTGTGATGGATACAGCCGCCATGGGCGAAGCTGATCACCACAGCATCCAGCAGCCACCGTCCGAAGACGAAGAGCGCGGGTCGGGCCGGTGCGAACGGGGGCGAGGCTATCGCGATGCGCCCCAGTGGAGGACCGGGGCGACCGCAGGCGGGAAGATCTTCACCGCGAGGCAATCGATCGGGCACAATCTTGTTGAAGCGCCCCGGGTCTACGCCGCAGACATCTCGGATCAGAGCGTCGGTCATAATCACCCCTTCATCCAGAGAGGGTGACGATCATATTCGGCAGTTACATCGGCATGTCAGCCATCACGACTTCCGGTTACAACCGTAACTGAGCCGCTTCTTGCCGGATCGAGACGGCGTTATTGAAGGTCATCGCCCGCGTTGTGCTGCCTCGCACAATGTGGTGGGCGCAATCCTTTTGGGGCCGTGATATCAACTCAGCGGTGCAGGGCTACACCCGGGCGCCCTCGGAAGGGCGATCGGGCATGGGCTGGCGACGACGGTTCGATGACTCCCCGGGTGGCGGCGTCCCCGACACGGTGCCGCCATCCAGCCGCGGAGGTCGGGGCGGCGCTCTGCCGCGAAGCGTGAGGTGCCCATGATCGAACCCAGTCTGGACAGGGGTCAGGGCCGGAGGCCGCGCCCCGGCAAGACCCGCATCCTGCTCATTGAGGACGATGCGGGCATGCAGCGCATCGTCTCGGATCATTTCGCCGACCACGACGTCGACGTGACGGCGGCGACCAACCGGGCCGAGGCGGAGCGGTGGCTCGCGGAGGGCGATTTCGACCTCGTGGTGCTCGATTTGCGCCTGGGCTCGGAGAACGGTCTCGACCTGCTGCGCGACCTGCGGACCCGGAGCGATCTGCCGGTGATCATCACGACCGGACATCGCCGCGACGAGATCGATCGCGTGATCGGCCTCGAGCTCGGCGCCGACGATTATCTCGTCAAACCCTACGGCCTGCGCGAGCTTCTGGCCCGCATCCGGGTCATCCTGCGCCGGGCCGAGGTGACGCCCGTTCCGCCGAAGGCGCAGGATTCGCATCGCAGTCGCTTCGACGGCTGGGTGCTCGACCGACGGCGGCGGCGCCTGACCAACCCGGCCGGTGAGGGCGTCGCGCTGAGCAACGGCGAGTACGCGCTGCTCGTGGCCTTCCTGGATGCGCCCCAGCGCCCCCTGAGCCGCGAGCACCTCCTGCAGGCCACGCGGGTCCACGAGGACGTGTTCGACCGCAGCATCGACGTCCAGATCCTGCGCCTGCGCCGCAAGCTGGAGGTGGACCCGAGTGCGCCCCGCCTGATCGTCACCGAGCGCGGCGTGGGCTACGTCCTGACCACGCCCGTCGAGAAGCTGTAGCCGTGATCGGGCGCCCGGCACGGCCCCTCCTCGCGGCGCTGCTCGGCAGCGCCGTGGCCATCCTGGCGCCGGCCGCCCAGGAAGGGCCGGCCGGCAGTCCGGCGATCGCCGATGCCGTCGAGGCCTCGGCCGTCATCACGCCGATCCCGAGCTCGCTGGGGGCCGACCCGGACCGCGTCGATATCGGCCGGATGCTGTTCTCCGACACGCGGCTGTCGCGCCGGGGCGACCGCGCCTGCATCACCTGTCACGACATCCGGACCAACGGCGCAAGCGCGGTCCCGCGGAACGTCACCACCGACGGCACGCCGGTGCCGCGCAACACGCCCACGGTCTTCAACGCCGCCCTGAACTTCCGCCTGGGCTGGGCGGGCGATATCCCGACCCTCAAGGATCAGGCCGAGCTGGCGCTGACGCAGCCGGAATTCCTGGGCGGGTCGTGGCCCCGCATCCTCGACACGGTCCGCGCCGATCCGGCGCTCGCCGCCAGGTTTCGGTCCGCTTACGGCCGTGAGGCCGACCGCGAGGCCGTCGTCGACGCGATCAACAGCTTCGAGCGGCACCTGCTCACCCCGGACAGCCGGTTCGACCGGTGGCTGCGCGGCGATGCGCGGGCCATCACCGAGGCCGAGCAGCGGGGCTTCGCGCTCTTCCGCGGGATCGGCTGCTCGGCCTGCCATCAGGGCGTCAATGTCGGCGGCAATCTGTTCGAGAAGGTCGGGATCTTCGTCACGATCCCGAACAAGACCGCCGAGGTGCTGCGCGTCCCCAGCCTGCGCAACGTCGCGGTCACGGCGCCCTATTTCGACGACGGCGGCATCGCCACGCTTCCGGAGGCCGTGCGGCTGATGGCCCGGGTCCAGCTCGGGCGGGAGCTGACCACGACGCAGATCGCATCGATCGTCGCGTTCCTCGGCACCCTGACCGGATCCTACGAAGGTCACCCCGTGACCGTGCCCCCGGCGACGCCCCCCGGCCCGCCGCCGACCGACGACCATCGGCCATGAAGTTGACCGCGCAGGCCGCCGTACTCGGTGCGCTGTTGGCCGCGCTGCTGACGTGGCTGCTGATCAACGGCAATGGCGAGATGGAGGCGGCCTATGTGACGATGCAGCGGACCGTCGGCAGCCTCGCGCTGGCCGAATCGCGCCTCCAGCACGACGTGCTTCGGGCCCGCGCCGGGCATCTGCGCAACTACGATCCGATCGTCGCCCATCTGCGCAAGATGCAGGCGGCGGTGGCCGACCTGCGGGCGTCGAGCCGGCCGGACGACGCCGAAGTGCGGGCCCTCGCCGAGGTGGTGGACCGGGAGGCGCAGATGGTCGAGCGCTTCAAGACCGGCAACGCCCTCGTGCAGAACTCGGTCGCGTATTTCGACTCGCTGAGCGATCGCCTGTCCGAACCGGACGTCGATCCACGGCTCGTGCAGGCCGTGGCCGCCCTGCAAATCCGCGTCTCGCAACTCGCGCGCGACGGGAGCGCGAAGCATCTCGAGGACATCCGCGCGCGGCTCGACGCCATGGCCGCGATGACCCTGCCGACGGACCAGGCCGCGGATGTCGCCGCCATCGTGCTCCACGGGCGCCAGCTCCTGGATCTGCTGCCCCAGGTCGGCGCCGCGACGCGCTCGCTTCCGGTCGCGTCGAGCGAGAAAGCCCGCCAAGCGCTGCTGGATGCCCGCCGGGAGCTGCACGCCGAGCGCCAGGCCCGCGCCGATGGCTTCCGCCTCGCGCTCTACGCCGCCGCCCTGGCGCTGCTCGCCCTCGCCGTGCGCGTGGGCCTGCTGATGCGGGCCGGCACCCTGATCCTGCGCCGGACGGTCGCCTTCCAGACCGTCGTGGCCCAGGCCGCCAACCGCTTCCTGGGGAGCCAGCCCGACGAGATCTCCGCCCACATCGTCGACGTCCTGGCCATGGTGGGCGGGGGCCTGAACACGGACCATTGCTATGTCCTGATGCTCGACGGCAGCGGCGCCGTGCATCTGTGGAGTCGGCCCGGCCTTGCGCAGCCCCGGGGCTGGCCGATGGCGCAACGCGCCCTGATCCCCGACATCACCGCCGCCTCCGACGATCTCATCTTCATCGAGACCGCGGACGCGACCGGGCATCCGGCCTTGCGGCACGCCCTCGCCGAGCGCGGCATCGTCTCCTGGGCCTGCGCGCGGCTGCGCCGGGGCGAGCGCACCGTCGGCCTGCTGTGCTTCGAGCGCAGCACCTCCGATCTGCCGGGCTGGCTCCGGCAATCGTGCGGCCTGCTGCAGGTCGTCGCCGACAGCTTCGGCGCGGCGCTGGAGAGCCAGCAGGTCTGGGCGGAGCGGCGCGCGATCGAGGGGGAGCTGCGCCGGGCACAGCGGCTCGAGGCCATCGGCACCTTCGCCAGCGGTGTCGCGCACAACATCAACAACGTCCTCAACGTCATGCTCGGTCATGCCGAGATCGCGGCCGAGGCCTTGCCGGCGCATCCCGATCGGGCGGCGCGGCAGATCGAGATGCTGGTCCAGGCCGGCGGACGGGCGCACGAGATCGCCAGCCAGATTCTCGATTTCGGGCGGCGCGGCAGCGCGATGCAGGGCACCAGCGCCGTCGAGGCGGTCGTCGCCGAGACGATCGCCCAGATCCGCTCCTCGGCGGCCGACCCGACCGTGATCCGGTTCACCGGGACGGCCCAGGGGGCGATCGTCGGCGGCGAGCCGGCGCAGCTCCAGCAGGTGGTGCACAACCTGATCCGCAACGCCGTGCAGGCGTCGAGCCCGGATCGAGCGGTCGAGATCCAGCTCGACCGGATCACCCTGGCGGAGCGGCAATCCCTCTCCCACGGGACGTTGCGCCCGGGCGATCATATCCGGATCCGAGTCAGCGATTCCGGCCGCGGCATGGACGAGGCGACGCTCGCGCGGATCTTCGAGCCGTTCTTCACCACCCGTCCGGCCGGAACCGGCCTCGGGCTCGCGACCGCGTTCGAATTCGTCCAGGAGCAGGACGGCGCCTTCAACGTGCGCAGCGTGCCCGGAGCGGGCAGCACGTTCGAGGTCTGGTTGCCGGTGATGACGCCGGCCATCAACGACGCGTCGCGCGCTTGCGGCGCCGTGATGATCCTGGGCCGGACGCGCGCCGCGGTCCAGGAGGACGAAGAGACCCTGGCGGCCCTGGGCTACGAACCGGTCGGATACGTCGACCCGGAGGCGGCCTTGTCCGCCCTGCGCACGGCGCCGGAGCGGTTCGATCTGCTGATTGTCGAGCACCCGCTGCTCGGCTTATCGGGCCTCACCTTTGCCCGCCGGGCCGCCCAGATCGCGAAATGGCCGATCGTGCTCTCGTTGTCGGCGTCCGAGGCCGTGCAGCCGGAGATCCTCTCGGCCATTCCCGTCGTCGAGGTCGCCCGCCGGCCCTGGCGCTCCAACGCGCTCGCCTTGACCCTGCAGAGACACTTGGCCTCCGGCGCGAAGCTGGCCTCCGGCGCCAAGCTGACCTCCGGCCCAAAGACCGCGCCGCCGCCGCGCAAGCTCTCGAAGCGTTGAGGCGCGCGGCGCGACCGCACCAGCTCCGGCGCTCCCGAAGCCGATCGCCCGCCTGAACGCCTTGCAGGCGACCGTCCGCCGGAGACCTCGGCGCCACGAAACCGCGGGGGCCATCCGCGGCCTGTTTCAGGCGTAACCGAGCCGGCGGTCGGTTGAAATGGCACCGAAACCGCGCCTGGATATCGCGGTCACGGGCGGGCCGGGGCAACTGGGCCTGCATCCGCAAGACCCGGAACCGGCCCGGCCGAAACCGGCCGGCATGATCCTCCACGGCATGGTGTTACGCGCATGAAATCTGGTGCTCCCCTGTTCTACGCCGCCGGCGTGTTCTCGGCGTCCGTCGCCTGCGCCGGGTCCCTGAAGGCGGAGCCGCTGCCGCTGTCCCACGGCAGTTACGTCCAGGCGGATCTGGCCTGCGAGGGCGCGCCGTTTGCCGCCTTGAGGACCTATGACGGGCAGGGTCTGGGCGGCCCGCACGACAGCAAATGCGTCAGCAGGATCGTGGACGCGCACGGCAAGACGTACAGAATCGCGACCTCTTGCGCCGCCGCCGGGGACGGAAGCCCGGTCGCGCCCACCACCACCTCCGAGACGGTGTTCGTGCAGTCGCGCCGAAGCTTCAAGATCGCGGATGGGTCGTCTGGCGACCAAGGGGGCGTATCGTATAAGCTCTGCCCCGGAAGCAAGTAACGCCCAGCAGGGGCGTTGACTGGATTCCAGCCGCCGGGTTTCCAGGCAGAGAACGCGCTGAATATGGGGCGCCGCTCCAGCGCGGGCGCAGGCGGGCGATGCCGGCTCGCGTCCGGTGGACGGCGGTCCGTTCGATAGTCTGCGCCGTATCAGCGGCGTCGGATCGGGATATCCGGGACCCGGATGAGGTCAGGCGAAAGGTACCATGCATAGCCCTGGCCACCGTTTCGAACCGCCGGCGCCGCCGCTCGCACCCGACCGCGTCACCGGTCTCGGCGTGCTCATGCGGGTCCGGCGCAACGCCTTCTCGGCATTCCCGGCCCGGTGCTTCACCGCGCCGGCGATCACGTACCGCCTGGGCATCACCGACCTGATCCTCGCCAACACCCCCGATGCCATGCGTCATGTCCTGGCGGATCATCCGGACCGGTTCCGCCGCGTGCGGGCGACAGGGCGCGTGCTCGGTCCCATCCTCGGCCGGGGCCTCGCCGCGGCGGAGGGGGAAGCCTGGCGGCGGCAGCGGCGCACGCTCGCGCCCGCCTTCACGCCGCGGACGTTGCCCGTCCTCTCGCAGCATATCGCGGCATGCGCGGAGGCGACCTGCGCGCGGATCGAAGCCGCGAAGGGCGGCCCGATCGATCTCCTGTCGGCGATGCAGGACCTGAGCCTGGATATCGCGGCGCGCTCGATGTTCTCGCTCGAGACGGCGCGGTTCGGGCCCGAGCTGCGGCGCCTGCTCCTGTTCTATTCCGCCACGATCGGACGTCCCCGCGCGAGCGATTTCCTGCTGCCATCGACGCTGCTGACGCCGACGGATGTGCGGCGCGCCCTGTTTCGGCGGCGCTGGTCGCGGATCATCGCCGCCGTCATCGCGGAACGCCGGTCCACGGCCGCGCCGGATACGCCGCGCGACCTGTTCGATATGCTGGCGGATGCCTACAAGGACCAGGACGAGGGCTTGTTGGCCGACGAGGTGTCGACGATGCTCTTCGCCGGCCACGAGACCACGGGGCTGACGCTCTTCTGGGCGTGCTATCTCCTCGCCAACGCCCCCGACTGGCAGGACGCCGTGCGCGACGAGGCGCGCGCCTGCGACGTGTCGCCGGGTTCGGCCGGAGAGGCGCTGGCGCGCCTGCCGCTGACCCGGGCCGTGGTCGAGGAAACCCTGCGCCTGTATCCCCCGGCCTATATGTCGGCCCGCGAAGTCGGGGACCCGCACGACCTGTGCGGGCTACCGGTCCGAGGTGGCAGCCTCGTCCTCCTGCCCTTCTGCATGCTGCACAGGAACCCCGCGTTCTGGGCCGCCCCGGCGCGTTTCGACCCATCGCGCTTCCTCGGCGCTGCGAGGCCGGACCGGTTTACGTTCCTGCCGTTCGGTGCCGGACCGCGGGTCTGCATCGGCGCACAACTCGCCGTGGCGGAGAGCGTGCTCGTCCTCGCTCGGCTCCTGCGCGGCAACGCGATCGCGATGGAACAGGCCGCTCCTGTCCAGCCGATCGGATCGTTCTCGACGCGGCCGAGCCACGTGCCGGTGTTCACGCTGCGCCCCTGCCTGCCTTAGGCGCCCGAGCGGGCCGGCATCCGAAAGGATCAGTCGAGCCCGGATCCGTGCAGCCATCACACGCTGGTGTCGGAACGGGGGTGACGTCTTCCGGTGCGGCAGGGGAGCGAAGCTCAGGTGGTCGTCGCGAGATACCACCCGGGGCTCCCGCCGTCAGTGCGCCGCGACCTGCTTCGCGAGCTCGGGGCGGCCGGATTCATCGTAGCGTCGCGCGAAGCTGAAACCGGATGCCGTCGGTCCCGCATCGGCCAGGATTTCCAGACGTCGGACGCCGTCCGACCAAGTGGGGACGACATCCTCGGGAACCCACCACAGAACGTAACCGGGCCATTGCGGCGGCTGAAACCAGGCCGAGCGCCGTTTCAGGGCGTCGCGATGCAGCCCATTGTAGGAAAAGCGGCGGGCGGCTTCGCAATCGTGCCACAGCGACAGCGTTTGAACCATGCTGGCGCCGCTCGATTGCCAGCGCGCGTCGAAGAAGCGCGGCGCCACGTAGACGCCCCAGGGCCCGAAATCCTCACCGTGACCGGCCCGGCCAAGCAGGTCGGGACGCGCATCCCCCGCCTGAGCGATGAAACCGTCCGCACCGCCCAGGGTCGGGAATATCATGCGGGCCATGCCGGCGAATTCCGTCAGCGCCTCGGACTGATACGCGCCCTTCAAGATTCCGAATGTGTAGAGCGCGATCCGAGTCATCCGACATTCTTTCTCTTTATATCGACTATTTCGGCGCGCTTTCTGCACAAGACAATACTATTACTATGGCGAATTCGTTGAGAGCAGAGAATTATGATACCCGCTCGCATCCTCGATGATGCCGACGCACGATCATTGGTCAGTTTAGCCGCGTGTTCGGCTTGCCGAGGCGAAGTCTTCGGCACCGGCCGACAGCTTCGTGATGTGGATCGTACGGCGGAGGCCGTCCAAAGCGGCCGTCGCGCCGACCAGACCGGCAGCCTGAGAGTATAAATACAAACCTGGTTCGGTCAACGTATTTTATAGTCGTTCGCATTTTTACATATGAAACGAAAGATTTTTAATTTGTATCAACGCTGTAACAAGCCGGCTTTATCGAGACGCGAACCTCGCATCAATGCGATACATTCCGAAAACGTGATTTTATTGACGCCGCGACGCGGGAGACCAAATGCCAAAGTCTTGGTTCGTGACAGGCAGTTCCCGCGGCCTCGGCCGGGCGATCGTCATGGCCGCCCTCGAGGCCGGGCACAAAGTCATGGCGACCGCGCGTAACCCGGGTGACCTCGACGATCTCGTCACCCAGTATCGCGGACGCATAATCCCCTATGCGCTCGACGTCTCCGATGCCGCCGCCGTCGGCCGGGCGGTCGCCGACGCGAAGGACACATTCGGCCGGGTCGATGTGGTCGTGAACAATGCGGGCTATGCCAGCCTGGCGTCGGTCGAGGACATGAGCCAGGACGCCTTCGCGGACCAGATGGCGACGAACTTCTTCGGCACCGTCCATGTCTCCAAGGCGGTCGTGCCGATCCTGCGCGCGCAGGGCGCCGGGCATATCTTCCAGATCGCGTCGGTCGGAAGCCGCATCGCGTCGGTCGGCCTGTCCGCATACCAGGCGGCCAAGTTTGCCGTTCGCGGCTTCAGCCTCGTCCTCGCGCAGGAGCTGGCTCCGCTGGGGATCAAGGTGACGATCCTGCAGCCGGGCGGCGTGCGGACCGATTGGGCCGGCTCCTCGATGACGATCCCGGCGATCAGCGAGCCCTATCGGCAGACGGTCGGCCCCTTCGCCGAGATGGTGCGGGCCGGGTCCGGCAGGGAGCCCGCGGATCCGAGGAAGGTGGCCCGGGCGATCGTCGATCTGTCCGGCCGTGACGATGCTCCGGTCGAGCTCCTGATCGGCGACGATGCCTATGCCTATGCGCAACGCGCAGCCGAGGCCGTGGCAGCGTCCGACCGGGCCTGGAAGGACCTGACTGTATCCGTCGCGTTCTGAGGCCGGGCGCGGACCCAGAATGCGCGTCTGCGCCCGGTCGCGCCTGCGGCCTGTCCTGATGAGAGCGGAGTGCTGCGTGCATGGCGAGTGAACAGGCCCGACGGGGCTGGACGTGGGGGCGCCGTCTGCTCGCCGTCTTCGCGGCGATCGTGATCCTGTCCGGCATCGCCGGCGCGGCGGTTCTCGGTCCGATCCTTCTCAGGCCGAACGCCTACAAGGCCGTCACCTCGATCGAGACGCAGGCCACGTTCCACGATCCTGCGCTCCTGGCGCAGGCCTGGGCTCTGCCCGTGGCCGAGAAATACCGGCAACGGCCCTACGAATACCAGAGCAACCCCAGTTTCTGCGGTCCGGCCACCGTGGCCAACCTGCTGCGCTCGCTCGGGGTCGATTTCTCGCAAGCCGATGTGATCCGCGGCACGAAGTTCCAGCCCTGGTTCGGCATCCTCATCAACGGCCTGACGCTGGACGAGTTGGCGGATCTGATCCGCAGGCGGCTCGATCGCCCGGTGCGCGTCGTGCGCGATCTGTCGTTGCCCGCGTTTCGCGAGGCGATGCGCAGCAGCAACGATCCGAGCAAGCGGCTGATCGTGAACTTCCATCGCGGGCCGTTGTTCAGCCGGGGCGCCGGGCACTTCTCGCCGGTTCTGGGCTACCTGCCGGACCGGGACCTGGTCTTCGTCGGCGACGTGAACGGAACCTACACGCCGTTCCTCGTCGGTACGGAACGCCTCTGGCAGGCCGTGACGACGATCGACGGCACGTCCGGCAAGGCCCGCGGGTTGCTGGTCATCGATTCCACTCTTCCCTCGCCGTGATGGACAGCCCGCCCGCGAATGGTGCGCCCCGCGTGCCGACACAACCCGGCGCCATCGCGTCGGTCGCGACCGCCGCCTCATGCCGGGCGTGATCCCGATACGGCACGGCGCGAGAGGCGCCATCAGGTCAGCGCGGTGCACGCCGCCATGCCCCTTCCCGACACGGGCTGCTCTGCGGCCGGGGAAGACGCACGCGCCGGCCCCCACAGCGCCTTGCCCCCAGCCCCGGAGCACGGCTTCGCAGCGGCAAGAGGCAAAGTCCGGACACGTCGCGAGGCCTGGACCGCGACCTGCACGTCCCATAGCCACCGACTGGACGGTGCGGTCTCGCTCGCGGCCACGGCCGGCCGAGCGAATATGCGATCTCAGCGCGCTGCACATTCGACGGGAACGGCGAAGACGTATCCGACGCCGCGCTCGGTCAGGATTACGGCGGGTTGGCTCGGTTCCGTCTCGATCTTCCGGCGTAGCCGCAGGATCTGCACGTCGATGCTGCGATCAAAGACGTCCTCGTGGATGTGCGTTGCCTGCAGGAGGTACTCGCGGCTGAGCGGGCGCTGCGGCGCGTCGAGAAAGGCCGCGAGCAAGGCGTATTCCCCCTTGCTGAGGTCGACATCGACGCCGGCGGGATTGGTCAGGCGCCGCCGTCGCCGGTTGAGGACCCAACCCTCGAATCGTCGGCACGGTGCGTCGCGCGAACGATGCCGGGCGTGTCCCGCGGCGCGGCGGTGCACGACGCGCACACGGGCCAGGAATTCGCGCAGGCCGTAAGGTTTGACGAGGTAATCGTCCGCGCCGAGCTCGAGACCGAGCACACGATCGAGCTCGTCGCGGCGGTGCGCCGTCGTGAGGATGACGGGGATGTCGCTCCGCGCCCGCAATTCGCGCAACAGCTCCAGCCCGTTCTCCGAGCCCGGCCGCAGGTTGAGCACCACGAGGTCGAACTCCGTGGGGTCGGCCAGCAGCGCTTGGGCCTGCAGCCGGGTCGCAGCCGGTGTGACGGACACGCCATGCTCAGAGAAGTAGTCCGAGACGGTCCGCTGCACGTCCGCGTCGTCGTCGAGCAGCAGGATGCGAATCCCGGGTGCGGGCACGGCGCGTGCTCCTGTCGGCTCATGGGTGCGGAGACGTCTTCGGGAAGGGCGCGCTGCCGCTTTTGTCGGCCCGACGCCCTTCGGGGGACGGAAGCGCTTCGACGTCCGTCCGCCGGCTCATCGAACCGCCCGGCGGTCCGTCAAGGTCGGTTCAGCGGCAGGCGCGGACGTAGCTTCCCCAGGCGGGGCTGAAGACCAGGCGACAGCCGCCGTAATAGGAGCTCCGGTAATAGCCGCCCGCGGGATACCCCCAGCCATACCCGCCGTAGCGGTGATGGAAGCCGCCATGGAAGCCACCGTGATGGAAACCACCATGGTGCCCGAAACCGCCATAGCCGAACCCGCCGTGCCCGAAACCGCGGGCCTCGGCGCCTCCGGCCCCACCGGCCAGGGCGGCCAGCGCAAGGCCGGCTAAAATCGCAGTCTTCGTTGAAGTCGTCGTCATGGTGGATCTCCCTGTTGCAGTACAGGCACCATGCATCGGACGAAACCGTAGAACTGTGATCCGCATCACAGTTCCGGATCGAGACCTCCGGTGAGAGCGGAAAGCCGGCCGGCACCCCGGAACATCGGTCCTCCGCGCCATCCCGGTGCCGGGGCTACGAATGGGTCTCGCGCCGGTGCCGCAGCCACACCTCGAGGGTCTGGGTCCGCCCGCGGATCGATGTCCTCCGCCGCTCGAAGGTCCCCTCGGACAGGGCGAGGCCGGCCGCCTCCGTCAGCTCGGCGCTGAGCGCCAAGCGGGCATTGGCCTGCGCGGCGACGGCGAGCAGCCGGCTCGCGACGTTGACCGTGTCGCCCGTGGCCGTGATGTGCTGGTTGGTGTCGCTGCCGAGCCGGGAGAGGATCACCGGCCCGTAATGCGCCCCGATGCGCACATCGAGGGCCGGTCCGGCCTCCGACAGAGCCGGATTGCGCGCGATCCAGAGCCGCGTGCGCGATATCAGGTCTTCGGCCGCTTCGACGGCGTTCGACGCCTGATCGGGATCCGGGTCGAGCGCGCCGAACAGGATCATGGCGCCGTCGCCCATGAAATTGACCACGAGGCCCCGGTGCCCCGTCACGGTCTCGTCCACGAGATCGTGGAACGCCTTGAGCATCCCGCGGGTGCGGACCGGGCCCAGATGCTCGCTCCGGCGGGTGAAGCCGGTGAGATCAACGAACAGAACCGGGATGTCCCGCGCGACGGGCTCCGCCAGGTAGGCGGGATCCAGGGCGAGCCGGTCGGCCAAGGCGGCGGGCTGGAGCCGCCGCAGGACCTCCTCGGACCGCGCCACCTTGGCACTCTGGCGACGCTCCAGCGTCTGGCGGCCGGCCGCACAGAGCAGGGTCGGAAGCCCGGCTGCGGCGAGCGGCAGGGCAGCACTCAGCCAGAGGCCGTGAGCGAACGCGACGGCGCCCGCGACCAGCCACCCTGCGGTCAGGAGGAGCACGAGCATCATGCCCGGCCCCGGCGGCAGGAGCGCGATGAGCAGCGCGGCGCCGACGGACAGGACAAGGGCCGCCGCAGCATCGAGCCGGCGCACAGCCGCATCGCGGACGAGACCGTGCCCGGTCGTGAGATGGGCGATGCCGGTCGCGAGGAGTTCGACGCCGGGCATGACGGGGTCGAACGCCGTGACGAAGGTGTCGCCGCCTCCGAGTGCCGTGGCACCGATCACCACGATGCGATCGGCCAACGCCGCGGCCGGCGCCGTGCCGTCGAGGAGGGACGCCGCACTCACCGTGGCGATGGTGCGCCGCGGACCATAGGGGCGCAGCGGAAGGTGATAGCCGAGGTCCAGGGGAATCGCGGCGGTCCCGATCTGGACGCGGCCCTTGGTCAGGACCGGATCGCTGCGGGCCGCCAGGGCCGCCGCACGCAGGACGAAGGCCGCCGACGCGCCTTCGCTCGTCCGCACGATCAGCGGAAGGTGGCGTGGAACGCCCGCAGCATCCTCGGTCACGTTGACGAGGCCCGAGGCAACCCTCTCGCCGATCTCCGGCGTCGGCCGGTGTACGGCGGCGGCGACCGGGATACCGTCCTCGCTCGCGCTGCCGTCGAAGACCGCCGCCGAAGCCAGGACGGCGTTCGTCTTGCCGAGAGCCGCGGCGAGCGCGCGATCCGCCTCCGGCTGGCGGCCGACATCGAGGAAGAGCACGTCCACGGCGATCACCCGCGGGTTTGCGTCCGCGATCGTCTCGATGAGCCGCGCCATCGTGGACCGCGAAACCGGGAAGCCTCCTTCGCGCCGGACGGTCTCGTCATCGATCGCGACCACCGCGAGGTCGGCGGGTGGCGTGCGCGGACCCGCAAGGCGCAGGCGCAGGTCGGTGAGCGCCGATTCGAGACGATCGAGCGGCGTCGCGCGACCAACAAGGTGCATATGGCCGAGCCAGCCCCCCCATCCCAGCGCGCCAAGGAACGCGGCGCATACGAACCAGCGCTTGGTTCGGCGGAAACCCTGATCGGACCTCGGGACGGGATTTCGGTCGGCGGCGCTCAACGCCCGAAACGCTCAAGCAAGCTCCTGACGCGCTCCTGCGGCCAGCGCCGCACCTCCAGGGCGTCGCGGCCGTCATCGACATCCACGCCCTCGCCCGGCCCCAGCGTGACCGAGATCTGGGGGGCGTCGCGCCGGGCCACGTCGACATGGCCCTGCTCGACGAAAACGGAGGTGCGCGCCCGGGTCACGTCGACGGCGTAGACCGTGCCCCGCACCGAGGCGATCGCATGCGGGGTGAGGATCTGAAAGCCTTCGCGGCGGACGCGGCGGCTCGCCGGGATGGTGACGAAGACCGCGTGGCCGCCGATCTCGGCCCCTTCGAGGTGCCCGTCGCCGTCCCGATCCACCGGCCGCAGGGTGCCCGCCGTCTCGGTTTCGAGCACGAGGCCGTCGGCGCACCGCAGAACCCGCAGCGGTGGGTCGAAGCGCGTCGTCTCCGTACAGCGCGTCTGGGCGCCGACGGGGCCCGCGACGACGGTGAGGACGGCCACCACCGCAAGACGCGCTCCGGTTCTCATTCCATCAAACTCCCTCGCCAAGTCATGTCTGCGCCCGGTCCCCGAGCGCGACGAGACGCTGCGCAACCCGCACCGTCACGCGCGAGCGGCCCAGATCGATGATGCCGGACCCTCGCCAATCCTGAAGGATCCGGTTGACGCTCTCCCGGGCCGCGCCGACGAAGGCTGCCAGTTCCTGCTGCGTCACCGGGATCTCGGCACCGTAATCCTGCGACAGCATGATCAGACGCCGCGCCAGGCGCGCGTCGAGCGGCAGCAACGTCGCCTCCTCCATGCGGTCGCTCATCCAGCGCAGACGCTGGCACAGCAGGCCGATGATCTGCGCCGCCAGGCTCGCGTCGCGGGCCAGCAGCTTGAGGAAGTCCCGCCGCTCGACGACGAAGAGATCGGTCGGCTCGAGGGCCACCGCCTCCGCGGTCCGCAGATGGCCGTCCAGGAACGCGATCTCGCCGAAGACGTCGCCCGACCCCAGCAGGTTGAGCGTGACGGCACGCCCGGCGTCGGTGCCGGCCCCGATGCGAATTTGGCCGCGGCGTACCGCGTAGAGCGCGTCGCCCGGGTCGCCCTTCTGAAACAGGATCTCGTGCCGCGCGAGACTGCGCGTCGTGCAGAGGCCGGCGATGGTCTCGATGGCGTCCGAACCGAGGCCGGCGAAGAAGGCATTCGCTGTGAGCAGCCGGATGAGCGTGTGCGACGTGCTCACGACTTCGTCTCTCTGGCCCGCGAAGGCCGGCTTATGCGCGCTTCCTGGACCGGTCGGCAAGGCTTCCAATTCGCTTCTCTGGGCAGGAACCCGCACCAATACGCCGGGCGCCCCTATCATGGAGCGGCCAATACCCGACATCTCGGAGTCCGGGCGGCAGCATCTGCGTAGCGCGCCGACGACGCAAGGGCGCGCTCGGAGCGGCGCAGGCACAGGCGCGAGCCGAACCTTCGACGCCGCGGACGTTCCCCGAACCACGGTTTCGGGAGCGGCGCGCCCCGTGCGACGGCGCGCCAGCACGGGGCCGCATGGAAGCCGGGGCCACGCCTGCGTCTGAGAAAATGATGGCGGCCTCGTACGGGGATGCGACTTCAGGCTGGAAGTCGGCTCAGAAAGCCGAGCACGGCTTTGAAGTAATTCGCTTGATCGTCCCACATGGCGAGGTGACTGCCGCTGTCGCTCAGGAACAGCTCGGCATTCGGAATGAGCCGCGCCTCGCGGCGGGCACTCTCCGGATCCATCTCGTCGTACCGCGCGCCGATCACGAGCGTCGGCGTCGCGATCTGGTGCAGATCCGCCCACCGGTCCCACGCTTTCAGCTCACCCGTCGGCGTGAACTCGTTCGGCCCCTGCAACTGCCTGTAGATGTCCGTGTTGAGGCCGGAAAGGCTGCGCTGGACGGGGTTCGGCCATGGGTCGAGCCGGCAGATGTAGCGGCTGTAGAGTTCGCGCTGCACGAGGTCGGCGTACGCCTCGCTGTCGCCCAGCCCAGCCGCCTCCAACGCCGTAAGACGCATCCGCACGTCCTCCGGAAGCGTATCGCGCAGGTGACGCCAGTAGGCGCCGTAATCGGCGAAGCTGGCGCTCATATTGGACAGCACGAAGCCGCCCAGCCGCTCCGGGTGACGCAACGCGTATTCGATCCCCAGGATTGCGCCCCAGCTGTGCCCGATCAGCACGAACCGTTCGAGGCCGAGCCCGGCACGCACGGTTTCCAGTTCATCGAGGTATCGCGGCAGCGTCCACAGGCTCCGGTCATCCGGACGATCGGAGGCGCCGGTGCCGAGCTGATCGTAGAAGTACAGCGCATAGCCCGCTTGCGGCAGGAAGCTGGCGAAGCACTGCATGTAGTCGTGCGACAATCCCGGGCCGCCGTTGACGAGCAGAACCTTCTTTTCTCCGGAGCCGCGGCGCTGCGTCCAGACCTTGTTCCCGTTCGGGAGCACGATCCATGTCACAGCACCCGGATCATCGGTCGATACGGGCGCAGCCGATGCCGGCCTCGACCGCAGCATTGCCCCCGCGCCGACGGCCGCTGACCCGAGTAATACGTGTCGCCTGTCCGGCTGCATCATGCTGTGACCCGATCGCAATGCCATAAAGCGTCGTCATCTGCCGGGACTCGATCCTCGAGAACGAGGTCGCCGAGTGTCCGCGAGGAACAGCGCGTTATCCTGAGTGCCGATGCCTCGACCGGCCGCGATGCATACCCACCGATCACCTTCGCGATTTCGAACCGACGTAGGCCTTCACGCTGATTTTCTTGAGCATTCCTGAATTGTAACATGACGGACGAGCATCAGATGCATGCATTACGTGACTGCTACAGAAACAGAAATTCTGGTTACAGCTGTCATCTATCGGGCAGATCCTGGGCCGGGGGATGCCTCATGTCTGAGAGCCGCCTCCGAACGTCTTACGACGGGTTTCGCGGCCGGAACTTTGATCGGCGAGGGAGGCGCTGATGCCGTCACCGGGCCGGTCGCCTCCGATGCCGGCTTCGCCAACGCCGCCCAGGCCAGCCTGACCGTCTCCGGCCGCTACGCCCTCGCCGGCCCCCTCGACAATGCCGGCACCGTCACCCTCACCGAGGGCGGCCAGCTCCACGCCGGACGCGTCGCCAATCCGGCACCTTGGTCACCACCGGAACCCTCACCGGCGGCCTGTCCAACACCGGCCTGGTCCAGGCCGCAGGCGTGCTCGCCGGGCCGGCGAGCAACGTCCCGGGTGGGGTGATCGCGCTCGCCGGCACCACCACCGGCATCACCCGGCTTGCCAGCCCCGGCCAGGTCCAGACCGGGACGCTGGCGAGCACGTTCGGCGGCGTCTTCGGCATCCTCGCGAGCGGCTTCCGCCCTGCATTCCGCGATCCGCTCGTCGGCCATCGATCCAGCACCCCGCAAATAGGGCGCCGCCAATGCCTGAACGCGTTTGACGATCTGATCTCGGGTGGTGATCCGGATACCGTCCTCGTCCCGGGCGAGGATCACCTGGCCGGCACCGGTCAGGCCCAGGGCGGACCGGATCTCCGCGGGCAGCATCATTTCCCCGTCCTCGGTGACTTCGACGGTCACTCGCAAAGGCGTCGTCATCGCAACGTCCCGGTTTCAGCGCTGGGGGGCGGTGAGAGGGAAAAACCGTCACGATGAGGCGGTCCGCCTATGGCAGCTGCCAGCTCGCTGCGGTGTGTCCTCCCATGCCATAGACAGTAGCATGGGGTGGATAGGCGGGCGTGCCAGCACGCCTGCGGGGTGCCCGGCTACGGCTTCTTCCCAAATTATCAGACCAGTTGGCTCGGGGAACGCCCCACGTCTCAGCCGAGCCTTCACGCAAGGCGAGGTCGTCGGGATGCTGGCGCGACGGATCCCGCCCAAGAAATAGCCCGCTCGAACATCTTCAACCGAATGGACCGCGATACGGCATCTGGACAGGAGTAATCAGCATGTCCCCATCGATCGAAGACCGCGCCCGCGGTGCCTTCCTGGGCCTCGCCGTGGGTGACGCTCTCGGCGCGACCCTGGAATTCGAGCCCCGCGATACGCATCCCCTCCACACCGAGATGCTAGGCGGCGGTCCCTTCAACCTGAGTCCGGGTCAGTGGACCGACGACACCAGTATGGCGCTGGCTCTGGCCGAGAGCCTGATCGCTCACCCGGACTTCGACCCCACCGACCTGATGCGGCGCTTCGTAGCTTGGGCGGAAGGTGGCGCCTACTCCTGCACCGGTACCTGCTTCGACATCGGCCTCACCACCCGGCAGGCCCTGAGCCGGTTCATGCGGACCGGCGATCCGTTCGCGGGCTCGACCGCCCCCGACACCGCCGGCAATGGCTCGCTGATGCGGGTCGCGCCGGTGGCGCTCCGGGCGCTCGACGACGATGCCCGGGCCGTACAGATCGCCCGAGATCAGAGCCGCACCACGCACGCTGCAGCCGAGGCGGTCGAAGCCTGCGACCTGTTCGTCCGGATCCTGCGCGAAGCTATCCAGGGCGCCGGCAAGGATGCGCTCCGGTCCCGTCCGTGGGATGGGACCGCCCGGATCCGAGACATCGCTGCGGGTACCTGGCGCGGCAAGGCACGCTCGCAGATCAAATCCTCCGGCTACGCGATCGATACCCTGGAGGCCGCGCTCTGGTGCACGGACCAGGCCGCCAGCTTCGAGGAAGCGCTCGTGCTCGCCGTCAACCTCGCGGGGGACGCCGACACGGTCGGTGCGGTCACCGGCCAGATCGCCGGCGCGGTGTTCGGGGCATCGGCCATCCCGCAGCGCTGGTTGGGGCCCCTCGCCTGGCGCGAGCAGCTGGAGACCCTCGCCACGCAGCTCGTCCGTCTTACGGTCGCTCCAGTTCGGTAAGCCGCGCCATGGCTCGCCTCGTGTCGGTCCGGCTGCTCTTAATGGCTCTCGGTATGCAGTCCCGAACTGTGAGGGTGCATCATGGACGCTGACGTGTCTGGCGGAGGATGCACCGTGGCAGGCGCTCTTCACGGCAGCGCCCGATCGACGCCGCGTGCCTTACCCTGAACCTGTCGAAGGGCGCGCCGAACTCCAAGCGGTGGAAGACAATCGCCGTGCCCTTGCCGCCGCGTACGGCCTGAACCCGAAGACGCATACCGACGGCAAAATCCTCACGGATGCGGCCGTCAAGGTCGTCCACGACGAGGATCTGCCGCGATGACCCGCCTGAACGGCGCGTCCGGTCACAG
The DNA here is from genome assembly GCF_000272495.1 of Methylobacterium sp. GXF4. Lineage (NCBI taxonomy): Bacteria > Pseudomonadati > Pseudomonadota > Alphaproteobacteria > Hyphomicrobiales > Methylobacteriaceae > Methylobacterium > Methylobacterium sp. GXF4. The sequence goes on along the minus strand of NZ_AKFK01000064.1, from coordinate 11,973 downwards.
GTAACTCAGACCGGGCCAGGATACGCGGCGCTTGAGACCGACCATCCCGTGGCAGGCGGCGTAGAGGGGAAGACAGAGCGCGGCGGCGATCAGCCAGATCAGAACGGGCGCGCCGACTTCCATCCGGCCCGAAGCGGCGACGAGACCGATCCCGGCCGCGGCCGTTTGCAGGGCGCGCAGCAGGAATAGGTGCAGGAGATAGAAGAACAGCGGCGCACCGCCGAACACCTGCAGCCCACCCGAAATCGCCGCCGGCAGGCGCTCGAACAGGGCCAGCAGGACGAGGCCGAGGCCGAGCGTCGCGAGGAGGAAGTCGGCGGAGGGCGGGTATTTGGTCAGGTTGAGGAAGGCCAGTGCCGTATCGACCATCGTCGCGCCGGGCTGCCAGGGCACGGGATCCCCGTAGCCGTTCAAGCCGCGCAGGACGGCGAAGGCCGCGAACGCTGCCCCACCCCAGATCGCAAGCCGGCGCCGCCTCTGTTGCGCCGGTACGGCGCCGCTGAACCAGGGTCCCAGGACGTAGCCGGCCGCGATCACGCCGATCCAGGGCAGGACCGGGTACGAGGTCCGTGCCACGCCCCAGGGCAGCGGGATCAGCCCGCGCAGGTGCAGGATCGACCACAGGGCATAGCCGGGCTGGTCCGGGGCGAGGGCGATCCCGTCGAGGGCGTTGTGCCCGAGCATGATCACCAGCGCGAGGACCGCAAGCGCCGCCCGCGGCAGCCAGAGCAGGCCTGCGAGCGCGACCATGCTGACGCCGATCGCCCAGATCACCTGCAGGTACAGGATGGGCGGCGGCAGGCTCGCGGTCCAGGCGAAACTCACGAGGGTCACTTCCAGCGCGATCAGGAGCAGGCCGCGCTTCAACAGGAAGGCAGCGGTGGCCGCCCGTCCGCCGTGTTTCTGACCGTACAGGCTCGCCGACAGGCCGGTGAGCAGGATGAACACCGGGGCACAGATGTGCGACGCGATCCGCGTCCAGGCGAGCGCGGCCGGGGTCGCGGCGAGGTCCATCGGGTCGCGGACCTGGGCGTACAGGTAGACGAACTCGCGCACGTGATCGACGAGCATCAGCAGCATCACGAGGCCGCGCAGCGCATCGATCGCGGCGATGCGGTGTGACCGATGCGGCGTCGGGGCGATGCCTCCGGGGGTCATCGCGCGACGTCCGAGCCGAGACGGCGCAGGAGCCGGCGCACGTCGGCCGGCGTCCAGATTGTTCCGCCGCGGGGCTTGCCGATATCCCGGCGCGTCATCTCCGACGCGATCCCTTGCGCCGTTCGACCGGTCTCCCGCGCGATCGTCTCAATCAGCGGCTGCAGCGCGAGGACGTAACGCCGGGCCCGTGCGGAGGCGGCGTTGCGCCCGGCATCACCCGGGCGGACGGGCCCCGGCTGCGCGGGACGCTTCTCGGCCAGACGCGCCATCAGAACCGAACCGTGAACGAGCCGGTGAAGCGCCGCGGCGAGCCCGGATAGACGCGGAACACGTTGAGCGAGCTCTCGTAATATTCCGTGTTGAAGATGTTCTCGACGTTGAGGGCCAAGCGGACGTTGTCGAAGCGGTAATAGGCCAGGGCGTCGACCGCGATGTAGGCCGGCAGGACGAAGCCCGAGCCCGCCGCATCCCCCGCCCGCTCGCCCACGCCGCGCACGCCGCCGCCGATGCCGAGGCCCTTCCAGTCGCCGCCCTGCGGCTCGTAGACCGCGAGCAGGCTGCCCGAATGGCGCGGCACGTTGATCAGCGGCGCGCCCACGGGCAGCACGTTGTCCTTGGTCACCACCGCGTCGGCGAAAACGTAGCCAGCCAGCACCTTCAGTTCCGGCGTGAGCTGACCCTGGGCGGTCAGCTCGAAGCCCTGGCTGCGCACGGCGCCCGCCGCGAGCGAGAAGCCGCTGTTGTTCGGGTCGGGGGTGAGCACGTTCTGCCGCTCGACCCGGAAAGCCGCCGCCGTCAGCAGAAGGTTGCCGCCGAACAGCTCGGACTTCACCCCGACCTCGTAGCCGAGGCCGGTCTCGGGTGCGAGCGGCGTGCCGCGGGTCACCGCCGCGGCGTCCGGGCCGATATTCGGGCGGAAGCTCGTGCCGACATTGGTGTAGAGCGCGAATTCCGGGATCGGGCGGTAGACGAGCCCGGCCCGGGGTGAGGCCGCAACCCGCGATTGATCGACCTGGCTGCGCGGGGCCCGCTCCCGGAAGGACTGCTCGAAGATGTCCAGGCGCATGCCGACGAGCGCCCGCCATTCCGGGCTGAGGACGATCTCGTCCTGGGCGTACAGGCCGGTATTGGTGACGCGCTCCAGATTGTTGCGCGGGATGGTGATCGGCGGCAGCGCCTGTCCGTAGACGGGCGCGTAGATGTCCAGCGCGTAGGGGCTCGTGCGGAAGTTCGAGCGGAAATACTGTGTGCGGCTATCCGTGCTCTCGCGGTCGACTCCCAGCAGCACGGTGTGGCCGATCCCGGCCGTGTCGAAGCGCCCGAGCAGCTCGGCCTGGCCGATCGCCACGTCCCAGCGGTAGTCACGCACGTTGCGGTCGCGCGACACCGTGCGGTTGTTCGGGGCGAGCGAGCGAACCTCGGCGGACTCGCCCTCCAGGTCGCCCGTGTTGAGGTAGGCCGCGAGACGCATCTGCCAGGCGTCATCGAAGCGATGATCGATGCGCACCTGCATCGTGTTGTTGTTCTGTTGGTCGCCTCGGTTCGGTTCCCCCAGGAAGCGTGAGATCGGCAGGAAGCCGAGCTGCTTGTTGATCGCGATCACCCCGCGGTCGAACACGATGCGGTTCTTGACGAACTCGGTCTCGACCGTGATCCGGGTGTCCGGCGTGACCTGCCAGCTCACCACCGGCGCGACGAGCAGACGGTCGCTGTTGACGAAGTCCCGGAAGCTGCCCGCGCCCTGGGCCGCGAGGTTGAACCGGTAGAGGACCGTGCCGTCCTCGTTGAGCGCGCCGCCGGCATCCACCGTACCGCGGGTCAGCCCGAACGAATCGACCTGGGTGCCCATCTCGACGAAGCGCTGGGCGGTGGGCTGCTTGGTGATGATGTTGACGAGGCCACCGGGATCGCTGCGCCCGACCAGGCCGGCACCGGGGCCCTTCAGCACCTCGATCCGCTCGATGTTCTGCGCATCGGGCGGGGGCGGGAATCCGCGATTGAGCGGAAAGCCGTTCTTGTAGATCTCCGAGGTGGTCACCCCGCGGATGGCGTAGCTGAAGATCGTCAAGCCGCCGAAATTGTTCTGCTGCGCGACGCCGGGCAGGTAGTTGAACACGCGATCGACGCGGGTGGCGGCCAGATCGCTGATCACCTCGCGGGGCGCGACGGTGACGACCTGCGGCACGTCGATCTGCGGGGTCGCGGTCCGGGTCGCGCTGACCGCCCGGGTCGCGCTGTAGCCGGGCGTCGGCCCGATCAGGCCGATGCTGTCCGACGCGCTCGTCGTACCGGGGACCGCGCTGCCGCCGACATGCTCGACCGAGACCTCCTCCAGGGCGACGCTCTCCTGCGCGCGCGTCTCGCCGATTGGCGAACCCGCTGTCAGGACCGCCGCGAGGGCGACACGCGGGCTGTGGCGGCGGAGCCGCGACCGTGAGCGGATCCGCGGGCCTCGGGCTTTCGCGAACGGTTCGATCGTGGTCGGCTTCGGGCGGACTGGCACCGGCACACTCTGGGTTGTCGAGCCGGGGGCCAAGCGTGAGCGCGTGCGCGCGACGGGCCCGCGTGGCCGCGCCGGACATGCGTTCCACCGGGGCACCCCGCCCGAGGGTTGTCGACGCGCCGAGGCAGGTCTCCTGGCTCGCGGGTCACGATCCCTGCCTGGCCTTCCCGATGCGAGGCATCAGTGACCGAGGAGCAGCAGGAACTCGCCGCTTACAGTTGCGGGGGCAGCTTCAGCTTTGCCGTTGCCGGCGCACTGAATTCCCATCTTCGCCTACGGACCGAAGCCCGCGGGAACCTTGGCCGATCGATACTCGCCGCGACGCCCCCCGGGGTCAACGGCCCATGCGCAGAATGCAACGTTGTTACATTCGCTGTGGCGCGACGGTCACAGATCCTGGTCGCGCGACCGTAGGATCGGTTCATGTCCCCGGCGGCAAACCCCGGGCGGTGGGCCGAGCGTGCGCGCCGGGATGTCACGCCGACATCGAGCCCCCCTTGGTCGCCTCAGGAGCGCACAAAAAATATCGTCCGAGGCCACTAGACGACCGGTCTAATCAAAGCTATCTCAGCGTCATGGCACGCCTCAACGCGCATACCGACACCCGGCAGGAGATCCTCGACACCGCCTACGGCCTCGTGGGTGCGAAGGGGTTTTCCGGGGTGGGGCTCAACGAGATCCTGGCCTCGGCCCGGGTGCCGAAGGGCTCGTTCTACCACTATTTCGGATCGAAGGAGGCCTTCGGTGAGGCGCTTCTGGCCGACTACTTCGAGGGATACCTGGCCGATCTCGACGCGACCCTTGCGGAGCCCGGCCTGAACCATGCCGAGCGCCTGATGAACTACTGGCGCAAATGGCAGGCGACGCAGGGCAGCGTCGATTACCAGCGCAAGTGCCTGGCGGTGAAGCTCGCCGCGGAAGTCTCGGACCTGTCCGAAGTCATGCGGCTCGCCCTCAAGGACGGGACCGCCGGGATCATCGAGCGGCTGGCACGGGCCATCGAGGCGGGGGTCGCGGAGGGCTCGCTCAAGGTCGAGGGCGAACCGCATACCATCGCCGAGGCGCTCTATCACGTCTGGCTCGGTGCGAGCCTGATGGCGAAGATCGTGCGGACCGACGCGCCGTTCGAGGCCGCGATGGCGACGACGCGGCGGATCCTCGGGCTCGCCTGACGCTGATCCGACGAAGGTGAGAGGCAGCAGAACCGTGCTTAGGTATGCGCAAAATTGAGACGACCGGTCTACTCAAAAGGGACGATGTGGCTTCGGCGACCTGCCGAGAGCCCACGACCGCAACCAGGAGAGATACGATGCCCTACGCAGCCAAGACGTTCGCCATCCCGTCCCTCGTGATCGCCGGGTTGGAGAGTGCCGTGCTCGGCATGCCCGCAGCCTCGGCGCAGGAGAGGATCACCCTCGAGACCATCGGCGCCGTCCGCATGGCCAGGGCCGACGAGGTCCGCCGCGCGAGCCTCCCGGTTCGCTCGATGGAGACGGCGCCGGCGCACGACCAGGTCGCAGAGCGGCCGTCGAAGGCGCGCTAACGCCGCCCTCCTTCGCTCACCACCCAGGATCCGCGCAGCCCGCTCCACGGAGCCGCCGCCGGCAATCCCCGGCTTCATCCCCGACACATACGGAGACCGACGATGAAGATCCTGATGGTGCTGACCTCCCACGATCAGCTCGGCGACACGGGCCGCAAGACCGGCTTCTGGCTGGAGGAACTCGCTGCGCCCTACTACGTGTTCAAGGATGCGGGCGCGGAGATCGTGCTCGCCTCGCCCCAGGGGGGCCGGCCGCCGCTGGACCCGAAGAGCAGCGAACCCAGTTCCCAGACCGATGCGACGCGCCGGTTCGAGGCGGATTCGGATGCCCTGTCGGCGCTGTCGAACACGACCAAGCTCGATGCCGTCACCCACGACGCCTTCGACGCCGTGTTCTATCCGGGCGGGCACGGTCCGCTCTGGGACCTCGCCGAGGACCCGACCTCGATCACGCTGATCGAGACGACGCTGGGCGCCGGCAAGCCGGTCGCGCTCGTCTGCCATGCCCCCGGTATCCTCCGCCACGCGAAATCCCCCGACGGGACGCCGCTCGTCCAGGGCAAGGCGGTGACCGGGTTCACGAACAGCGAAGAAGAAGCGGTCGGCCTCACCCGGGTCGTTCCCTTCCTGGTCGAGGACGAGCTCCGGCGGAATGGCGGCCGGTTCTCCAAGCTCGGCGACTGGGCCCCGCACGTGGTGACCGACGGCCTGCTGATCACCGGCCAGAACCCGGCCTCGTCCGGGCCCGCCGCCGAGCGTCTGCTCGAGCGTCTCGCGAACACATGACGGACAACCTCAGCCGTCCCCGAATGCCGACCGACCGCGCCGCCATGCGGCCGGACGGCCTGCCCCGGGTCGGTGCGCGCCGCCCGGTCCGGCGCAGGCTCGGACCGCAGCGGGGAGTCCCGCCCGCAACACGCATCGTGAAGGATACCGGCCCATGACAACCGACATCGTTTTCTCGGACGCCACCCAGCTCGCCGCCCTGATCCGCAGCCGCCAGGTCTCGCCGGTCGAGGTGATGCAGGCGCATCTCGACCGCATCGCTGCGGTCGACCCCAAGATCAACGCCATCGTCACCGTGGCGGAGCGGGCGCTCGACGACGCCCGTGCGGCCGAAGCCGCGATCCTGGCCGGCGGCGAGCTCGGCCCCCTGCACGGGGTGCCGTTCACCGTGAAGGATTCCATCGATACCGCGGGCGTCCTGACCCAGCGCGGATCGCCGATCTTCAAGGGCCGCATTCCCGAGGCGGATGCCACGAGCGTCGCCCGGCTGAAGGCCGCCGGGGCGATCCTGCTGGCCAAGACCAACCTGCCGGAATTCTCCTACTGGATCGAGAGCGACAACCTGCTGTCGGGCCGGTCGAACAATCCCTGGGACCTGGAGCGCACGCCCGGCGGCTCGAGCGGGGGCGAGTCGGCGGCCATCGCGGCCGGCATGTCGCCGCTCGGCCTCGGCACCGACCTCGCCATCTCGGTCCGGGGACCGGCCGCGCAGACCGGCATCGTCTCGCTGAAGGCGACCCACGGGCGGGTGCCGATGACGGGGATCTGGCCGCGGGCGCCGCGGCGCTTCTGGCATGTCGGTCCGATGGCGCGCTCGATCCGGGACCTCGCACTCGCCTTCTCTCTCCTGTCCGGGCCCGACGGTGAGGACGGCTACGCGTCCCGCACCGTCGCGGCCGATGCCGGTGTCGGGTCCGCGCCCGGCCGTCCGCTGCGGGTGGGCTGGCTGGTCGAGCCCGGTTTCGGCCCGATCGATCCCGAGGTCGCCGCGACCGTCCAGGCGGCCGCCGAGGCCCTCAAGGGCGCGGGCTGCATCGTGGAGGCCGTACGCATCCCGGCGCTGGAGCGCGACTTCGCCCTCGACGTGTTCAACAAGCTCCACGTCATGGAGATGAAGCCGGCCTTCCGGGAGGCGACGGAAGGCCGGAGCCGGGACGAGCTCTACAAGATGGCCAGGACCATGCTGGCGCTCCCGGACACGTCGATGGACGATTACATCGCGGCCGAGCAGGCGGCCGAGCGGCTGCGGGACGGCTATGCCGAGTACTTCCGGCGCTACGACGCGCTGATCACCCCGGTGCTGCCGATCCCGGCCCACAAGCACGGCGTCACCGAATTCGTGATCAACGGGCAGACCGTCGACGCCACCTATCTCCAGGGCGCGACCGTACCGCTGAACGTCACCGGCCTGCCCGGACTGTCGATGCGGTTCGGGACCAGCCGCGAGGGACTGCCGATCAACGTCCAGGTCGTGGCCAGTTGGCAGGCCGAGACGACGATCCTGCACGTCGCCACCTTGTTGGAAGCGGCCAGCCCGGTCCGCGACCGTCATCCGAGCCTCTGAGGCGCTGGGCTCGGCACGGAGCGGGGCGTTGCAGCCTTGCTCCTCCCGGTCGGTGGGCCATGGGCCTGCCGGCCAGCGCAGGATGGTCCGGCGTAGCGCGCGGCACGCCGAGCGTCGACCGATCGGGAGAACGCCCCGCCGAGCTATGCGATCTCGGCCGCGCAAACCCTCATGGCCGAACAGCGCGTAATTGCTCCGGCTGTCCGGTCCTCCCGGATCAAACGTCCCCGCCCGGTTCGCCGGTTCGGGCTTTTTGTACGGCCCAAACTTTGCCAGCCCAGACGTTGCCAGAGCGCGCCGGCGCCGCGAAGAGACCGCGATCCGGCCCGCGGGGCGATCCCGACAGCGTGCGTCGCACCGTCCAAGACATCGTGCAGGGCCACGAGGGACCGACGGCAAGAGCGGTCATCGTTCTTCCACCGGGCCACCGCGCTGGGGTTTATCTCTCGCCTGGGCGCAAATCCGATCAGACTGCCGGCAGACCTCACCAGAACCAGATCACGCGGCCCGCAAGGTTATAGATCGGCACCCAAATCGCCGCGGCGGATAGGACGGAGGCTACGACCAGCGGCAGCGGCGGGCGGGTGCCCGACATCCTCATCGGCCGCGCAGTCGAAATCACGTCGTCCACTTTCGTAACCTCAAAAATTGCCATTCGGCGGATCAGGCCGTTGAACCACTCGATGACCGGGGCGGACGACTGCAAAATCCCCTCGGGATTTGCTGTACTCGCTGGAACCGGATGAGAGCGGCTCTATGGCAGAACCACCGGACCAGCACAGCTCACTCGGTCGGGTGGTCAGCCATGTCGTCACCGCTGGCCGGTAGCGGCCAGACGTGGGGCCGAAGGCGCGCAGGGCGACGCCATCGTGCTGGTCCCTCGGCTCAGCAAACCGATCCGAATGCTCCTGAGTCGGGGTCGTGACCTGAAGTCCGGCCGTGGTGCTGCGGAGCATGGCCGACCGCAAACGCCACACCGCGAGGTCCGCACGGCGAGCGGGCGCGTTCAACGGGCCGGCGGCGGTGTTCCGGTCTGCGGATGCGACTGTGGCAAACCGAGCTGCAGCTTCGGCCCAGCTTCGCGCGCCGGTTGAGAGAGGGGCCGGAATAAGCCCCTATCGAGAACGTCAACCTCTGGCTGCGCCAAGCTTCGCCTCGCCATCAACCTCGCTTGGCCTATGAGGAAATTCATGCGTTCAATCGTCTTCGGCGCCGTCCTCGCGTTCCTGATCCCGGTCTCAGCGCTGGCCCAGGAGGCCGGTGATGCGGCGGCCGGCGAGAAGGCGTTCGCCCCTTGCAAGGCGTGCCACAACTTCCAGAAGAATGGTGTTGGCCCGGACTTGAAGGGCGTCGTCGGGCGCAAGGCCGGCACCTACGAAGGCTACAATTTCTCCGCCGCCCTCAAGAATTCTGGCATCACCTGGGACGAGGCCAACCTCCACGAATGGCTGAAGAACCCGAAGGCGAAGGTGCCGGGCAACAAAATGATCTTCCAGGGCATCGCGGACGACAAGAAGATCAACGACGTGATCGCCTACCTCAAGACGCAGTCCTAAACGGGCCGCGTTCCTGAGAGCTGCGAGCACATGAACCGGCTCCGACAGCATTGATCTTAGACCCGCCCGGCATCGCTGGCGCGGGTCTTCGTTGCGCATCGGGCAATCGAACGACGATATTAGACCGACGTTTTGAGGATCGAATTGTCTTGCTGCAACCCGTTTTGCGGGTCGAAGACGGTCGCCGGCGCAGCGGATTCGGCGCCGATTTCCTCGGTCCCCGCCGGCCCCGCCAGGCGGGGCGTTTCGTGACTTGGTGCGCCTCGACCGACAAGCTCAGGAACAGGAGGGGGCGGCGGAGACGATGCGGATACTATGCTTCTGCCGCGGGTTATCCAGTATCGACTGAACTGGAGATCCGCCGTGAAGAAGCTCCTCCTTGGTGCATGCGCCCTAGCCCTGTCATCCTTCGTTGTGACGCAGACGACCACTCCCGCCGACGCGCGCTCACGTCACATGAAATCGGCCAAACGGACCGGCATCCCGATCACGAACAACACCGGCGGACGCGGTTCATCTGGTTCTGCTGCGGGTGGTAATGCCGGACAGCCCTCCCGTGGGTCGCGCTCGATCGGCGGCAGCGGCGGTGGTGCCGGCAACGGCGGCGGCGGCTGATCGCGATACGGCAAGGCGCTGACGCCCACCGCACGCCGCGGGTTGAGACGTCTCGGACCTTGTTTGCACCGACCGCGAGCCGCCGGGACGGGCCGGCCCAGGAGGGGCCTGCCGATGCGGAAGTTCGTCGCGGCATGCGGCTGAAGCCACGCCGCTTCGGCCGTCAGGCCGGCAGGATATGGAGCATCCCGCCAATCGCGCCGACCATGCCCATGCCGATCAGCCCCGCGGCGATGTAGATCCGCATGCGGCTTCGATCCGCGGACAGGGGTCGGGTTTCTTCGAGGTAGTCAGACCAATCGACCACGGAGCCCCGTCGGGTTGCACCAGTTGAAGGGCGCGTCCCCTATGCCTCTGCCATGACGGTGCGGTGACCTCGGCAGTTCATCGCGCCTGCTGCTGATCGCGCTGGGCATCCTTGCGCCGGTCCTTCTTCCGGCGGGTGACCGGGATCGGCGTCCTGCCCTCTCCGGCGGCACCCTCGGTCGGCGTGACATCACGGAGGCGCTGCGCTGGGCCCGCATTGCCGTCCACGGCCTGCGTCAGGGCATAGAAGGCCGCCCGCGCGATGTCCGTCTCGGATGCCTCGGGGTGCTTCTCGCGGACGGACGCGAGCAGCGCCTTACGCTTGATCCCCGGCGCAGCCAGCCCGCGAATCTGGCGATCGAAGCCATCATCATTCCTTCCGTCGAGGGACGATGGCCCGGCTTGCCGGCATCGCAGGCCTCAATCCGCAGCCCCTGCTGAGGGAAGCGACACGGCCTGCTCGAAGCATGAAGGCGTCGTCTCATCCATATTACAATTGCATGACACGGCCACACCTTAGGCTTATCGGCCCTCGCGCCTTGTTCGCTCGAGAATCAACACATATTCAGCCGACGTTCCTTCCCGAGACCGGAACCAACTCAGGGCGCGCCTTGCGGATAGGCGCGCCTTTTTCGTCCCACCACCGGCAGGCGCTTGCTCCGTCGATCTCCGGGCTCGCCCACCCTCATTGCAGTTCGCAGCTCCTGAGCGACCGGCACCCGGAGTTACGCCTCTCGCGGCCTGCTTGCGCATCTGCCGTCCTCGACGAAGCCAAGACCGAGCACGCGCGCCACCCGCAGGACGGCGGATTGCGCGCCGGCGTTTCTCGCCCGATCGGGTCCAGCGCTACGGCTTGGGCTTCTGGCTCGGCGGAGCCGCCTGGTCGGTCTGTGGCTCCATCTTGGAGGAATCCGCCTTGGTGGGCGTGTTGTTCTCGGCCTTCTTGTCATCGCAGCCGGTCACACCGATGGCGAGCAGGGCGATGAGGGCGAGCGGCTTGTGGGCGTTCATGGCGGTCTCCAACACGGTCCCGTGACGGGCGCAGAGAACGCCGGGTGGATCAGGACCGTTCCGGATGCGCTGCTCCGTGCGTAAGCCAGTCAGTGAAGCTGAGGCGCCGTGCTCAAGCCGATGCCGCGTGGCGCAAGGCCCAAGGCGATCCGCTGGCGCTCGGTCGGGCCGCAATGCTCGTCCCTGAACGCGAAGACGACCATGCCGGTGCGTTCGCAGATCACGCTGACGGATGTCGCACCGTTCCGGGTGTGCTGGCGGGGGTACTGCGCCAGAGCATGTGCGGTCGCGGCTTCGAGGCTGCGCGGCCAAAGCTTGGCGGCGACAACCCGATGATCCTTCAAGAATTCAATCCTGTAGGCCACTGGCGTCCTCCATTTTTGATCACCATAGACCCATCGTCAGGCCGCGACATGCAGTCGAACCGCATATCTTCGCAACGACACATGCAGCCTGCACACCCCGCGCGCGGGGTTCGGATGGGCGACGCCGCCTGTTTCGCCGACAATGGAGTAATATTCAGATATTATTCCACAATAATACTTGAATAATATAGACAGATTGGCGCGTCTCAATATCTACGGCAGATTGTCGGCCATCGGACGCATATGAGTTAAGCAAGGCCCGCAAACCCTCATCTGTCGAAGCAGTACTTAGCGGTGGTCAACCGGGGCCGGTCGTCGCTCGTGACCGCGCCGGCAAAACTGAAGCAGCTTGTCGCCACGAGACTATGCGGACTGAGATGGAGACCGAGGCGGCAGCACGCCACTCGATCGGCTGCCCGGCCAGACGCGGCCTGGGCTTATTCCGGGTTGGCCATCGCGGCGGCCAGTCGCAGGCCATCGTGGCAAGCGGTCAGAATGTGGATCTGGAGGCCCCAGGCGATCGCTCTAGGTCGCCGTCGGCCGGGTGACCTGACCGGTATTTTGGA
>NZ_AKFK01000063.1:0-96297 GCF_000272495.1 Methylobacterium sp. GXF4 | reverse complement strand
GCCGCCGCTGCCGCCGATCCGCTTGAGCAGCCAGCCGGACGGATCGGGCAGCGGACCCGTCGCAATCGCCGGATGCGGGATTCGGAAGCGGTCGCAGAGGGCGGCGAATCCGAGCGGGTCCTTCAGCGCCGCGACGGCGTCCGCGTCGGCGCCGATCAGCCGGTGGTGGCCCGCGATGCGGGCGACGAGGTCGGGCGCGTCCTCGAACCCGCTGCCGAGGACGATGCCGAGGCGCGATCCGGCGCAAGCCGCCAGGTCGTCGATCGCCGCGAGCGTCGCGTCGGCGGCGATCCGGCTGCCGAAGCGGCCCGGCAGCGGCCTATAGGCTTCGCTGAGCGCCAGCGTATCGGAATCGCCGAACAGGTCGGCCACGAAGGGACGCAGGCCCGCGCGCCGAGCCGCCTCCGCGAGGGCACGCCCGGACTGCGCGGCGATCAGGATCGCCTCGGACATGCCGGGATGCGCCCGCGTCGGCTCAGCCGGCGATCTCGACCGCCAGGGTATAGGCGTCGCGGAAATCGAGGCAGAGCGGCGTGTCGGAGGCGAGCATCCGGTCGAACAGGCGGCGCTGCGTCTGGTATTTCACGTTGCCCACCGCCAGGGCGCCGATGCCCACGCCCTTGCCGGCCGGAAGCGGCACGTCGACGGCGTTGACGTCGATCCCGGCGATGCCGGCCGGCGGCACGGCATTCACGTCGGAGGCGACCAGCAGCTTCGGAGCGGATTTCAGATCCTCGGCCGAGAGGATCGGGATGCCGGCCGGACCGGCGGACAGGATCACGTCGGCGTCGCGGATGGCGCGGCGGCGATCCTCCGGGGTGGTGCCGTCGACGGCGCCGACCTCGATGCCGAAGCGCCACTTCATCGTGAAGGCGATCTTCGAGACCCGCTCCTCGCCGTCATGACCCACCAGGACGGTCTGCGCGCCCTGGAGCGCGCCGATCACCGCCGCCACGTAGGCGACGACGCCGGCGCCGCCGAAGATCACGATGCGCTTGCCGGTCAGGTCGGTGTTGAATTTCTGCCGCAGCGCCCGGGAGACCTGCGCCACCATGGCGGCGCCGGTGGTGAACGAGCCGGCGGGATCGGCGAAGACATGGTTCACGAAGGGCGGCACGAACGCCTTCTTGGCCCGGTCGACCATGTCGAGGGCGTCCTCGGCGTTCTTGCCGCCGATGAAGATGCCCGTGCGGGTGCCGTCGGCCGGGGCGCGCGAGAAGATCGAATCCTGGGTCAGCGAGACGACGTCGGCGAGGCTGACCTCCGTGTAGGTCACCACCGTCTCGAAGCCGGCATCGATGGCCATGTTCACGTCGAACGGGCTCATGTGCCGGAGCGGCGTCAACATGTGGAGGATCGAGCGGGCCATGACGTTCTATCCCGTGGGGCGCGCATCAACCTGCGCCTGCCGACCGTCCAAACCCGCTGCGGGTGCCGCGGTCAAGTCCGGGGGCGGCAGTTCAGTCCGCCGTGGTTATCGATGCGCCGGTGTTGCGGCCGCGGGCGATGAGGAAGCGCAGCGGCCCGCCGCGGTCGAGACTTTCCACGAGAGCGCTCGCCTCGGCCTCGCTCGGCATCAGCACGAAGCCGGTCGGCCCCCAGGAGGATTGGCCGTAGCCGGGCACGCCCTGCGCGGCAGCCTGGGCCAGCGCCTGCGCGACTGCGGCGCTGGCATAGCGGCCGCCCTGATGGGGGGCGAAATGGTCGCCGATCAGATCCTGGATCCGGGTGATGCCGGCGCCGAAGCCCTGCGGTTCCGCGAGCGCGACCGCCGGCAGCACCTGCATCAGCACGATTCGGCAGATCTCCGCCGCCTGCGCCTCCGGGAAGCGCGGCAGGTCGCGAAAGGCCTCCACCTCCCGCGTGCCGTGCACGCCGGCCATGCTCTGATCGAGAATGAGGACGATGCGCCAGGCCTCGGGATAGGACAGGCGCGCGATCACCGGCGGCGGGCCGCCGTCTCCGCCGCGTCCGCCATCGACGATCAGGCCGCCTTCCGTGAAGGCGCTCAGGCCGACGCCCGACCGGTTGCCGCGATCGAGGCTCCCGGAAAATGCCGTCGCCGAAAACGCGTGGCCGCCGAGGCGTGCCAAGGCGGCCGCCACGGCTAAGGCGAGCTGGGTCCCGGATCCGAACCCGGCATGGGCCGGGATCGTCCGCTCGACTTCGATCGCGACGGCGTCCGGCTGTCCGAGATGGTCCGCCGCGGCGCGGGCGTAGCCCCGGACCCGTTCGGCTTCCGCGCCGGTGACGGAGAGATGCGCGGACCGGCGGGCGGTCAGCGCGACGGACGGGGCGTCGATGGCGAGGCCGATGCTGCCGAAGCGTCGTCCCAGCCCGCCATGCAGGTCGAGGAACCCGAAATGCAGCCGTGCCGGCGCCTCGACTCGGACGATGCTGCTCGGAGCGGTTGCCGCGTTCCGCTGGGGGACCTCGCCCACGCCCATTCCTTCGCAATTCACCGCCGAACCGCCGGGCTTTTCCCATGCGGCGGGCGCCCGAAGCAACGGGATCTTGCTGCCGATCGGACGAACCACGGTGGGCCCCCCCCTTGCCGCGGGGCGCGGATGAATGCAAACCTAGGCCAGCGACGGCGCGCCGAGTTGCCGCCCGCCCGGACCAGTCGGGCGGTCGAGCCATTCCGATCCGGCGGGATTCTCTTTCGGGAGTGAACCCGCTTCGTCCGGTCTTACGGCCGTCGCCCGCTCCGAAGCCAAACAATAACGTCGCGTGAGGGAGCATGGCAGCCTGGGTGAAGGGTGGCGCGACGGACGCGGACACCGCCATCGGGGCGGCCGTATCCCTGCTCGCCAAGGCGCGCGCGCCGGTGATCGCCGGCCTCAGCGCCGACGTCGCCGCGATCCGCGCGGCCTACGATCTTGCGGGGCGCATCGGCGCCTCGATCGATACGGCCGGCGCGGTCGGCACCTATGCCGAGCTCGGTGCGCTGAGCCGGGTCGGCGCCATGACCTCGACGCCCGCCGAGGCGGTCGGCCGGGCCGATACCGTCCTGGTCGTCGGCGCGGCGCCCTGGCATACGCCGCTCCTGAAGCGCCTGACGGGGGCAAAGCCCACGCGGGGCCGCGCCGCCGGTGCGGACCGGACGCTCCTGGCGCTCGGCGCCTGGTCCGAGGGTTCGAAGGCCGCGCTGTCCTGCCCGTCCGCGGGCGGGTTGGCTGAGGCGGTCGCGGAGCTGCGCGCCTACGCCAAGGGCCATCTCGCGGTTGACACGCCGCAGGCCGAGCTCGTCGCGCGGATCGCCGCCGCACAATACGGCGTCCTTCTGTACGATCCCGCCGAACTCGGTGAGCTCGGCGTGGAGATGCTTCAGGGCTTCGCCATGGAGCTGAACGAGACCACGCGCTGCTTTACGCTCGCCGTCGCCGGGCCCGATCAGGACCGCGCCGTGGTACCCGTGGCCGCTTGGTTGACCGGCCAGGCGCCGCGCAGCGGCTTCGGGCGCCGCGTTCCCGAACATGATCCGTGGCGGTTCGATGTCGCCCGCCAGGTCGCCGCCGGCGAGGTCGATGCCGTCATCTGGCTCGCCGCTCTGCCCGTCGACCGGCCGGAATGGCTGGCTGCGGTGCCGTCCGTCGCCTTGGTCGCCGAGGCCGAGGCCTCTCTCGCCGATGTGGTGATCGCGGTCGGGCGTCCCGGCCGCGATCTCGGCGGCGTCTTGTGGAATGAGCAGCGCGCCGCGCTGACCTACTGGCCGGCCTCGGCGCCGACGGACCTGCCGTCCGCCGCGTCGGTGCTGGGTGCCCTGACGGAGCGCCTGGCCGAAGGTCACGTCGCGTCGAGGAGTGAGCCCGCATGCTGAGCGTGATCCGGGGCGGGCGCGTCGTCGATCCGACCGCGTCCCGCGATGCCGTCGGTGACGTCTGGATCGAGGACGGCCGCGTGGTCGAGCCGGCGGGCCGGGAGGCCGATCGGGTGATCGACGCGTCGGGCTGCGTCGTGATGGCCGGCGGCGTCGAGGTGCATTCGCACATCGCCGGCGGCAACGTGATCACGTCGCGCCTGCTTCTGCCCGACCTGTACGTGAGCGAGGCCTCGCCCGAGGGGCATCCCTTCGCCCATGCGGGCGGAGCTGCGGGCTGGATCGGCTCGACCTACGCGCGGATGGGCTACACCACGGCGGTGGAGCCGGCGATGCCGCCGACCCACGCGCTGGCAACCCAGCTCGAACTCGCCGACATCCCGCTGCTGGATCGCGGCGCGCTCACCGTGATGGGCAACGACGACCAACTGCTGCAGCTGCTGCGCGAGCGCCAGGGCGGCAACGCCGTGCGCGACCTCGTGGCGCTCTCAGTCGCCACGTCGCGCGGCCTCGGGGTGAAGTGCATCAATGCCGGCGGCGCCTCCGCCTTCAAGGACGGCGCTCTGCGCCTGTCGCTGGACGACGAGATCCCGGTCTACGGTCTCTCGACCCGGCAGATCATGGGCTCGCTCCTCGATGCGGTCGAGGAGATCGGCGTCCCGCACCCGCTGCACGTCCACTGCAACAATCTCGGCCTGCCCGGCGCGGACGATTCCTTCGTCGAGACCCTGGATGCGGCGGAGGGTCGGCGCATCCACTTCGCCCACGCGCAATTCTACGCCTACGGCGCGACCGAAGGCGGCGGCTTCCGTTCCGCCGCCGAGCGGATCGCGCAGGCGATCGCCGACAACCCGAACGCGACCCTCGATATCGGGCAGGTCGTGTTCGGCCAGACCGTGACCGTGTCGCTCGACATCCTGCGCCAGTTCGCCGGCCGCAAGGGCGCCAAGCCGAAGAAGTGGGTGTTGAATGCCGGCGATGCCGAGGGCGGCGGCGTCGTGCCGTTCCTGTACCGGCCGCGCGGCCCGACCAGCTCGCTGCAATGGGCGATCGGCCTGGAGATCATGCTGCTCTCCACCGATCCGGAGCGCACGATCCTGACCACCGACCACCCCAACGGCGGCCCGTTCACGCAATATCCGCGGATCATCCATCTGCTGATGGACAAGTCCGAGCGCGACCGCGAGATCGCCACGCTGCCGGGCATCGTCGGCGAGCGGTCCGGCCTTCCCGGCCTGGAGCGGGAATACACCCTCTCGGAGATCGCCCAGCTGACCCGGTCCGGCCCGGCCAAGCTCCTGGGCCTCGCCGATCGCGGCCATTTGCGGCCGGGCGCCTGCGCCGACGTCGCGGTCTATCGCGACGACGCGAACCGCACCGCGATGTTCACCGCCGCCAAGCTCGTCCTCAAGGACGGCGTGCCGATCGTCGAGGACGGCGAGGTGGTCGAGTGGCGCGCGGGCCGGACGCTGTCGCTCTCGGTCGAGTCGGATCCGGCGATGGCCAAGCGCGCCGATACCTACCTGACGGACCGGTTCGGCGCGGGGCTCGACAGCTTCGCGGTACCGGATGCGGCCTTCGACGCGGATGCGGACACCTTCGAGGCCGTGCCATGCCGGGCGTGATCAGCGAGGCGAGTGGCGGAAACAACCATGTCTGAGCTCAGCCTCAACGGCATCCCGATCGTCGACACCTTCGCGGAAGCGTTCGACGTGGCCGGGACCGCCATCATCGTCACCAACGACACCGCCAAATGGGCCATGATCGCCGCCACCACCATGACGGGCTTCGCCACGTCGGTGATCGGCTGCGGTGCCGAGGCCGGCATCGATGCCGAGCTGGCGCCGGAGGAGACTCCGGACGGCCGGCCCGGCGTGCGCATCCTGCTGTTCGGCTTCGAGCCGAACGGCCTCAAGGAACAGCTGATCAAGCGGGTCGGCCAGTGCATCCTCACCTGCCCGGGCACGGCCTGCTATGCCGGCGTGGACGGGCCGACCAAGATCAAGCTCGGCGGCGCGATCCGGTATTTCGGTGACGGCTTCGCCATCGCCAAGCGCCTGCCCGATGCCTCCGGCAAGGCCCGGCGCTACTGGCGCATCCCGGTGATGGACGGCGAGTTCCTCTGCGAGGATTCGGTCCGGGCGGTCGACGGGGCGGTCGGCGGCGGCAACCTGCTGTTCCTCGGGCGGACGCACAAGGATACGCTCATCGTCGCCGAGGCGGCGGTCGAAGCCGCCAAGGCGGTCCCAGGCGCGATCCTGCCCTTCCCGGGCGGCATCGTCCGCTCGGGCTCGAAGGTCGGCGGCCGGACGAAGGGCATGATGGCCTCCACCAACGACGCCTATTGCCCGACCCTGAAGGGCCGGGCCGGTTCGGCGCTGCCCGCCGAGTGCGGCGTCGTGCTGGAGATCGTGATCGATGCCCTGACCTCGCAGGGCGTGTCCGACTCGATGCGCGCCGGCCTCCACGCCGCCACCGAGATCGGCGGCAAGCACGGGCTGATCGCGGTCACGGCCGGAAATTACGGCGGCAATCTCGGCCGCCACCATTATCATCTGCGCGACCTGCTCGCGCGCGACGACGCCAAGACGGAGGGCTGAGCCTTGAGCACCCTCACCCTGCGCGCGGCCCCCCCCGAGCGGCTCGACTTCCTCAACATCAACCCGCTGGCACTCAGCCGCCTGTCCCAGGCCGAGGCCGAGCGCCTCGAGGTCGGGACGACCCGCACCGGTATGCGTCTCGGCGATTGCTTCACGGTTGCGCTGGACGGCTCCGACACCCTGACCATCGAGGGCGGCCATGAGCGCCTCGACCGGGTCGGCGCCGCCCTGTCCGAGGGCGCGATCCGCGTCACCGGCGATGTCGGCCAGCGCCTCGGCGAGGGCATGGCCGGCGGCAGCCTGACCGTGGCGGGCCATGCCGGCCCCTATGCAGGTGCCGGCGCCACCGGCGGTACGATCACGATCGAGGGCGATGCCGGCGATTATGCCGGCGGGGCCGTCTACGCGGCCAAGGCCGGTCTCGACGGCGCGACACTGATCATCCGCGGGACGGCCGGTGCCCATCTCGGCGACCGGATGCGGCGCGGGCTTCTTCTGGCAGGCCGGGCCGGCGCCTATGCCGGCTCGCGGATGATCGCCGGGACCCTGGCGGCGCTCGCGGTGGGCGACAATCCGGGCTACGGCATGCGCCGCGGGACCCTGCTGGTCGGGTCGCATGGGCGGCTGTCGCCGACCTTCGTGGAGACCGGGACGCACGACCTCGTGTTCCTGAAGCTCCTGGCGAAATCCCTGTCGGGCCTGAGCGCGGAGCATGCCGCGCTGCTCGGCCGGCCGCTGCGCCGCTATTCCGGCGACCTCGCCACCATCGCCAAGGGCGAGATCTGGGTCGCGTCCTGACGCCGCTCTGGGCAGAGCGGCCGCGCGCGGCATATGCTCTGCCCAAGCCGGCCCGCACGAGGCCGGCAAGGCTCTGCATCATCCGCGCCGAGAGACGGTCACCGTCGATCCGGATGATGCACGAGGGAGACGCCCATGCTCCTGCTTCTGTCCATCTGCCTCGTCGCCCAGCCCTCGACCTGCCGCGAGGACCGGATCGAGATGTCCTACGAGGGCTCGAATCCGTTCATCTGCCTGCGCCATTCGCAGAGCGCGCTGGCGACCTGGCAGGCCGCCCATCCGGATTGGCATGTCGAGCGCTGGCGCTGCGCCGCGCGCGGCAGCCTGCCGAAGAATCTGTGACGGCGCGCGGCAACCGCGCGCGGCGCTTCCCTCCGGGATGGGGCCGATGCGCTCGCTGAAGCTCCGCTTCGCGCTGCTGCTCGGCGGCACCGCCGTCGTGGTGATGCTGGCGGCCATCGCGGCTCTGGCCTCGATCGCGGCCGCCGAGCGCACCGTCGACCGTACGCTGGAGGCGCAGCGACGCCTGGAACTGCTCGCCGAACTGTCCGGCCGCCTGACCCAGTTCGGCCTGGCGGCGGTCGAGACCGTGGGCAATCCCGACGGGCAGCCCGAGGCGATGGCGATTGCCCGCGACAATGCCGACCGGGCGCTGACCACGGTGGACGAGGCGCTCGCGCAGAGCTTCCCACCGAGCGACGACCCGGCCGACCGCATGCAATACGCCGCGCGGACTCGGCCGATGGCGCAGCTGCGCGCCGCCCGGGTCGTGCTCGACCGGCAGGTGGCCCGGATCAACCGTCAGACCGAGCCGGAGAAGCGCCAGGACGCGATCAAGGGCGCGCTCAACGGCTTCGGGGCGATGACCGGCCAGCCGCTCTCGTTCCTGATCGAGGCCGAGCGGCGCAGCATGGCGCTGGGGTCCGAGCAGGCGCGGGCCCTCTCGGCACGGCTGCGTGTGGCGGCGGCCTCCGCGGTCGCGGCCGCCCTGGTGCTGCTGGCGGTGCTGTATCGCGGTGTGACCCGGCCGACCCTGGCGCGGATCGAGGAGGTCCGGCGGGCCGCGAGCGCCATCGGCCACGGCGCCCTCGACACCCGCCTCTCGGTGGCGACCCGCGACGAACTCGGCCTGCTGATGACCAACGTCAACCGCATGGCCGCGCGGCTCGCCCGTCGCGAATCCCGGGTCGCGGCCGACCGGGCGGCGCTGGAGGATACGGTGGCGGCGCGCACCGCGGATCTGCGCGCGGCCAATGCCCGGCTCGAGACCGTGGACCGCTCGCGACGGCGCTTCTTCGCCGATGTCAGCCACGAGCTGCGCACGCCGCTCACCGTGATCCTGGGCGAATGCGATCTCGCCCTGCGCGGCGTGTCCCGGGGCGCCGATCCGGGGCCGGTCTTCACGACGATCCGCAAGCGGGCGCAGCGGCTGAAGCTGCGCGTAGAGGACCTGCTGCGCGTCGCCCGCTCCGAATCCGGCGAGATCGAGTTCGACAAGCGTCCCCTGGGCCTCGCCTCGGTGCTCGCGGAGGCCGTCGACAACATGGGCTCCGAGGCCGCCCGCCGCCGGGTAGCGCTCAGCCTCGATCCCGGCAGCCAGGACGTCGAGTGCTTGGCCGACCGCGAGTGGCTGCGCCAGACCGTCGAGAGCCTGGTGGACAATGCCCTGCGCCACGCGAAGGGGCTGACCCGGGTCGAGGTCGCGCTGTCGGCCGAGCCTGGCGCTCGCGCCCGGATCACCGTCACGGATGACGGCCCGGGTTTCGGCGCCTCCGAGGCCGAGCTGTTCGAGCGGTTCCGGCGCGGTGCCGGGGCGAGCCCGGACGAGACCGGCTTCGGCATCGGGCTCGCCCTGGCGCGCTGGATCGTCGAGCAGCATGGCGGCATCATCCGCCTCGGCGCCGGCCCGGACGGGCGTGGCGCGCGGGTCAGCCTGGACATGCCGGCGCTCGATCCGGCATGGGAGATCGGCACGGTCGGGAACGCGGCCGGCGACGCGCAGGTGAGGGAGCCGGCCGCATGAC
This sequence comes from Methylobacterium sp. GXF4, assembly GCF_000272495.1. Classification (NCBI taxonomy): domain Bacteria; kingdom Pseudomonadati; phylum Pseudomonadota; class Alphaproteobacteria; order Hyphomicrobiales; family Methylobacteriaceae; genus Methylobacterium; species Methylobacterium sp. GXF4. The sequence goes on along the minus strand of NZ_AKFK01000063.1, from coordinate 87,055 downwards.
GCGGATCCTGATCGTCGAGGACGATATCGATATCCGGGGCCTTCTGGCCCGCGGCCTGGAAGCCGAGGGGTTCGAGGTCGGCACCGCCGCCTGCGTCGACGAGGCGCTGAAGGCCGCCCACGATCCCGCGCCCGGCGCAGTCCTGCTCGACATCAACCTGCCGGACGGGTCCGGGCACGATGTCTGCCGGTCGCTGCGCGAGGGTGGCTTCCCGGGCGCGATCCTGTTCCTGTCCGCCCGCGACGAGATCCGCGACCGCGCTGAGGGGCTGGCGCTCGGCGCCGACGACTACATCGTCAAGCCGTTCGTGTTCGACGAGCTGGTGGCGCGGCTGCGCACGCATCTGATGCGGCGGGAGCAGGCCGAGGCGCCGCGCTCGCGCATCACCGCCGGCCGGCTGATGCTCGATCTCGACACCCGCCAGGCGAGCTGCGGCGAGGCCAGCGCGCGCCTGACCCCCCGGGAGGCCGACCTGCTCGCCATGCTGATGGAGAGCATCGGCAAGCCGGTGTCCCGGGCGGACATCTTCGACCGTCTCTGGGCCAGCCAGGGCGGCCTCTCGCTCAACGTGGTGGACGTCTATATCGGCTATCTGCGCTCCAAGATGGCCGACTTCGTGCGCTTTGGCGGCCCGGGATTGGTCACCGTCCGGGGCAAGGGCTTCATGCTCGAGCTGCGCGGTCCCGACTTCCGTCAATGACCGACTATACTTAAGTCGAATTCGGTAACGTTTCCGACGCGGCGCCGGGCATTTAGGTGGAGTCTCACGAAAAATTTGGGAGGATCCGGCAAGTTAGTGCTTGAAGACCGCAGCTGAATCGCCGATATCGAGTGCGCGCCGGAAACCAGAGCGCCATCAGTGTCTTAGGGGCCTCTTAGGAACCCGTGACGCTTGGTGAGGATACCGCCAAGGAGAAACACCATGAAGTGGGCTGCCCCCGTTGTGTCCGAGATCTGCGTCGGCATGGAAGTGACCAGCTACGAGTCCGCTGAGATCGACACCTTCAACTGAGTTTCCAGGGGCCGGGGATCGCGGGAACCGCACCATGCGCGTCGTGATCCTCGGCTCCGCGGCCGGCGGCGGCCTTCCCCAGTGGAATTGCCGCTGCCCCATCTGCGCTTTAGCGCGGTCCGAGCCCGACCGGGTGCGACCCCGGACGCAGTCGAGCATCGCGGTCTCCGCAAACGGAACCGACTGGCTGCTGATCAACGCGTCGCCTGATATCCGGCAGCAGCTTTTCGACAATCCCCAGATGCATCCCCAGGAGGGATTGCGACACTCGCCGATCCGGTCGGTCCTCCTGACCAACGGGGACGTGGACCATGTGGCGGGCCTCCTGACCCTGCGCGAGGGCCAGCCCTACACGCTCTACGCCACCCGCGGCATCCTGGATTCGGTCAACGCCAACCGCGTATTCGACGTGATGGCCGAGGGCGTCGTCGCCCGGCAGGCGGTCGCCATGGACCGGCGTTTCGAGCCCCTGCCCGGCCTGTCGGTCACGCTGTTCCCGGTACCCGGCAAGGTGCCGCTCTGGCTCGAAGACGAGACCATGGAGATCGGCGCCGAAACGGAGACCACCGTGGGCGCCCTGATCGAGGCGAATGGCCGTCGTCTCGCCTACATCCCCGGTTGCGCCCGAGTCACGGACGGCCTGCGCGACCGGATCGCTGGCGTGGACGCCCTGCTGTTCGACGGCACCGTCCTGCACGACGACGACATGATCCGGGCCGGGGTCGGCACGAAGACCGGCTGGCGCATGGGCCATGTCCCGATGCGCGGCGCGAACGGTTCGATCGACGCCCTGGCCGGCACAGCGATCGGGCGTCGGGTTTTCGTCCACATCAACAACACCAACCCGGTCCTGGTCGAGGGCTCGCCGGAACGGGCCGATGTCGAGGCGGCCGGTTGGACAGTGGGCCATGACGGGCTGAGCCTCGCCCTCTGAGGCACATTCGACCAGCGGTTGGGTGCGGGCCCGGTCGGCACTATATCGAGACCAAGCCCGGATATTCACCCGACCGGGGTCTCGTCTCGAAAGGCAGCGACCGGTTTTGGGATGACGACGACGCCCTCAGCCAGGGCGGGATCGGAATACAGGAAACGCGACCCGAGGACGGATTCCGGAAACGCCATGAACGCAGTCTTCCCGACCCCCGATGCTGCTGACAGCCAGCGCCTCCTGAGCCCGGACGAGCTGGAGGCGGCGCTCCGCGACATCGGCGCGCGGCGGTACCACAACCTGCACCCGTTCCACCGGCTCCTGCACGACGGCAAGCTCTCGAAGGATCAGGTCCGGGCCTGGGCGCTCAACCGCTACTACTACCAGGCGATGATCCCGGTGAAGGACGCCGCCGTCCTCGCGCGTATGACCGACGCGTCCCTGCGCCGGATCTGGCGGCAGCGCATCGTCGATCACGACGGCGACCATCCCGGCGACGGCGGGATCGAGCGCTGGCTGAAGCTCGCCGAGGGCGTCGGCTTCGAGCGCGACTACGTCCTCTCGACCCGGGGCATCCTCTCGGCGACGAAGTTCTCCGTCGAGGCCTATGTCCATTTCGTCGCCGAGAAGAGCCTGCTCGAGGCGATCGCCTCGTCGCTGACGGAGATGTTCTCGCCGACCATCATCTCCGAGCGCGTCGCCGGAATGCTGAAGAACTACGACTTCATCACCAAGGACACGCTGGCCTATTTCGACAAGCGCCTCACCCAGGCGCCGCGCGACGCCGACTTCGCCCTCGACTACGTGAAGACGCACGCGACGACGCCCGAGCTGCAGCGTCAGGCGATGGCCGCGCTGACGTTCAAGTGCAACGTGCTCTGGACGCAGCTCGACGCCCTCTACTTCGCCTATGTCGCCCCTGGGATGATCCCGCCGGATGCCTGGACGCCGGGGACCGGGCTGGTCGCCGAGGCGCCTGCGTCTCAGGCGGCATCCGGTGTCCGCAAGATGGTCGCCGGGGATCGGCCGCGCCTGCCGCGCGGCGTCCGCCTGCGCCACGACGAGACCCGCGGCAAACACGTCCTGCTCGCCCCCGAGCGGACCTTCGACCTCGACGACAACGCCGTGGCGGTGCTCAAGCTGGTGGACGGCAACCGCACCGTCGCGGCGATCGCCGATGAATTGGGTCGGACCTATGCGGCCGACCCGCGCGCCATCGAAGCCGACATCCTCGTGATGCTGGACGGCTTGGCGGAGAAACGGGTCCTGGAGCGATGAACGCACTGACGCCGAACCGGCCGGACGTGCCGGCGCCGGTCGGTCTGCTCGCCGAGCTGACCCATCGCTGCCCGCTGCGCTGCCCCTATTGCTCGAATCCGCTGGAGCTCGATCGCCGGTCCGGCGAGCTCGACACTTCGACCTGGCAGCGCGTCCTGACCGAGGCGTCCGGCCTCGGCGTGCTTCACGTTCACCTGTCGGGCGGCGAGCCGACCGCCCGCAACGACATCGTCGAGATCACCAAGACCTGCGCGGATCTCGGGCTCTACTCGAACCTGATCACCTCCGGGGTCGGCGGCGCGCTATCCAAGCTTCAGGCGCTCTACGATGTCGGGCTCGACCACGTGCAGCTCTCGGTCCAGGGCGTCGATGCGCAGAATGCGGAGAAGATCGGCGGCCTCAAAAACGCACAGCCGCAGAAATTCGAATTCGCCGCCAAGGTGGTCGAGCTCGGTCTGCCGCTGACGCTGAACTCCGTCATCCACCGCGGTAACATTCACGAGGTCGAGGGCTTCATCGACCTCGCCGTGAAGATGGGCGCCAAGCGGCTCGAAGTGGCGCACACGCAGTATTACGGGTGGGCCTACGTCAACCGCGCCGCCCTGATGCCGGACAAGGCACAGGTCGATGCCTCGATCCGGATCGTCGAGGCCGCGCGCGAGCGCCTTAAGGGTCAGCTCGTCATCGACCTCGTGGTGCCGGATTACTACGCGAAATACCCGAAGGCTTGTGCCGGCGGCTGGGGCCGCAAGCTCATGAACGTCACGCCCCAGGGCAAGGTCCTGCCCTGCCACGCGGCCGAGACGATCCCGGGCCTCGAATTCTGGCACGTCACCGAGCACTCCCTCGGCGAGATCTGGCGGGACTCCCCGGCCTTCACTGCCTATCGCGGGACCGACTGGATGCAGGAGCCCTGTCGCTCCTGTGACCGGCGGGAGAAGGATTGGGGTGGCTGCCGGTGCCAGGCCCTGGCGCTCGCCGGCGATGCCGCGGCCACGGACCCGGCTTGCTCGCTCTCGCCGCTCCACGCCAAGGTGCGGGCGCTCGCCGTCGAGGAGGCGGCCGAGACCCCGCCGGATTACGTTTATCGGACGATCGGCAGCAACGTCCGGTCGCCGTTCAAGGAGGAAGTCAACTCGTGAAGCTTCTCGCCACGACAGCCGTCGCGCTGGTGCTGGCCGCGATGCCGGCGCTTGCCGAGGATGCGCCCAAGCCCGGAGCGGTCACCCAGGTCAACGCGGCGGCTCCGCCCAGCGCAGCCGATCTCCTGTTCGACCAGCCGCATATGAAGAATGCCGCCCCCGGTTCGACGATCACGTACGATTACCTGCGCCGGTCGGGCATCTCCAAGGGACCTTTCGGCCCGCCGCTCTCGGATACGGTCACGCTCAAGCTGGAGCCCGGGAAGAGCCCCGAGGGGCGAGACATCAGCGTGACGATGTTCTCCGGCATGAACCGGATGCCGGCCGGGCCCTTCGAGGATATGAGCGGCAACCCGGTGGTCTCGCTCTTCCTCGAGAACCATCTGCGCTCGCTGGCGAAGGTCCTGGAGGCGAATCCGCGTTACCTGAAGCTCGCGATCCGCAAGGGTCTGCGCGAGGGCGCGGCCGTGACGCCGACCAAGGTCACGGTGGGCGGACGCGAAGTCGATGGCTGGCGGGTCGAGATCCAGCCCTTCGCCAAGGATGCCATGGAACAGCGCATGCGCGGCATGGACAAGATGACCTACACCTTCATCACGTCCCCGGAGGTTCCCGGCCAGATCGTCTCCATCGAGGCGCAGTCGAAGAATGCCGAGGGTGGCGAATTGCTTGAGGAGAAGCTGAGCTATGATCAGAAAGCTGGCTGAACGCGGCGCGCTGGCCGCCTTCGCCCTGTCCCTCTCGGCCATCGCCGGTTGGGCGGCGGACGAGAACGATTATCCCACCGATGCGCGGGTCGATTACGTCTTCGGCTGCATGGCCGCCAACGGCCAGACCCGCGAGAGCATGCAGCGCTGCTCCTGCTCGCTCGACCAGCTCGCCGCGATCCTGCCCTACGACAAGTACGTCCAGGCCAGCACGGTCCTGTCCATGCGCCAGGGCATCGGCAACCGGGCGAACGAGTTCAAGTCCACCAAGATCTTCGACGACAAGGTCGCGGATCTTCGGCGCGCCCAGGCCGAGGCGGAAATCCGCTGCTATCGCGGCTGATGACGCGACGGTGACGGTCGGCGTTGCGCTGGCCTGTGGTTTCGATCACACCGGGTCCCGAACCGCTCCTGAGAACGGGACCCGATCCGTGCCCCCCTCCCCCGGCCTGTCCGACCTGTTGCCCGGCCTCGGGTCGCGCACGCTGGTCATGGGCATCCTCAACGTCACGCCCGACTCCTTTTCCGACGGCGGCCTGTTCACCGGCGAGGCCGAAGCCGTCGCCCAGGCCGAGCGCCTCGTGGCCGAGGGTGCCGCGATCCTCGATATCGGCGGCGAGTCGACCCGGCCCGGCCACGTTCCCGTCCCGGCCGAGGAGGAGCAGGCCCGCGTCCTGCCGGTGATCCGGGCCGTAGCGCCCCGTCTGACGGTCCCGATCTCGATCGACACCTACAAGGCCTCCACGGCCCGCGTCGCCCTCGAAGCCGGGGCCCGCATCGTCAACGACGTCTGGGGCCTCCAGCGCGAGCCCGACATCGCCACGGTGGCGGCCGCGCATGGCGCGCCGGTCGTGATCATGCACAACCGCGAGACCATCGACGCCGACCTCGACATCGTTGCCGACATGCGGGCCTTCTTCGAGCGCTCGCTGGACATCGCCCGCCGGGCGGGCATTCCGGACCGCGACATCGTGCTCGATCCCGGCGTGGGCTTCGGCAAGACCTGGTCGCAGCACCTCGAGGCGCTCCGGCGCCTGCCCGAGATCCGGGCCCTCGGTTTCCCCGTCTTGGTCGGCGTGTCCCGCAAGTCGCTGCTCGGCCGCCTGCACGATCGCGAGACCCGGCCGGCGGACCGTCTCCATGGATCCCTGGCGGCCCACACCCTCGCGGCGACCCTGGGGGCCGACATCGTCCGGGTGCACGATGTCGCCGCCCATATCGATGCGATGCGGGTGGTCGACGCAGTGATGCGCCCGGAGGCCCGATGAGCACGGACCGGATCGGGGTCGCGCGCATCGCGGTGTTCGGCCGCCACGGCGTGCTGCCCGAGGAGGCGGTGCTCGGCCAGCGCTTCTATATTTCGTTGGATGCGCGACTCGATCTCGCGCCGGCCGGCCGCTCGGACGACGTCGCCCACACGGTGAGCTACGCGGATCTCACGCAGATCGCCGTGGATATCGCCACGGAGCGGCGCTTCAACCTGATCGAGGCTCTGGCCGAGGCGATCGCGGCCACGATTCTTGAGCGCTTCGGCGCGGTCGAATCGATCACGGTGCGGGTCGACAAGCCGAGCGCGCCGGTCCCGGCGATCCTGGACGGTGTCAGCATCGAGATCATGCGGCACCGCGGAGAGAACGCGTGAGAGCCTACCTGGGCATCGGCAGCAATATCGGCGACATGGCCGCGATGCTGGACCGCGCGGTTGCGGGGCTCGGCGCCACGCCGGGTATCCGGGTGGTCGCCCGCTCGGCCGATTACCGGACGCCGCCCTGGGGCAAGACCGATCAGCCCTGGTTCCTCAACGGCGCGGTGGCTGTGGACACCGACCTCGACCCGCACGGCCTGCTCGATGCGTGCCTGGCCGTCGAGCACGCGCTCGGACGCATTCGCGAGGAGCGCTGGGGGCCCCGGGTGATCGATATCGACGTCCTGGCTTATGAGGGCGCGGCCGTCGACGACGACCGGCTCGTGCTGCCGCACCGGCATGTGCGCGAGCGGGCGTTCGTTCTGGTGCCGCTGGCCGAGATCGCCCCCGATCTCGTGATCGGTGGCGAGCGGGTCGTCGATGCGTTGGCAAAGCTCGACCGGAGCGGGATCGAGCGGGCCTGAACCCGCTCAGCGCTCGTTCGGCTCGGCGAGCTTGCTCTCCTCGTCGTCGAGGAGCGGCACGTCGTACTCGCGCAGCACCTTGTCGATATCGGCCTTGCGCTTGCGCAGGACGGTGTTCAGCGAGCGTTTCCAGTCGTTCTCGCCGAGCCGCACGCCCATGGCGATCCGGTAGGCCATCGGCGGACGTGGCGGTTCCTTCAGGAGGGGGACGACCGTCATCGGCGTCCCGGATTGCTTGGCGAGCCAGCCGGCGGCCGGTCCCCACAGCACGGCCGCGTCGATGTCCTTGGCGGCGAGTGCCCCGATGATCTCGGCGCCCACCGTCTGGAACTTGCGGGAGGGGTCGAGCTGGTAGGGCGCGTAGGCCTTCATGGTCGAGACCAGGCCAAGATCGCCCATCCGGTTCACCGGCGGCGTGCCGGCGATCACGCCGATCGCCTTGCCCTTCAGCCGCGGGTCGTCGAGGGCGGTGATCCCGTCGAGTTCACCCGCCCGGGTGACCAGCGTGTAGGACGAGCGGTAATACGGGTTGGTGGTCTGGACGAGGTCGCTGCCGAAGGCCTGGCCGATGATCAGGTCGCACAGGCCGGTGCCGAGCGTGTTGCGCACGAAGCCCGGGCCTTGCGTCAGCCAGTAATAGCGGAGCTTGACCTTCAGCTCGTCGGCGATGATCGCCGCGATCTTGTTCTCGAAGCCGTCCTCCTTGCGTTCGGAGAACGGCATGTTGCCGGGATCGCCGCAGACGCGCAGCACATCGGTCGTGACCGTGTCCGGCAGGTGCTGCGCGGCAGCCCCCTGCGCCACCGTCATCGACAGGGCGCAGAGGGCGAGCGTCCGGGTGAAGGACGATGCAGGGGAGGACATCAGCCGCCCATGCACTCCTTCTCGGCCTTCCGGGCGGCCTCGGGCTTGTCCTCGTGCTCGGAGGGACGCACGCGGCCCACCGCGCCGTCGGCGCGCGCCTTGAGGTAGGTGTAGAGGTCGTCCGAGTAGCACATGACGTTCTTGTTATCGCCGAAGGCGGGCATGACCTTCTGCTCCGACGCGCTCACGTCCTGCTTGCCGCCGACCAGGATGCCGATGAACTCCTCGTACGAGAGGGTCTTCAGCGAGTCCTTCAGCGCCGGCGCGTAGGTCGAGCCCATGCCGTCGGGACCGTGGCACACGTGGCACTCGGCGTGATAGCGGCGGTAACCGGAGTAGGTGTACCAGTCGAGCTTCTTGCCGTCGTTGGTGACGTGATACGTCGGATGGCCGTCGGCATCGAGATACTTGCCGTCCTCGACCTTAACGGCGGCGTTCTTCTTCAGTAGTGCGGGGTCCTGCTCGGCGGTCTTGTCGTTCGCGTTGAGCGAATTGGCGAGCGCCGGATCGGCAGGCTTGGCATCCTCAGCATGTACGGCAACCGCGGAAACGGTCGCTAGGGCGAGGGCGGCGAGAACCGGCCGCGTTACGATGTTGCTGAGGTTGTGCAACGTGTAGTCTCCCTAGAGCGAGGCCCTTCGTCTCGCGTTGAGCCGCAGCCTCTTACAACAAATTCTAATCACAAGGATGCCGGCGCGGAAACCCGCGCCGGCACCATTTTGCTACCGAGACCCTGCGGCCGATTAGTTCGGCAGAGCGAAGACGGTCAGCTGACCACCGAGGTTGGTGTACTGCGACAGAGCCGCGTAACCACCCACCGCGCCGAGGCCGGCGTTCGGGTCGGTCAGGCCGGCCGCGAGGCCGATGCCGGCCCAGCCGCCGACGCCCGAGAGGACGCCCACGTACTGCTTGCCCTTGAGCTGGTAGGTCATCACGTTGCCGATGATGCCCGACGGGGTCTTGAACTTGAACAGCTCCTTGCCGCTCTTGTCGTCGACCGCCTTCAGGTAACCCTCGAGGGTCCCGTAGAACACCACGTCACCGGCGGTGGCGAGAGCACCGGACCAGACCGAGAACTGCTCGGCGTTGGACCACTTGATCTTACCGTTGACGCCGTCCCAGGCGATGAAGTTACCCATGCCGCCATGCGAGTTCGGGGCCGGGTACATCGACAGGGTCGCACCGACGTAGGGCTGGCCCGGGGTGTAGGTCACCCGGAACGGCTCGTAGTCCATGCAGACGTGGTTGGTGGGCACGTAGAACAGGTTGGTCTTCGGCGAGAAGGCAGCAGGCTGCTGATCCTTGGTGCCGAGGGCCGCCGGGCAGATACCCTTGGAGTTGGTGTCCTCACCGTTCTGCTCGGTCGAGTACTTCGACACGACCAGCGGCCGGCCGTAGTTCTTCGAACCCTTGTCCATGTCGACCTTGGACGCCCAGTTGACGGCCGGATCGAACTTCTCGGCGACCAGCAGGGCGCCGTTCTCGCGGTTCAGCGTGTAGCCGAAGCCGTTACGATCGAAGTGGGTCAGGAGCGGCTGCTCCTTGCCGTCGATCTTCTGATCCGTGAGGATCATCTCGTTGATGCCGTCGTAGTCCCACTCGTCGTGCGGGGTCATCTGGTAGACCCACTTGGCCATGCCGGTATCCGGGTTACGCGCCCAGATGGTCATGGACCACTTGTTGTCGCCCGGACGCTGCTTGGGGTTCCAGGTCGAGGGGTTGCCCGAGCCGTAGTACATCAGGTCGAGCTTGGGATCGTACGAGAACCAGCCCCAGGTGCAGCCGCCGCCGGTCTTCCACTGATCGCCTTCCCAGGTCTTCAGCGAGGAATCCTTGCCGATCGGCTTGCCGAGCGAGGTGGTCTTCTCCGGGTCGACGATCATCTGATCGTCCGGGCCCTCGGAGTAGCCGCGCCACACCTTCTTGCCGGTCTTCAGGTCGTAAGCGGTGACGTGGCACTGCACGCCGAACTCGCCGCCCGAGATGCCGACGATGACCTTGTCCTTCACGGGCAGAACCGTGGCGGTGTTGGTCTCGCCCTTCTTCGGGTCCCCGTTGACGACCGACCAGTTCACCTTGCCGGTCTTGGCGTCGAGGGACACGAGGGTGGTGTCGGCCTGGTGCAGCAGGATGGCGCCGTCGGCGTAAGCGAGGCCGCGGTTGACCGTGTCACAGCACATGACCGGGATCACGGACGGATCCTGTTTCGGCTCGTACTTCCAGACGATCTTGGCCTCGTGCTCGAGGTCGAGAGCGTACACGATGTTCGGGAACGGCGTATGGACGTACATCATGTTGCCGATCACGAGCGGCGAGCCCTCGTGGCCGCGCAGCACGCCGGTCGAGAAGGTCCAGGCGACCTGGAGGTTCTTCACGTTCGACGCGTTGATCTGATCGAGCTTCGAATAGCGCGTATTGGCGTAGTCGACGGTCTGAAGCGCTTGCTCCGCCGGGTTGGCGATGCTCTTCAGGACGCTTTCGTTGGCCAGCGCCGGCGCGGCGATGGCCGCGACACCTGCGCCGAGCGCGAGGAGATGTACCGCTCTCATGGGTTCCTCCGACAAGTCTTAAGAGTCTTTCAGACGCGCTGAGAGAGTGGCGTCGCTCGGACCCCGACCTGACTGTTTGCGACAGGGATGGACGCTTCGGTAGCGGGCGTAGCGGACTTGAGGAGACCAGAAGATCCCCTCGCCAGGAGCCGCCATCCCTGAGGCGGCCCCCTCGAAACCGAAGCTTGAACGGACCTTAAGAGATTTTTGAGCGCCGTCAACTCGCTGTTCTCCGACCCTGACGGCACGGTGAAAGCTTCTTTTCGCATGACAAAGTCCGGTTGAATGTCATTGCTGCGCGAAAAGAAATGTTGCGGCGCACAAGCGCGGCAGGAGGTCTACGGTTCGATCTCGCGTCCGCGTGACGCACGCCCATGCAAGTCTTGCACAGCCCGCGAGAATGCCGCGTTCAACTATGCTTCGGTTGCGTAGGCTGGTCTTGACCTGTGTCCGTCTGGCACGCCGCCCGACCCCCCCGGGGTTGCGGTGCGCAATCGCCCCCTGGGGAAACCAGACGCTTGTTTCATAGGTTGAGGGTGCTGCGTTCTCTCGCCGCATGGGTTGTAAGCTGTCCGGCTACGCAATGAATGGCGGTGATCGCGATGCTGTGATTGCCGAATCGTCCTGCCGTTTCGAGCAGCGGGACAATCAGGACGCCGAGCGTTCAGCGGATCACGCGCTGCCAGCAAGCCGCAGAATCAAGGCGGACGGCAAAACAGAGGAATCGGGGCGGGCGATTCGCCTCAAATCTGTATTGCGCGATGGTTGACCGATATCTGTGCCCGAGACCGCCCGTCAGAGGGCTCCGACCGCGCCAGTGCTCTCGAACTCCGCGGTATCGCCGACGAGGTCCGTCAGCGAGATGTCGAGGCGGCGACCGGTCTTGAGGCGCAGCTGCGCATCGGGTTCGAGCCAGATCGGCCGCAGCCCGGCATGGCTGCCATGGAGATCGCCATAGGCGAAGAGACCGCCTTGCCGGCGCTCCACCACGACGCGGTAGCGAACCCGCACGGTTTCGCACCCCTCGGCCGTAACGAGGCCGCGCCCGGTCAGCGTCGTGAGAATCTCGTTCGGCTCGAACATACGCGGGACGCGGTGGCAGGATTAAGTGGCAATCGCCTTTGCCACTTAATCCTGCCACCGCGGCGTGTCACGCCCTCGTGACGCGCTGGCCCGATAAACCGAGTGGGTTGCCGGCAGGAGCGCGCGCCCCGGCTACGGACCCGCCGTCGATGTTCTCTGTCCCGGAAGCCCGACTCTGAAGGGCGCTCCAGGCAGGAGCGCCCCGATCAGCCGAGCGCGACGGGCCGATCGGCGGCGCCCGTCGGCTCCACTTCCCGGACCACGATGCGCCCGCTCTCGACGGAGAGCGCGAGGCGGCCTTGCTTGAGCGCCAGAGCCTTGTCGCCGAACAGGGTTCTGCGCCAGCCCTGGAGCGCCGGCACCTCGGCCGCGTCGTCATCCGCGATGGCTTCGAGATCGTCGACCGTCGCGATGATCTTCGGTGCCACGGCCTCGGATTCGCACACCGCCTTCAGCAGAACCTTCAGCAGCTCGACGATCGCGCCGTTGCCGCCGCTCCGGCGCATCCGCTCGGGCATGCGGATGTCGCCGGTATCCCGCGCGAGGCCGCGTTCCACCGCCGCCAGGATATCGGTGCCGGTGCGCGAGCGCTCGAACCCGGCCGGGATCGTGCGCAGCCGGCCCAGGGCCTCGGCGTTGCGCGGCGCCGCGGAGGCGACATCGATGACGGCTTCATCCTTCAGCACGCGGCCACGCGGGACGTTGCGGGCCTGGGCCTCGCTCTCGCGCCACGCCGCCACCTCCATCAACACCGCGATCTCGCGGGGCTTGCGCATCCGGCCGGACAGCCGCCGCCAGGCCTGCGTGGGATCGGCCCGGTAGGTCTCCGGCGAGGTGAGAACCGCCATCTCCTCGTCGAGCCAGGCGCCGCGATCCGTGCGCAGGAGCTCGGCGACGAGGACCTCGTAGACCTTCACCAGATGCGTCACGTCGGACAGGGCGTAGCTGAGCTGGGCCTCCGAGAGCGGACGGCGCGACCAGTCGGTGAAGCGCGAGGACTTGTCGATCTTGGCCTTGGCGACGTCGTTGACGAGCTGCTCGTACGACACGGAGTCGCCGTAGCCGCAGACCATGGCGGCGACCTGGGTGTCGAAGAACGGCTGCGGCAGGATCCCGCCCATCAGCCAGATGATCTCGAGGTCCTGACGGGCGGAGTGGAACACCTTCACGGTCCGCTCGTCCGCCATCAGGTCAATGAACGGCTGCAGGTCGATGCCCGTGGCCAGGGGATCGACCAATACGCCCGTCCCGTCCGGCGCCGCGATCTGGATCAGGCACAGTTTCGGGTAGTACGTCGTCTCGCGCATGAACTCCGTGTCGACGGTCACGAAGGGTTGCTCGGCGAGACGCGTGCAGACGTCGTGCAGCGCGGCGGTGGTCGTAATCAGGTCCATGAATCCGGCTATACGCAACCGACGCCGTCATGGGGAGCCGCCGACGCGAAGGTCCCCATGTTTCACACGGTCAACGTCGTCGCGCCGTCTACGCCGGGCCGGCCAGGGCCGCGCCGGCGCGCCTCGGTCTGCCGGCGGATCCGCACCGCGTCGGCCCGGCGCTGGGCCTCGGCGCGCCCGAGCAGCCGGTCCAGGATGCCGGTCTCGACGCGCTCACCGGTCGCCCCATCGGTGAGGCGGCGGATCCGGTCGACCCGGAAGCCGCGATAACCGCCGTGTCGCATGTCGATACCGCCCAGCAGGGTGCGCCCCGGCCCGAGCTTCAGCTCGCGCGCCGAGAGCGAGCGGTTGCTCCACGTGCCGGTCGCGTCCTCGTAGACGAGGTCGAAACGGCCATCGAGCGGCAGCGTGCGCCAGGCGCCGGGCGGGCTTTCGACGGGCCGGGCGGGGCGGCCCTTCGGATCGGAAAAAGCGTTGTGCCTCATAGACATCATATGGGGATCGACCGCTCGATCCGGTAGGTCGGCGGCCCGATCCGGCACCGGATTCCAGCCGCCCATGCTTGACTTGGGGGGCCTCGCGTGAATGGTGCCGGCCTTCCCAGAGAAGAAGCCCGTCATGCACCGTTACCGTTCCCACACCTGCGGGGCGCTCCGCCCGTCCGACGTCGGACAGACCGTCCGGCTCTCCGGCTGGTGCCATCGCATCCGCGACCATGGCGGCGTGCTGTTCATCGACCTGCGCGACCATTACGGGCTGACGCAATGCGTGGTCGATTCCGACTCCCCGGCCTTCAAGGCGGCCGAGGTGGCGCGCTCGGAATGGGTCGTGCGGATCGACGGGCGCGTGCGCACCCGGCCCGCCGGAACGGAGAACGCCGAGCTGCCGACTGGGGCGGTCGAGGTCTATATCGACGACCTCGAAGTGCTGGGCCCGGCCGGCGAGCTGCCGCTGCCGGTCTTCGGCGATCTCGAATACCCGGAGGAGACGCGGCTCCGCTACCGCTTCCTCGACCTGCGCCGGGACAAGCTCCACGCCAACATCATGAAGCGCGGGGCGATCATCGACGCGCTGCGCCGGCGGATGCGTGACGGCGGCTTCTTCGAGTTCCAGACGCCGATCCTGACCGCCTCGTCCCCTGAAGGCGCGCGCGATTATCTCGTGCCGTCGCGGGTCCATCCCGGCAAGTTCTACGCGCTCCCGCAGGCGCCGCAGCAGTTCAAGCAGCTGACGATGATCGCCGGCTTCGACCGGTACTTCCAGATCGCCCCCTGCTTCCGCGACGAGGACGCCCGGGCCGACCGCTCGCCGGGCGAGTTCTACCAGCTCGATATCGAGATGAGCTTCGTCACCCAGGAGGACGTGTTCCAGGCGGTGGAGCCGGTCCTGCGCGGGGTGTTCGAAGAGTTCGCCGAGGGCAAGCGCGTCACGAAGGCGTTCCCGCGCATCACCTTCGCGGATTCGATGCTGAAATACGGCGTCGACAAGCCGGACCTGCGCAATCCCCTCATCATCGCCGACGTGACCGACGAGTTCGCGCGGGACGACGTCGCGTTCAAGGCGTTCAAGGGCGTGATCGCGTCCGGCGGCGTGGTCCGGGCGATCCCCGCGACCGGGGCCGCGTCGCAGCCGCGCTCGTTTTTCGACAAGCTGAACGACTGGGCCCGCACCGAGGGTGCCCCCGGGCTGGGCTACGTGGTGTTCGAGGAGGAGGCCGGCCAGCTCACCGGCAAGGGGCCGATCGCCAAGTTCATCCCGGCCGAGGTCCAGGCGCTGATCGCGCAGAAGACCGGCGCCAAGGCCGGCGATGCGGTGTTCTTCTCCGCCGGCACCGAGGCGAAGGCCGCGGCGCTGGCCGGCAAGGCCCGCATCCGGATCGGCGACGAGCTGGGCCTGTGCGACAAGGACCAGTACGCCTTCTGCTGGATCACCGACTTCCCGATGTACGAGTGGAGCGAGGAGGAGAAGCGGATCGACTTCTCCCACAACCCGTTCTCGATGCCGAACATCGACCGCGAGGAATTCCTGGCCCTCGACCTCGATGCCCTGGCCACGGAAGGCCAGGACGGCGAAGTCACGAAGAGAATCCTCGGTATCAAGGCGTTCCAGTACGACATCGTCTGCAACGGCATCGAGCTGTCCTCCGGCGCGATCCGCAACCATCGCCCCGACGTGATGGAGAAGGCCTTCGCCATAGCGGGCTACGGCCACGAGGTGCTGGAGCAGAAGTTCGGCGGCATGCTGAACGCCCTGCGCATGGGCGCCCCGCCGCACGGCGGCATCGCCCCGGGAGTCGACCGCATCGTCATGCTCCTGTGCAACGAGCCGAACATCCGCGAGGTGGTGCTGTTCCCGATGAACCAGCGCGCCGAGGATCTGATGATGGGCGCCCCCGCCGAGGCCACGCCCAAGCAGCTGCGCGAGCTGCATATCCGCCTGAACCTGCCGGAGAAGAAGGCGTAAGGCCTGGACGGGCCGACCCGCGATGGTCGGCCTCGTCGCCATCGTGGTCGCCCACGACAGCGCGGAGGTGCTGCCGGCCTGCCTCGCGGCTCTGGCCCGGCAGCACGTGCCGGCCATCGTCGTGGACAATGCGAGCCGTGACGGCTCCCCGGCAATCGCCGAAGCCGCCGGTGCCCGGGTGATCCGCAACGCCCGCAACGAGGGCTATGGCCGCGCCAACAATCGCGGCGTCGCCGCGGCCGAGACCGCGGACCGGGTGCTGATCGTCAACCCGGACGTGGTCCTGCGACTAGGAGCGGTGGACGCCCTGCTCGCCGCAGCCCGGGCCTGGCCGGATGCGGGGCTGCTGGCGCCGCGCCTGATGGAGCCGGATGGGCGCTTCTTCTACCAGGCGCGCTCGCTGCTGGCGCCGTATCTGACCAATCCCGGCGGTCGCCTTGCGCTGCCCCAGGGCGATGCCTGCGCGCCGTTCCTGTCCGGGGCCTGCCTGATGGTCGAGCGCACCCTGTTCCTCGACCTCGGCGGCTTCGACGACAACATCTTCCTGTTCTACGAGGATGACGACCTGTGCCGGCGGGTGGCCGATGCCGGGCGCGCCCTCATCCACGTCCACGGTGCCGAGGCGCTGCACGGCCGCGGCCGCTCATCGGCGCAGGAGCCGGGCCGGATCTTCCGGTCGCGTTGGCACCAGGCGTGGTCGCGGGCTTATGTCAGCCGCAAATACGGCCTGCCCGACCCGAGCGTGTCGCATCTCATGACCAACCTGCCGAAGGCCGCGCTCTCGGCCCTGGTCCTGCGCCGGTCGGGCCTCGAGCGCTATGGCGGCTCCGCTTCCGGCGCCCTCGCCTTCCTGCGCGGGCAGGACGCCCTCGCCCGCGAGGGTCTGCGCTGATGGCTGGCCCCACGATCGCGGACGCACTCGACAGGGGCCGCAACGGCTTCACCGGCCTGCGCCTGGCTTTGGCGCTGGCGGTGGTCGTCTCGCACGCCTTCAGCGTCGCCACCGGGGCCGCCGGCGACGAGCCTCTGGCGGCGCTTACCGGCTACACGCTGGGCGAGCATGCGGTGAACGGCTTCTTCGCGGTCTCGGGCTTCCTGGTCACCATGAGCTGCGACCGGCGCGGCATCCGCGACTACGCCCTCGCCCGGACGTTGCGGATCCTTCCGGGCTTCGTCGCCGCGACGCTTCTCGTATCGCTGGTCCTCGGGGCCGCGATGACGCGCCTGCCGCTGGCCGAATACCTGCGCGAGCCCGGCCTCTGGTCGTTCATGCGCGGCACCCTGACGACCTTCAAGAGCAACGCCGCCCTGCCCGGCGTCTTCGAGGCGAATCCCTACCGGGCACCGCTCGGCACGATCTGGACCCTGAAATACGAGGTTTTCTGCTACCTCGGGGTCTTGGTCGCCGCCCTCTGCGGCCTCCTCGGCCGGCGGATCCCGGCGCTCCTGATCCTCGCGGGGCTCGCCATTGCCCTGACGGCAGCCGTAGCTCTGCGTGGCGCGGAGCTGCCCAAAGGGCTGGAGACCGCGCTGCGCCTGCCGTTGATCTTCTCGGCCGGGGCCTGCCTGTATCTCTGGCGTGACCGCCTGCTTGTGTCGGGCGCCGCCCTCGCCTGCCTGGTTGTGGCGACCGTGGTCCTCGCCCGGACGCCGGCTTACCCGGCGCTGCTGTTCCTCGCCGAGGCCTACGGCGCCGTATGGCTGGCACTCGGACCGATGGCGCGCGACCTGTTCGATCCAAAAGCCGACCTGTCCTACGGGATCTATCTCTACGGCTGGCCGGTCCAGCAGAGCCTGCATGCCCTCTGGCCCGACCCGTCCGGCCTCGCCCTGCTCGCGCCTGCCCTCGCGCTGACGCTGCCGGTGGCGGCCCTGTCCTGGTACGGGATCGAGCGGCCGGCGCTGGCGCTGAAGGCGCGGGCGCTTGGCCGGCGCAGCCTCGGCACGATCGAGCCTGCGGGACCGTGAGTACCCTCCCCCCATCGGCCGCTCTGGCTCTGGCTGCGCGACTCCTGGAGGCGGAGGGCTTCGCCATCGTCGCCCGGAACGAACGTGGTGATAGCTTCTATCTCGCGCTTCAGGGCGAGCGCGCCACGCTCCGCCTCTCGAACCATGCGCGACGCCCAAAGCAGCGTCGAACCCATCCCGAGGTCGCCACCAGCCTCGTCATCCGGCAAGCGCGAAGCGCCGCGCAGATCGCGACCCTGATTGCGGCCGCCAAACGGAATTATGTCTTGGCGATCGCGGCGAGACACGCGGTGCTCACTGACGAAGTTCCTGCGGAGGACAGCCCCGAGCGTTAGGATTGTAGTGGCAATGCGCGCGGCGGCGTGGAGGCTTTTAGTCCGTTAGCTGGGGCTTGGCCGATGCCGCGCTCAACCACCCGACATCACGACCGAGACGTCGCCGCGCTCCGCTCGGAACTTGCCAGAATCGCGGTCGAAGTCGGATTCATCCGGGTCGAGCGGATGCTCGCCCGGAAGTACCGGTCCATCAGCCGCGGGCGCCTGCCGGCCAGCCTGACGGCGGCCGTTGGGTTTCCGCTCCGTCCGGCGGCGCGCGTTGGATGTCGGCGAATTCGGGCGGCCAGGCGGAGACCCAAATTGAGGAGGCCGTGACCGAATGCGGGTCGCGCGTGCTGTCGATTCGCATCCGGGCCAACGCCCGCGCGGACTGGGACGCGCAGCACACCGTCACCGCGCCCGACGGAACGCGCACGGTGTTCGAGACCTCTGGCCTGACCCAGACCATCCGCGTTGGCGAGACCGGTGAGATCCTGGGTCGGAGCACGCTGACCGCGGACGGCGCCGAGTCGGGGGCGTTCAGCCAACCGGCGCGGGGCCTGCCAGGCAAGCTGGGGCAGCGGATCTCGCGGACCCTGGAGGCGGCAGGAACGCCCTCTCGGTGCTCGCTGGGCGGGGTGGCGACGGTCGTAAAGCCGTGTTCGCAGCGCCTGCGAGTGAGTACATCCCAGGGGACGCATATGATGAGCGGGCCATATGGGTGGGTGCAGTGGGGCAGACCGAGCTGGACCAGATTTGCCCGCGGAACCGGGAGGTGCAGGCTCTTGCCGATTCGGTCGCAGCTGAGGTGCGAGCGTCCGATGATTTCAGGGCCGCGCAGGACTTCGGAAATAAGGTTCACGCGCGGATCGCCGAGAACGTCAATGGTCGGAAAGATCCAAATTTCGTTGCAGAGACGTCATACGATCCAGCAACGGGCGTTGATCAAAATTCTGGCGCAAAAGGTTCTTTGCGCCTCGACTTACTGGAGCGAACTCAGCTTTCAACAGTGTGCGTCTACGACCACAAAACGGGGAATGCCGACTTGAGGCCTACCCGTGCAATCGATATCATAAGCGCCGTTCAGAAACGTTTCGGTCCAGGCTATAGGTATGTTATGATTATGATAAAACCGAAGCTATGACAAACGCGCGTCAAGTCAATCCGATCTATCGAGATCTGATCAAACGTCATCCGAACTATAAAATGACGAGCATGCGCTTTTTATGCAAAACGCCCGTCCATCATTTAGCTTGCGGTATCTTCGTAGAACGATCCTCAGATGCGAACTGCTGTTGGCCAAGATGGTCGGTGACACCACTCTTCGTCTACAGAATATTTCACTATCTTGCGCTAGGGACCATTTACGAAAATCTGAGTCGGCCAGATACGTCGGCGGATAGGTTCTGGCATTGGTCCGATCCGACGATGGTCTCCGACCTTATCGAAGCCATCGAGACGACGGCGATGCCAAAACTGTCATACTACGAGACAGTGGAATCCTACGCGACCCTCCCGCCCGAGACATACGGTCCGCTGCACGAAGCACCCGAAGATCTGATGCTCGTCCATATCGCGATGGGTGAACTCGATGCCGCCCGCACGATCTGGCAGGAGCAGGATCTCTGGCATCGGAACTTGCCGGGTCATCCGGTCCCGCGGCAGCGCTGGTTGCGGGAGCAGCTCGATGCGGTCGCCGAGCCCTTGCACGCCGGCGACCGGCCGGCTCTCGCGCGCATCCTGCACGGCTGGGAGGCCGCCAACGTCCAGCGTACGGAATTGGAGCGTTACTGGGAGCCGACCCCGTTCCCCCTGGAGTTGTGAAGCATAGGGTGTCTCAAGCCTCGCCGGTCTCGGGCTCGCGGAAATAGGGCTCGACGGTGCCTTTCAGCTTCACGGTCATCGGGTTGCCGGCCCGGTCGAGGGTCTTGCCGGCCGAGAGGCGGACCCAGCCCTCGCTGACGCAATATTCCTCGACGTTGGTCTTATCGACGCCCTTGAACCGCACGCCGACGCCGCGCTCCAGCATCTTCTCGTCGTAGAACGGGCTGTTTGGGTTCGCGGCCAGGCGGTCGGGAGGCGTGTCGGTCATCGTCCGGATCTCGGGTCGGTTTCGTGTGCGGCCCCGCAGGCATCCGGCGGGGAGGATGGCTCGCCGGTACGGGAATCCGCGCCGGCGCGCAACGCCGCGAGCAGCTCGGCGATCCGCCCGCTTTGCAGCAGCGGCACCAGCCGCGTCACCTCCGGGTGCGGCAAGTCCCACCAAGCCGTCTCCACGAGTGCCGCCACGGTGGCCTCGTCGAAGCGGCGGCGCACCACCCGGGCCGGGTTGCCGGCGACCACCGCGTAGGCCGGCACGTCCCGGGTCACCACCGCCCGGGCCGCCACCACGGCGCCGTGCCCGACGGTCACGCCGGACAGGATCATGCAGCCGGAGCCGAGCCAGACATCGTGCCCGATCACCACGTCGCCGCGCGACGCATGGTAATCCTCCGGGGCGCCTGCATCCGGGAACAGCCCGCGCATCGCCGCGAACGGGTAGGTCGAGGCCCAGTCGAGACGGTGGTCGCCGCCGAGCAGGATCTCGACCTTGTCGGCGATGGAACAATAGCGGCCGATCGTCAGGCGCCGCCCGCTCTCCGGGAAGCGCACTTTTGGACGCCCGTACGAATAAGAGCCTATGGAGAAACCGTAGGTCCTCGCCAGCGCGGCGAGGTGGATCCGGGTCTCGTTATGCGGGTTGCGCCCCCTGCGCAGCCGGTGCAACAGACCCCTCACGATGGGATCCGGCGCGGTTTGCGACCGCGTCGTCTCCGGGAAAGCAGGCGAGCTGGAAGGTGCGCGATGGCCGATAACATGTCCGAGGACCTCAAGGCCGGGGCGCTCGTCTACCACCGCCTGCCGCAGCCCGGAAAGCTGGAGATCCAGGCGACCAAGCCGCTCGGCAACCAGCGGGACCTGGCGCTGGCCTACACGCCCGGCGTCGGCGTCGCCTGCATGGCGATCCACGACGATCCGCAGCAGGCTGCCGAACTGACGATCCGCCAGAACCTGGTGGCGGTGCTCACCAACGGCACAGCGGTGCTGGGCCTGGGCGATATCGGCCCGCTCGCCTCCAAGCCCGTGATGGAGGGCAAGGCGGTCCTGTTCAAGAAATTCGCCGGGATCGACGTCTTTGATATCGAGGTCGACCAGAAGGACGTGTCCAAGCTCGTCGACGTGGTCTGCGCCCTCGAGCCGACCTTCGGCGGCATCAACCTCGAGGACATCAAGGCGCCGGAGTGCTTCGAGGTCGAGGAGCAGTGCCGGGCCCGGATGAACATCCCGGTCTTCCACGACGACCAGCACGGGACCGCGATCATCGTCGCGGCTGCGGTCCTCAATGCGCTGGAGCTTGCCGGCAAGACTCTCTCCGACGTTCGCATCGTCACGTCGGGCGCCGGCGCGGCGGCGCTCGCCTGCCTCAACCTGTTGGTCTCCCTCGGCGCGACCCGCGAGAACATCACCGTCACCGACATCAAGGGTGTGGTCTACAAGGGCCGCCCCGAGCTGATGGACCGCTGGAAGGACGTCTACGCCCAGGAGACCGAAGCGCGCACGCTCGCCGACGTGATCCCGGGCGCGGACGTGTTCATCGGCCTCTCGGCCGGCGGCGTCCTGAAACCCGAGCTCCTGGAGAAGATGGCCGAGAAGCCGCTGATCATGGCGCTGGCCAACCCCTATCCGGAGATCATGCCGGATCTGGCCCAGCAGAAGCGTCCCGACGCGATGATCTGCACCGGCCGGTCGGACTTCCCGAACCAGGTCAACAACGTCCTGTGCTTCCCCTACATCTTCCGCGGGGCGCTCGATGTCGGCGCGACCAGCATCAACGAGGAGATGAAGCGCGCCGCCGTGAAGGCGATCGCGGCGCTCGCCCGCGAGACCCCCTCCGACGTGGTCGCTCGCGCCTATGGCGGCGAGGCCCGGCCGTTCGGTCCCGAATCCTTGATCCCGAGCCCGTTCGACCCGCGCCTGATCGTGCGCATCGCCCCGGCGGTGGCCAAGGCCGCGATGGAGTCCGGTGTGGCCGGCCGGCCGCTCGCGGATTTCAACGCCTATGTCGAGAGCCTCGACCGGTTCGTGCACCGGTCCGGCCTCATCATGAAGCCGCTTTTCTCCAAGGCGAAGGCCCAGCCGAAGCGCGTGATCTACGCCGAGGGCGAGGATGAGCGCGTGCTGCGCGCCGTCCAGGCCATCGTCGAGGACAAGGTCGCGCTGCCGATCCTGGTCGGCCGCCCGCGGGTGGTGGAGTCGCGGCTCAAGCGCTTCGGCCTGTCGATCCAGGAGGGCCGCGATTTCGAGCTGATCGATCCCGAGGACGATCCCCGCTACCGGGCCTATGTCCAGACCTACCTGGATGTCGCCGGCCGGCGCGGCATCACCCCGGATGCGGCCCGCACCCTGGTGCGCACCAACAACACCGTGATCGGCGCCATCGCGGTCCGGCGCGGCGAGGCCGACGCGCTGATCTGCGGCCTGGAGGGCCGGTTCGAGACCCGGCTGCGGATCATCCGCGACGTGATCGGCCTGGCGCCGGGCATCGCCCAGTGCGCCGCCATGAGCCTGATCGTCACCAGCGAGGGCGCCTACTTCCTGGCCGACACCCATGTCCGGCAGAATCCGACGGCGGAAGAGATCGCCGAGGTCGCCCAGGCCTGCGCCGGCCATGTCAGCCGCTTCGGCCTGACGCCGAAGATCGCCCTGCTCAGCCACTCGGATTTCGGCCAGTCGGACTCGCCCTCGGCGATGAAGATGCGGGAGGCGCTGGCGCTGCTGCAGGCCCGCGACCCCGACCTGATGGTCGATGGTGAGATGCAGGCGGATTCGGCCCTCTCCGAGCTGGTCCGCGACCGGGTGCTGCCCGGCTCGCGGCTCAAGGGGGCGGCCAACGTCCTGATCTTCCCGAACCTCGATGCGGCCAACATCGCGTTCCAGTTCGCCAAGGTGCTGGCGGACGCGCTTCCGGTGGGGCCGCTGCTGATCGGCCCGGCCAAGCCCGCCCACATCCTGACGCCGTCGGTCACCGCCCGGGGCATCGTCAACGTCACGGCCGCGGCCGTGGTCGAGGCGCAGTCCGAGCCGGCGCCGCTGCCCAGCGGCGAAAGCGGCGTCGGCATGATCTCCGAGTGACGTGATCGCCTCGATCCCGGCGGCCTGTACCGCCGGGATCGGTCAACATGGTCGGCTCAGGCCGCCCGGACGGTGTCGAGGAAACGGGCGACCTCGGCACTGAGGTGCTCGGATTGCTGGGATAGTTCGGTGGCGGCATCGAGCACTTGGCTCGTCGCCTTGCCAGTCTGATCCGCGGCTTCGGCGACGCCGGTGATGTTGTGGGTGACCGAGCCGGTCCCCTGCGCCGCCTCTCCGACGTTGCGGACGATCTCTTGCGTGGCTGCGCCCTGCTCCTCCACCGCCGCGGCGATCGTGGTCGCCACAGAGCTGATCTCCTGAATGCGCGTCGTGATCGAACCGATCGCCGTGACCGCCTGGCCCGTGGACGCCTGAACCTGGGCGATCTGGGCCGCGATCTCTTGGGTCGCCTTCGCGGTCTGTTCGGCCAGCGCCTTCACCTCCGACGCCACCACCGCGAAGCCGCGCCCGGCCTCGCCAGCCCTGGCCGCCTCGATGGTCGCGTTGAGCGCGAGCAGATTGGTTTGGCCGGCGATCGACGAGATCAGCCCGACCACGTCACCGATCCGCGACACGGCGTTGGTCAGCTCCTGCACCATCGCACCGGTCTGCCCCGCCTCGGCGACCGCGCCCTGGGCCAGCTTGGCGGCTCCATCGACCTGGCGGCCGATCTCCTGAACCGACGAGCCGAGTTCATCCGAGGCGGCCGCCACCGTGTTGACGTTGTTCGCCGCCTGTTCGGCCGCAGCCGCCACCGTGCTCGACTGGTCCGCGGTCTGGGTCGCGGTCGCCGTCAGGGTTTGGGCCGTGGATTGCAATTCGGCAGCCGCGGCCGAGACCTGGGCGATGATACCGCCGACCGCCCGCTCGAAGGCTTCGGCCATCTGGTGCATCCCCGCCTTGCGCTGCGCCTCGGCCGCGACGCGGGCCTGCGTCGCTTCCGCTTCGAGCTGCCGGTTGCGGATCAGGTTGTCCTTGAAAACCTGCACGGCCGCCGCCATGGGGCCGAACTCGTTCCGATAAAGGCCGACCGGGACTTCCACGCTCGCATCGCCCTCGGCGAGGATCCGCATCGTCGCCGAGATCGTCCGGATCGGCCGCAGGACACCGCCGAAGACGGCGAGCAGGCCAAGACCGACCAGCACGATGACGGCCGCCAACGCGGCCACATTCCGGGTCAGGACGCCGCGCGCCTCGTCCGCAAGGCTCTCGGCCCGGGCCACCATCTCGTCGAGCGCTGCATAGGCGAGATGGACGATGGACGGTTGCGCGCTCGTGTTCCGTTCCCGGAATTTCTCGAACGTCTCGCTTGGCGTCGTCCCGGTGCTGAGCGCGTCGAACACCGCCTTCGACTTTGAGGCGGCCTCGCTCTCGAAATTCTCGACAATGGCCTTCCGGAAGGCGGCGCGGACCGTCTCCGAGACTTCCGTTGCGGCCTCGCTCGTACTGGCCCAGGCGGTCTGCAACCGGGCGCGCTCTTCGGCGGCGGCGACGGTCTCGGGGAGGGTCCACGACGTTCCCGCCGCCAGCGAGGCCTGGATTCGCAGGGCGACGTTGCCGATCGCGACGCGCGTCGCCCAGGCTGCACGCTTCAGGGCGAGGTAGCGTTGCAGGATCGTATCCGAACGCGGGATGGCGCTATCGACGGCGTCCGTCGTGACGGTCAGCGCGTCGAGCAGATCCTGGAACGCGGACAGCGTCGCGGGCAGCAGCGTCGCGTCACGCTGCGCCTTCGGAAGACGCAGGGCCGCGTCGATGCGGGGGCGCAAGGCGTTCAGGGACTCGTACGTCGCGTTCAGCCGCGTCAACGTCGCGGTGACCGCCGGGACGTCCTGTTGACGCAACAGGATTTGTGCCTGGTCGAAGCTCGAGACCGAGGCCTGCCGGTTCGTCGCGATCAAGGCCAGCGTCTCCGGGCCGGCGGGTTCCGCGCTGCTCAGCGCAAGGGTCGAGCCGCGCTCGAGACGCAGCGGCAGGATCGTCTTGAGCAGGCGCCGGCTCGCCTGGGCCAGGGTGACGGCCCGGTCGGCCTGCCTGGCTTGTTCCCGGGCTTGAAGGAGTGCCGTTGTCGTGTAGCCCAGTAACATCAATGCCAAAGCACCGATCACCAGGCAGAGCAGCGTTTTGATCGAGACACGTCCGAGCCAGTGCATGGTCAAACTCCGGTGGCCGCGCAGGGCCTCGCGAAGATTTGATACCTTAGTCTCGATTTCCACGCATCTGACTACAGCAACGTCTGCGAGATCCTAAATGACAGACTCTGCCAGTGAAGCAACTACCCTCGTTCCGATCTATAATGATCTCTGATGTTTCATATTGTTGGAGGCGTTTCTGCTGAAATATCGATCTCGAAGAAAATATTTTTAATCTTAAGTTGTTTCTCCGGGCGCTCATGTGGTTTGAAGTCGTCGCAAGTGGCCGGTCACCGGCGGCGGACGTTCCACCGCAACAGTGCGCCGATCCAGAATCTTCGAGCGCCATGCGCAACGCGGACGGGATGGCAGCAGCCGAAGGCGTGCACCGGGTCCTACGACCGGGAAGCGGAAAGCCGACCGCTCCGGCGTAGTCGCGCGACATCACAGATCCGGATCGGGACGGGCAGCGATGCGTCCCGGGCCACTCGCTCGGGTGGCGCCCGTCGGCCGCGAAACGATCAGCCGGCGGTGCCGCCGATCTCGATCCTGCCGTCCAGTCCGACCACACGGCCGAGACCGCGGACGCGGTTCAGCAGGCGGTCGCTGGCGAGGGCGGCCCAATCCTGGGGTATCCGCAGCGTGACTCGGCCCTCCTCGATGAGGAGCGGTGCCCGGATGAGCGCGCCGTCCATGCCGGCGGAGATCGGGAACGCGACGCGCAGCAGCGCGCCGAGGAGGCGCGCCCGTTCGAACAGGCGCGGGCCAGCGATGGAACGGAGAATTGGGTTGGCCTTTTCCGGCGCCAGCCCGCTGTGCCGCAGCGACACCGAGAGGGCGAGATAGGCCCGTCCGGGATGATCGACCCCGACGAAGGCGGCGTTCTGGATCGCCGCGATGCTCTGCTCGTCGCGATAATCGGGATGGGCCCGCCAGCCGACATCTGAGAGCAGGCAGCCCGCATGGCGCAGGCGCCGCTCATCCGCAGTCTCCGGCCCGTCCAGCGTCGCCACGAACCGGTCCGTCCACGCCACCAGCTCTTCCCCGTGGCGGGGCGAGCGGGCGCGCAAGGCGTTGAATTCCGCAGCCGAGGCGAGGAGCGGATCGATCAGTCGGGAATCGCGGTCGAGCTGCTCGAATAACAGCCCCTCCCGGACCCCGGAGGCCGAGATCGCGATCTCCCGGGGCCGTCCGACCCGGATGATCTCTTCGAGGACGACGGCGCCGTAGGCCAGGAGCGGGCGACGCGCCTCCGAGATCGCGTCGACATCCTGCAACATCGCGACGTCGGTCTCCTCGACGATCTGCAGGAAGCTCATCTCGTCGGTGGGTTCCACCGCGTAGCCGTGCATCACATGGACGGGATAGCCGCGGGCGGCCTGATGCAGGCGCGCGAGCGCCCGCCATGTGCCCCCGACCGCGTAGAAGGTGCGTCCGCGCAGGGTCTCGAGCTGCGGCTCGGCCTTGCGCATGTGCTCGCGCACGATCTTCGCCGCCTTCTTGATCGACCCTCCGGACAGATCCTGCAGGGCGAGGCCGCCGAGCGGCATGGTCACGCCCTGACCGACCACGGTGCCGCGCACGTCCACCAGTTCGAGGGAGCCGCCGCCCATGTCACCCACGACCCCGTTCGGTGCGTGGAAGCCCGAGATCACGCCCATCGCGGAGAGCTCCGCCTCGCGCCGGCCGGACAGCAGCTGGATCTCCTGGCCGCAGGCCGCCTCGGCCGCGCGCAGGAAATCGGGTCCGTTCTCGGCATCGCGGGCCGCCGCGGTCGCCAGCACGAACACCCGTCCGACCCGCATCGTCTCGCACAGCACCCGGAACCGCCCGAGGGCGGTCAGCGCGCGGTTGACCGCATCCTCGTTGAGCCGGCCGGTGGTCAGGACGTTGCGGCCCAGGCCGCACAGCACCTTCTCGTTATAGAGCGGCGTCGGCGCGCGGCTCAGGCCGTCATAGGCGACGAGCCGAACCGAGTTGGAGCCGATATCGATGATCGCCACCGGCGGCTGCGGGTCGCGCGAGGGCCTGTCCGCAGAATGCGCGAGGGTGAGGTTGGCGCGAGGGCTGCCCAAACGTCCGAGTCCTTGATGGAGCGCGGCCGGCCGGACCGGCGGGCCACGGGTGCAATCCAGAGCTGTGCTCGGCGATGTTGCCACCGAACTCGGCTCCAAGTCGATGATACGAAGTGCCTTCGACCGCGCCGCTGTCCTTGGCGACGCCGACTGCTCTAAGCCCAATGGCACCAGCAGGGCAACGTTACGCCCGCCCGGCTTTCTGCCCGGGCGCAGAGTTCGCACGCAGAACTGCACAACCCGCTTGCGAAACCTGTCGAATTGTCTGCGCATGCGCCGGGGCACTTAGCCACGCTGCGCCCGGCGGCTCAACGCCCGGGGGCTCGACTTCTTCGATGCTTTGCCGCGTCCGGAAAGACTCGGGTTCGTCATGAAGTACTTGTGCGCGTTGAACGGCTCCTCGCCCTCCGCGGGCTGGATTCGCTCGCAGCCGCCGGATGCGAGCAGCCGCCAGCTTTGGCGGTTGTCCAGGAGATTGGCCAGCATGATCTGGTCGAGAACCTGCTGATGCACGGTCGGATTCGTGATCGGCAACAGCGCCTCGACCCGGCGGTCGAGGTTGCGGCTCATGAGGTCGGCCGACGAGATGTAGATCGTGGCCTTCGGGTGCGGCAGCCCGACGCCGTTGCCGAAGGCGTAGATCCGCCCGTGCTCCAGGAAGCGCCCGACGATCGATTTGACCCGGATCGTCTCCGAAAGACCGGGGATGCCCGGCCTCAGGCAGCAGATACCGCGCACGACGCAGTCGATCTGAACCCCCGCGGAGGACGCATCGTAGAGCGCGTCGATGATCTGCGCATCGACCAGGGAGTTGCACTTGATCCAGATGGCGGCCGGACGGCCCGCCTTGGCGTGGGCGACCTCCGCCTCGATGTTTTCCAGCAGCCGGTTCTTCAGGGTCAGGGGCGAGACCGCCATCCGCTCCAGCTCGGCCGGCTCGGCATAGCCGGTGATGAAGTTGAAGATCCGCGAGACGTCGCGCGCGATCGCCGGGTCCGCGGTGAAGAACGACAGGTCCGTGTAGATGCGGGCCGTGATCGGGTGGTAGTTTCCGGTGCCGACGTGGCAGTAGGTGACGAGCTTGTCGCCCTCGCGCCGGACCACCAGCGACAGCTTGGCGTGCGTCTTCAGCTCGACGAAGCCGAACACGACCTGCGCGCCCGCCTTCTCCAGGTTGCGCGCCCAGCGGATATTGGCCTCCTCGTCGAACCGCGCCTTCAGCTCGACGAGCGCGGTGACCGACTTGCCGAGTTCGGCGGCCTCGGCCAGCGCGGCGACGATCGGCGAGTTCGACGAGGTGCGATAGAGCGTCTGCTTGATCGCCACCACGTTCGGGTCCCGGGCCGCCTGGGCCAGGAACTGCACCACCGAATCGAACGATTCGTAGGGGTGGTGGACGATGAAGTCCTTCTGCCGGATCGCCGCGAACACGTCGCCGCCGCTCTCGCGGATGCGCTCGGGGAAGCGGGGGTTGTACGGCTTGAACTTCAGGTCCGGCCGGTCGATCCCGACGATCTGGGACAGCTCGTTCAAGGCGAGCATGCCCTCGATCAGGAAGATCGCGTCCGCGGAGATCTCCAGCTCGTCGGCGACGAAGCTGCGCAGCTCCTCCGACATGCCGGCCTCGACCTCCAGGCGGATCACCACGCCCCGGCGGCGCTGCTTCAGCGCGGTCTCGAAATGCAGGACGAGGTCCTCGGCCTCCTCCTCGATCTCCAGATCCGAATCGCGCACCACCCGGAACGCGCCGCTGCTCTTGACCAGGTAGCCCGGGAACAGCCGCCCGGTGAACATGCCGATCACCTGTTCGATCGAGATCAGGCGCGCGGCGGTCTCGCTCTCGCTGGTGGGCAGGCGGACGAACCGGTCGATGACGCCGGGCACCCGGATCAGGGCGCGCAACAGCCGGCCGTCGCGCGGCCGCACCAGCATCAGCGCGATGGTGGTGCCGAGATTCGGGATGAACGGGAACGGGTGCGCCGGGTCGATCGCCAGCGGCGTCAGCACCGGCGAGACGTGGTTGAGGAAATACTCCTCCAGCCAGGCGGCCTGCTCGGAGGTGAGGCCCGCGGGCTCGACGATCTCGATCTCGGAGGCCTGCAACTCCACGCGCAACTCGCGCCAGCGCGCCTGCTGATCGGCGGCGAGGCGCGAGACCTCGATGCCGATGCGGTTCAGCTGCTCGGACGGCGTGAGCCCGTCCTGCGACGGCAGAGTCAGCCCGGCCCGGACCTGGTCGATCAGGCCGGCCACCCGCACCATGAAGAACTCGTCGAGGTTGTTCGCCGAGATCGACAGGAAGCGCAGGCGCTCGAGCAGCGGATGGTTCGGGTTGGCGGCCTCCTCCAGCACGCGGCGGTTGAACTGCAGCCAGGACAGCTCGCGGTTCACGAACCGCTCGGGCGAATGGCGCAGCGATCGCCCGGCTTCGACCACCGGTTCGCGGGCGGCGCTCGCGGCCGGTTCCGCAGGCGCGGCGGCTGCGGCAGCGGGCCACTCGTCGGCGGTATCGACCGGCGCGGGGGCCGCCGCCCGGGACGCCGGCGCGGTATCAAGCGGCGCGCCCTTGGGCGTTCCGCTGGTCGTGCCCGCCTCCGGGGCGGCCGTGCTGCCGGCACCCGCGGATTTTGCGGCGGCGTTCGAAACCGTGGCGCTCTTCGCGGATGGGGCCTTGGCAGCGGGCGTCCTGGTGGACGCCGTCCTGGGAGCGGTGCTCGGCGCGGCCGCGGCCGTTGCGCCCTGGTCGGCCGTAGGCCTGGCCGGGGCGCGCCTCACGGGGGCGCGGCGTTGCGGCGGATTGGTCGCGTCGGGCCGACGGGGCTCCGCGGCCTCTTCGGCGGCGTCGCGATCCATGGGCTTCTGCGTCGATTCCATTCCGATTCCTGTCCTTGCCCGTCGCGGCGCGTTTAGCATTCTACACCCGTAGCTTTCACGACGCTTTCGTGACGGCCACCGGTTTCCCGTTTTACGCCTCCGCGTCGGCCTCGTCGTCGAAGCCCATCCGACGGAGCACCGCCAGCGCCAGCGGTCGGCTGATCCGCCGGCCGCGCCCGAGCGCGTCCCGGTCGAGCTCCGCCACCAGGTCCCTGGCCCGGCCCAGGGAGCGGTCGATTCGGAACGCCAGCGCGTCGATCACACTGAGATCGACCACCAGCTGGCGGTCCACGAACAGCTTGACCAGGACGGCGCGCAGCAAGGCGTCGTCCGGGGCCTCGATCGCGATGTTGGGCGCGAGACGCAGCCGCGAGCGCAGATCCGGCGTCGCGAGCCCCAGCGCGTCGATCCCGGCGGCGCTGGTCAGCAGCACCGGGCAGGCCAGCTCGCGGGCGCGGTTGAGCAGGTGGAACAGGGCGGCCTCGTCACGGCCGGCATCCCGGTCGATATCCTCGATCACCAGCGCCCCATTCGACACGAGGTGCTGGACCGCATCCGACCCGACTTCACTCGCCGACGCGGTCCAGGCATGGGCGCGCTCGGCCCAGATCGCCGCCAGATGGCTCTTGCCGCTGCCCGACGGGCCAGTCAGAACGAGCACGCTGTCCGGCCAGTCCGGCCAAGCCTCGATCAGCGCGTAGGCTGCTTCGTTCGCCGGCCCGACCAGAAAGTCCTCGCGGCCGTAGCGAGGATCGAGCGGCAGGTCGAAGGCCAGCTGCCGGGGTGGGGCGTTCTCGCGCATGGGTTGCTCAGATGGGTCGGTCAGGATGACCGGGTACCGGTCGCCGTCAAGGTCCGGCCGGCCTCGTCGTTGAGGTCGATCAGCACCGGCTGCTCGGCATGGTAGAGGCGGCTCTGGAGATACCGCGCCAGGGCGAAACGCACGAGCACGCCGATCGAGGCGGCCACCGGGACGGCCAGCAGCAGGCCGACGAAGCCGAACAGGGTCCCGAAGGCCAGCAGCGCGAACATCAGCCAGACCGGATGCAGGCCGGTGGATTCGCCGACGAGCTTGGGCGCGATGACGTTGCCTTCGAGGAACTGGCCGATGAGGAAGACCCCCACGGTCAGACCGAGATGGAGCCAGTCGGAGGACGGCCAGAACTGCACCAGCGCGACGCCGACCGAGAGCAGGAAGCCGGTCAGCGTGCCGACATACGGGATGAAGGTCAGGAAGCCGGCGATCAAACCGATCAGCACCCCGAAATTGAGGCCCACCAGCCAGAGGCCGACCGCGTAGAAGCTGCCGAGGATCAGGCAGACCAGGGTCTGGCCGCGCACGAAGCCGGTGATCGCGCCGTCGATCTGCCGGGCGAGGTCGCGCACCGTGGCCCGGTGCCGGGGCGGTACCCAGCTATCGAGCGCGGCCATCATCCGATCCCAGTCGACCAGGATGTAGAAGGCGACCACCGGGGTCACCACCAGCAGCGAGGCGATCGAGATCAGGGCCTGGCTGCCGGACCAGATCGACTTGAGGAAGGCGAGCAACCAGGCGCCGCCCTGGCTCGCCAGGGTGCCCACCGAGGATTGCAACTCGGTCAATACGTTGTCGCCGCCGATCCGCTCCAGCAGCGGGCCGGCACGCTCGGCGATGATTCCCTGCAGCCGCGAGACCATGCCGGGCAGCGCGTTGACCAGTGCGGCCATCTGGTTGGCGGTCAATGGGATCAGGATCAGCAATGAGACGATCAGCGCGACCACGAACAGCGCCAGGATCAGGAGGCTCGCCGCCAGCCGGCCGAGCCCGAGGCGCTCCAGCCGGTCGGCCAGCGGATCGAGCAGGTAGGCGAGCGCGATGCCGGCCACGAAGGGCAGCATGACCTCCCGCAGCAGGTAGACGAGGAGGCTCAGGGCGACGAGGGCCCCCAGCCCGATCACAGCCCGCGTCCGCATGATGTCGCCCCCTGACGCAACCTACGACGCCCTGTCGCAGAGTGGGCATCGGTCATCTGTCGATCAAGACTCGCGATCAAGCCTCGACGCTGCCGACTCGCGCCGCGCGTTGGAAGCCGCTAAGGCGAACCCGATGATGACCGGGACGACGCTGGCATGACGGCCAAGGACGGACAGGGACTGACCTACGCGGAAGCGGGCGTCGATATCGACGCCGGCAATGCCATGGTCGAGACGATCAAGCCGCTGGTGCGCTCGACGCGCCGGCCGGGGGCGGATGCCGAGATCGGCGGCTTCGGCGGCCTGTTCGATCTGAAGGCCGCGGGCTTCCGCGACCCGATCCTGGTGGCGGCCAATGACGGCGTCGGCACCAAGGTCAAGATCGCCATCGAGACCGGCCGGCACGACACGATCGGCATCGACCTGGTGGCGATGTGCGTCAACGATTTGGTGGTCCAGGGCGCCGAGCCGCTGTTCTTCCTGGATTACTACGCCACCGGCAAGCTGGTGCCGGGCGTCGGCGCCGACATCGTGCGCGGGATCGCCGAGGGCTGCCGGCAGGCGGGCTGCGCGCTGATCGGCGGCGAGACCGCGGAAATGCCGGGCCTCTACGACGGCTCCGATTATGACCTCGCCGGCTTCTCCGTGGGCGCCGCCGAGCGCGGTACGCTGCTGCCGAAACCCGGCATCCGCCCCGGGGATGTGGTGCTCGGCCTCCCCTCCTCCGGAGTCCATTCCAACGGCTTCTCGCTGGTCCGCCGGATCGTCGCCAAGACCGGCCTCGGCTGGGACGCCCCGGCGCCGTTCGATCCCTCGCGCAGTCTCGGCGACGCCCTGCTGGAGCCGACCCGGATCTACGTGAAGCCCCTGCTGGCCGCGCTGGAGGCGACCGACGGCATCCGCGCGCTCGCCCACATCACCGGCGGCGGCTTCCCGGACAACCTGCCCCGCGTCCTGCCGGACGATGTCGGCATCGCCATCGACCTCGACGCCATCACCCCGCCCCCGGTGTTCGGCTGGCTCGCCCGAGAGGGCGGCGTCGCCGAGGCGGAGATGCTGCGGACGTTTAATTGCGGGATCGGCATGGTGGTGATCGCCGCCGCCGACGCGGTCGACGACGTCGACGAGGCCCTGACCCGGGCCGGCGAGGCACCGGTGCGCCTCGGCCGGATCACCGCGCGCGGGCCCGAGCCGGTGACCTTCAGCGGGCGTCTCGCGCTCTGATGGCGACCACGGGCAAGACTCGCGTCGCGGTCCTGATCTCGGGGCGCGGCTCGAACATGGTTGCGCTGATCGAGGCCGCGAAGGATCCCGCCTACCCGGCCGAGATCGTGCTGGTCCTGTCGAACCGGCCGGACGCCGCCGGCCTGGCCCGGGCGGCCGAGGCCGGGATCCCGGCCCGGGCGATCGACCACAAGGCCTTCCCGGATCGCGCCAGCTTCGACGCCGCCCTCGATGCGGAGCTTCGGGCCGCCGATATCGACCTCGTCTGCCTCGCCGGCTTCATGCGGATCTTCACGCCGGGCTTCGTGGCTGGCTGGGCGGGGCGGATGCTCAACATCCATCCTTCGCTGCTTCCCCTGTTCAAGGGCACGCACACGCACGCTCAGGCGCTGGAAGCCGGCGTGCGGCTCCACGGCTGCACGGTGCATTTCGTGGTGCCGGAGCTCGATGCCGGGCCGATCGTGGCGCAGGCCGCGATCCCGGTGCGCCAGGGCGACGACCCGGACAGCCTCGCCGATCGGGTGATCGTCCAGGAGCGCCGGCTCTATCCGGAGGTGCTGGCCCTGGTGGCCGGCGGCCGCGCCCGCCTGGATGGCGACCGCGTCGTCATCGCCGACGCGGCACCGGACGGCGTCCTGTTCAGCCTGTAAAGGGATTCCGAAGGGACGAGTCCCTTCGGCCGGGTCCGGGGCAGCGCCCCGGAATGATCAGATCGGCCGCTGCAGCTTGCAGCTGTCCAGCGCCGACAGGGCCTTGGCGCGGGCGGAATCGTTGAAATAGCCGGTGGCCCGGTAAGCCTCGATCTCGGACTCGTCGAGGCTGCGCAGGGTCTGCTTGGCGTAGCAGCCGCAGGGACGCTCCAGGGACGCCTCGGGGGCGCTGGTCAGCCGGGCCTGGACGATCGTGCAGGCGTGGCGCACGCGGCCCTCGAGATTGCCCTTCGTGGCGGTCTTGAGCGCCGGATCCGGCTCGTACTGCTGGAACGGGGCCGGGGATCCGCCCGCGAGAGCGGCAGTGGCGCCGAGCGCGATCAGGCCGGTCGCGATCAGCAGGGGCAGGCGGCGCATCGTCATGGTCTTGGGGGTCCGGGCTGAGGTTCAAGTAACCTTGGCCGTTGGACGCCGCCGGGCGCCGATCCGTCAATGGCGGACCGGACACACAGGGCGGCATTCACCCCGCCGCGGGGGCGCCGTGGCAGGATGGCGGAACGGTGTGCCCGGCCCGCCACCCCGGCATCCGCCTCAAGCGGCGAAGTCGGAATCCTTGAAGAACTGCGCGATCTCGATCTTGGCGTTCTCGGCGCTGTCCGAGCCATGCACGGTGTTCTCGCCGACCGACTCGGCGAACCGCTTGCGGATGGTGCCCTCGGCGGCCTGAGCCGGGTTCGTGGCGCCCATGACTTCGCGGTACTTGGCGACGGCGTTCTCGCCCTCGAGCACCTGCACCACCACGGGGCCGGAGGTCATGAAGCTCACGAGTTCACCGAAGAACGGGCGCTCCTTGTGGACCTCGTAGAACTTCTCGGCCTGCTCCTTGGTCATGCGGATGCGGCGCTGGGCGACGATGCGCAGGCCCGCCTCCTCGATCACCGCGTTCACGGCGCCGGTCAGGTTACGCCGGGTGGCATCGGGCTTGAGGATCGAGAAGGTGCGCTCGGTGGCCATGGTCTGTCCGGTCTGTCTGTGGAAAAGGCGGAGGGTGCGCGCCGGGCTGCCGGGCGCATCTCAGGCGCGAAAATTTCGCTTCGGCGGCAGGCTTATAGCGGGCGCCCTACTGGGCCTCAAGCTGCGCGCGTTCGCGCTATGAAACAAGCGTGGCCGTGGCTCCGCCGCAACACCGCCGAAAAATCGCCTGATTGCGACGGCTCAGTCGCCGCAAGCCGATTTCGTCAGCCTCTCAGGCGCCCTCGGTGCCCAAAACTCGGAGACGAACCATGCGCCTCGCCCTGTCCGCCACCCTGCTGCTCGCCGGCCTCTCCACCGCCTCCGCCGATACCGGGAAGGATCCGTCCGGCACCTGGCTCACCGGAGATGGCCGCGCCAAGATCCGGATCGACCGGTGCGGCCCGGGTCAGAAGCTCGTCTGCGGCAAGGTCGTGTGGCTCAAGGCGCCGACCGCGGAGAACGGCGCCGCCAAGACGGATCTGAAGAATCCAGATCCGAAGAAGCGCAACCGCCCGGTGATCGGCCTGCAGCTCATCGATGGCCTGAAGCCCGACGAGGAGAAGTTCACCGGCGAACTCTACAACATCGAGGAAGGCAAGGTTTATACCGTCAGCCTGGAGCGTGAGAGTGAGGCCGAGCTCAGCGTCTCGGGTTGCATGCTCAAGGTGCTGTGCGGGTCCCAGACCTGGACGCGCGTGCCGGACGTGAACCAGCAGGCCGCCAACAAGAACTGAGGCTCAGATCGCCGCGAGGCCGCGCTGCACGGCCGGCCTCGCCAAGACGGTCTCGAGCCAGCGCGCGACGTTCGGCAGGGCGGCGATGTCGACGCCCTGCTTGAAGTTCAGCTTCGCCCAGGTCACCGTCGCGATATCGGCGATGGAATACGCGCCCGCCAGGTAGTCCCGTCCTTCGAGCCGGCGCTCCAGCACCCCGTAGAGCCGGTTGGCCTCGGCGGTGAAGCGCTCGATGGCGTAGGGCACTTTCTCCGGCGCGTAGATCTTGAAATGGTGCGTCTGCCCGAGCATCGGGCCGAACCCCGCCACCTGCCAGAACAGCCACTCGTCCACCGCCACCCGGGCGCGCTCGTCCGTCGGGTAGAACTGGCCGGTCTTGCGACCCAGATATTGCAGGATCGCCCCCGATTCGAACACCGTGATCGGCTCTCCGCCCGGGCCGTCCGGATCGACGATCGCCGGAATCTTGTTGTTCGGCGAGATGGCCAGAAAATCCGGCGCGAACTGCTCGTTCTTGCCGATATTGACCGGGACGACCCGGTACGGGAGTCCGCACTCCTCGAGCATCACCGGGATCTTCCAGCCGTTCGGCGTGCTCCAGGTATGGACGTCGATCGGCCGCCCCGACACCGCTGCCATAATCTACCTGCTCCTCGACCGATCACACGGCGGCGCGGCGATCCCCCGCCGATCTCGGACAATCCCGGCAGTGAAGACGATTTCCCGGCCGCGCTCAAGGGCGGCGCGCGAGCGCGGCTCACGTTTCGGAGAGCGAGCCCCGGACCTGTTGGCGAAAACCGCCACGCTCTTGTCTGAAGCGCGACCGTGCGGCGAGACTGCGGTGCGGAAGCGTTGCGATACCGGGGGGATTCTCGATGATCGACCGTCTTGTGCGGATCGCGGTGCTGAGCGCGCCGCTCTTCATGGTTCAGCCGCTCCTCGCCAAGGAGGCGCCGGCGAGTGCTCCGGCCACCAGCGAGGCGCCAGCCGCCAAGGAGCCGGCTGCGAAGGCGCCGAGCGCCGGGCAGAGCGCGGCACGGGAGCGGCAGAAGAAGTGCGGGGCCGAGTGGCGTGCGCTCACCGATGCTCAGAAGAGTGCGCAGGGACCCAAATGGCCGCAATTCTGGAGCAGCTGCAACAAGCGCTTGAAAGGCGGCGATAAAGCCTGACTTTCACGCGAACCGCCGCGCTTCTCGTTCGTTGCTGGATTTGTATCGAGCAGGAACGGGACCCGTTGCGAAGATGGCGGATCGGCAAGGGTCTTGGCCGTTGACGGGCCTCTTGCGGCATGTCTGAGACATCCGCCGCGAACGGGCCTGCGCTCCCCGCCCCGGCTCTCGATCGTCTGCTCGGCTTTCTCGACGCCTGGGTGCCCAAGCCGGCGGCCTGGGCTTTCGCCCTGCGCATCTGGATCGCCATGATGCTGGCGCTCGCTGCGGCCTTCTGGCTGCAGCTCGACAGCGCCTCGTCGGCGGCAACCTGCGTGGCGATCCTGGCGCAGCCGAAGCGCGGGCAGGCGATCTCGAAGGCCGTCTACCGCCTGCTCGGCACGCTGATCGGTGCCGCCGTGTCGATCGTGTTCATGGCGCTGTTCGGACAGGACCGGGTCCTTCTGCTGGTCTCGTTCACGACCTGGCTCGGCCTGTGCGTGTTCACCGCGCAATACCTCCAGGACACGCGCGCCTACGGCGCGATGCTGTCGGGCTACACGGTGGCGATCATCGCGCTGGGCCAGATCGACGAGCCGCAGGGCACCTTCGACGCGGCGGTCTCCCGCGTCGCCGTGATCGTGCTGGGCATCATCGTGATCACCTTCATCAACGATGCCCTCGTCTCTCCGAGCACGTGGCGGACCTTGCTCCCGCAGCTCCGAAAGGCCTGGGACGACACGCGCGCCTACGCGCGCGAGACCCTCGCCAACGGCGATCTCGGCGCGTCCCGCACCGCCGCGCTGATCCGGACGATCGCGCCGATGCGGCCGGACGCCAACGCGATCGCCGGGGAACTCGACGACGGGCCCTGGCGGGCCGCGGGCGCGCGCAGCTGCATCGCGGCTTTCTACGTCCTGGCGGCGGCGATCCGTGCGGTCGCGGCGGCGGCCGCGTGCCTGCCCACCCGCAGCCCTGCGGTCGAGGAGGCGCTTCAAATCTGCCACCGCGTCACCGAGGATCCCGATTCCGAGACCCTCGAACGGGACGACGAACGCCTGCGCGCCCTCATCGACGACGCGATCCGCGACGGCGACCGGCCTCTCGACGAGGTCGTCGTCCTCCAGCGCGCCCTCGACGTGGTCTGTGCGGCGGCCTTCGCGCAGGACGGCATGCGGGCGGTGGCCGACGGCCATCGGCCGCTTCGGGACGCGACCCTGCCGACGCATCGGGATTTTCCGGTCGCCCTGCGCGGGGCCCTGCGGGTCGCGATCGGCTTCGCGATCACGGCGGCCGCCTTCGTGGCGCTCGGCCTGCCGCAGGCGTCCTTCGCGCTGGTGCAGGTCGCCGCGACCGCCGCTCTGTCCTCCACCACACCCGATCCGAAGAAATTCGCCAACGGCGTCGTGATCGGCATGACGCTGGCGGCGACCTTCGCGGGCATCGCCCGGTTCGTGTTCCTCGACGGGGTCCAGGGCTTCCCGATGCTCGCCATCGTGATGGCGCCGGTGATCTTCTTCGGCTGCTTCCTGTCGCTGAACCCGAAGACCTTCGGCATCGGCTTCATCGTGATCGTGTTCTTCCCGGTGCTGCTCGGCCCGTCCAATCCGCAGAGCTACGATGCGCAGAGCTTCCTGCTGAACGCGTTCCTCGTGGTGGTGGCCGCCACCATCCTGTCGATCGTGGTGCGCCTGGTGCTGCCGACCACGCGCGAGCGGCAGCGCGTCTATGCCCTCGATTCGGCGCAGCGCGCCCTGGCCGATGCCCTGGTCGGCGAGGGTGGCGACGCGACGACGCGCACGAGCCTGAACGCCGACCGGCTGCTCCAGTTCGCTGGCTATAGCTCCGGAAGCGGCGCCGTGCGCCGGGCCAGCCTCTCGCATGCCTTCGCGCTGGCCCGCCTGGAGGCGGCCGCCGCCCGGGCCCATGCCGAGCTTCGGCGGCTCTGGGCGGTGGAGCCGCTGCGCGACGCGATCCAGCGAGCCGGCGCCGGGCTGGCCGCCGGCGATGATCGCGTTCTCGAGACCGGTGCGCGGGATCTCATCCGGGCTACATCACAGCAGGACCGGATTGTGCGGCTCACCACGGCGCGGGCTGCCAGCGACCTGGTGACGGCAGCGCGTACCATCGCGCGCCATCGACGCTTCCTGCGTCGGCTCAACATCGCACGCTTCTGACTTAGAGGTTAGCTCGGGACCGGCATGTACGAGGATATCCACATCGGCGGGGTGCTGATCTCCTCGTTCGTCGCCTATGCGCTCATCGCCTTCGGGATCCTCATCTGCCTGCGGTGGTTCTTCGCCCGCATTCGCTTCAGCCGTTACGTCGCCAACGCCCCGCTGGCCGAGGCCGGCATCTACGTCTGTGTCCTCGCCCTCCTGATTGCGTTCATCTAGATGCCCGCCACAACCGCCGATGAGGACGATCCCAAGGCCGCTTCCCGCACGGACGCGCAGAGCCAGGCCGATCCGCCGCGGCTGACCGCGCGTCGCGGCCGCAGGGCGAAGGTCGTTCGCCTGGCTGCCACCGGGGTGATCCTGCTCGTCGCCTTCGTGGCGGCCGTGTTCGTGTGGGACTTCTACGTGGTGGCGCCGTGGACCCGGGATGGCCGGGTGCGCGTGCAGGTCGCCAACATCGCCCCGCAGGTGTCCGGGCAGATCGTCGACCTGCGGGTCCAGGACAACCAGTTCGTCCACAAGGGCGACCTGCTCTACGTCATCGACCCGGTGGATTTCGAGGTCGCGGTCACGTCGGCGGATGCCGAGGTGAAGAATCGCGAGGCCGACCTTCAGGTCAAGAATGCGCAATCGGCCCGCCGCCAAGCGCTCACCACCGTCTCGACCTCGGTGGAGGAGAAGCAGCAATATGCCGGCACTGCCAAGATCGCCGAGGCGTCGCTGGAGAGCGCGCAGGCGCAGCTGCGCCAGGCCAAGGTCAATCTCGAGCGCACGCAGGTGAAATCCACGGTCAACGGCCGCGTGACCAACCTGCTGATGCGCGTCGGCGATTACGCCCGCACCGGCACCTCGAACATCAGCGTCGTCGATACGGATTCGTTCTGGATCGACGGCTATTTCGAGGAAACGAAGATGGCCAATGTCCATGTCGGCGACGCCGCCGACATCAAGCTGATGGGCTACGCGTCGCACCTGACCGGGACGGTGGAGAGCATCACGCTCGGCATCTCGACGGCCAACGCCGCCGCCAGCACCCAGGGGCTGCCGGACGTGAACCCGGTCTATACCTGGGTGCGGCTCGCCCAGCGCGTGCCGGTGCGCGTCCGGATTGACCACAAGCCCGACGACGTGCCGCTGGTGGCCGGCATGACCGCCACCGTGGTGGTGGGTACCGGCCGGGCGCCGTTGCCGACATGGTTCATGGATCTGCGCGATCGGGTGGCTGGCCCGACCGCCAGGGCCGCCGATGGGCAGGTCGAAGCCGATCGGCGCTGATCGGGGCCGCCGGGACATCGCCGCGCCTTGCCGCGTTGGCTCTCTACGGCGCCGCCTGCGCGCCGACGAGGAGACGCCCATGTTCCGGACCGCTTTCTGCGCGGCCGCCCTGTTGCTCGCGGCCGGCCCGGCTGTCGCCGCTCCCGAGAGGGCCGCGGTGTTCGACTTTCAGTTCTCCAACCTCTCGCCGGTGCCGGGCGACGAGGCCGACCGGGCGCGGCTCGACCGCACCAGCGCCCAGCTGCGCGATCTTCTCGCGAAGAAGGGCCTGTTCGAGGTCGTGCCGACCGATCCGGTGAAGGAGGAGGTCGCCAAGAGCGCGGATCTGCGTCGCTGCAACGGCTGCGCCGAGGATTTCGCGCGCAAGCTCGGCGCCGACGTGGCGATCACCGGCGAGGTTCAGAAGGTGTCCAACCTGATCCTGAACCTCAACGTCTACGTCAAACAGCTCTCCGGCAACGTCCCGGAGAAGGCCTACAGCGTCGACCTGCGCGGCGACACCGACGAGTCCTTCGCGCGCGGGATCCGGTTTCTCGTCGAGAACAACATGGGCGCCGGCAAGTAGGATGCGGCCGATCCGGATGGGCGCGAGCTAAATTTTTGCGCTGCCGTGCCGGCCGCCATAAGCGTTTGATCCGGCGACGCCGCACTGCGGTGCCGCCGGACGAAAGCAGAGAAAAGCGAGCGTGGCCGGAAATTCCGAGTTGACGCGACTCCGAAGCCGGCGCAGTCTTCGGATGTGTTCAGCGACAGCGGACACGGACCGGATCAATATTTCAGCGCATCAGGGATGTGCTGGTGTTGAACGGTCATCCGAAGCTGGAGGAGACAGGCATGACTCCACCGCAGCGTGACGCCGCTGAGACGGTTCAGGGACAGGTTCGGCCCGGAACCTAGCGGCATTGAACGAACAACCGGACGGAAGGCAGCTCCAGGGGCGCAGAAGCGGCCGATACGGCACGTCTTCGAAGACGCGAAAGGCCCCACCTTAAGCTGCTGCCGCTACGGTTTCTTGTGTCAGGACCCGCTCTGCCATCACCCGCCCCGGCTGAGCCGCGGCGGGATCTCATCGTGGCGCGATCCGAGCGCGGGTCAGGCGATCCCGAGCTTCGCCTTGAGCAGCGCGTTGACCGCCGCCGGGTTGGCCTTGCCGCCCGTGGCCTTCATGGTCTGGCCGACGAACCAGCCGAGCAGGGTCGGCTTCTCCTTCGCCTGGGCGACCTTGTCGGGGTTGGCCGCGATGATCTGGTCGATGGCGGCCTCGATGGCGCCGGTATCGGTCACCTGCTTCATGCCGCGGCTGTCGACGATGGCGCGCGGGTCGCCGCCCTCGGTCCAGACGATCTCGAACAGGTCCTTGGCGATCTTGCCGGAGATGACGCCCTCGCCGATCAGGTCGACGATCGCGCCGAGCTGGTCGGCGGAGACCGGTGTCGATTCGATCGAGAGGCCTTCCTTGTTCAGGCGCCCGAACAGCTCGTTGATCACCCAGTTGGCCGCGGCCTTGCCGTCACGGCCCTTGGCCACGGCCTCGTAGTAGTCGGCCGAGGCCCGCTCGGCCACGAGCACGCCGGCATCGTAGGGCGAGAGGCCGTAATCCTTGACGAACCGCGCCTTTTTGGCGTCCGGCAGTTCCGGCAGGCCGGCCGCGAGGGCGTCGACATAGGCCTGGTCGAACTCGAGCGGCAGCAGGTCGGGATCGGGGAAGTAGCGATAATCGTGCGCCTCTTCCTTGGAGCGCATCGAGCGGGTCTCGCCCTTGCCCGGGTCGAACAGGCGGGTCTCCTGGTCGATCTTGCCGCCATCCTCCAGGATCGCGATCTGGCGGCGCGCCTCGGTCTCGATCGCCTGGCCGATGAAGCGGATGGAGTTGACGTTCTTGATCTCGCAACGGGTGCCGAGCGGCTCGCCGGGGCGGCGCACCGAGACGTTCACGTCGGCGCGCAGGGAGCCCTTCTCCATGTCGCCGTCGCAGGTGCCGAGATAGCGCAGGATCGTGCGCAGCTTGGTCACGTAGGCCTTGGCCTCCTCCGACGAGCGCAGGTCCGGCCGAGAGACGATCTCCATCAGCGCCACGCCCGAGCGGTTGAGGTCGACGAAGCTCTTGGTCGGATCCTGGTCGTGCAGCGACTTGCCGGCATCCTGCTCCAGATGCAGGCGCTCGATGCCGACGGTGATCGACGTGCCGTCGGCCATGTCGACCAGCACCTCGCCCTCGCCGACGATCGGGTCCTTGTACTGCGAGATCTGGTAGCCCTGCGGCAGGTCCGGGTAGAAGTAGTTCTTCCGGTCGAAAACCGAGCGCAGGTTGATCTGGGCCTTCAGCCCGAGCCCGGTGCGCACCGCCTGGGCGACGCATTCGGCGTTGATCACCGGCAGCATGCCGGGCATCGCGGCGTCGACCAGCGAGACGTGGTCGTTCGGCTCGCCGCCGAACTCGGTGGAGGCGCCGGAGAACAGCTTGGCGCGGCTGGAGACCTGGGCATGGACCTCCATGCCGACGATCACCTCCCAGTCGTGCAGGCCGCCCTTGATGAGTTTTTTGGGATCGACAGGTGCGTTCATGGTCGTCCGGGCCGGAAAGGCTTGTCAGGGGCTTCCATTCCCACCCTCATCCTGAGGTGCCGCGAAGCGGCCTCGAAGGAGGGCTCCAGGGATCGCGCGGCCGCTGGAGGCTCCTTCGAGGCCCGCTCGCGCGGGCACCTCAGGATGAGGGCGCGAGTAGGAGCAGGTGTCGTCCAATCACTTACGGGTCGCCCCGCGCAAGAATCAAGCGCGCCGGGCGATGGCCCGCCGGGCGCCGTAGCCGAAGATCGCCCAGAGCAGGGCGGCGACCGCGCGCACCGGGAAGAAGGTCGGGCCGTCATGGGTGATCGGGGCCGGCCAGGGGATCCCGGCCGCGCTCACCGCCCAGGAGAACAGCACCGAGAAGCCGAGCGCCGCGATCGCCGCGATGAACACCTTGCCGAACTGGCTGGCGGTCCAGCCGAGATAGACCGCCACCACGATCAGCGCCGGATCGAACGCGGCCCAGATCCAGACCGTCCAGGGATAGAACGGGACCGTCATGCCCACCAGGGCTCGGGCAGCACCGTCCGGCCTGCGGCCTCCTCGATCACCTGGGCGACCGCGAACAGCGTCTCTTCGTCGAACGGCCGGCCGATCAGCTGGAGGCCGAGCGGCAGGCCCTGCCCGTCGATCCCGGCCGGGACCGCGATGCCGGGAAGCCCGGCCATGTTCACCGTCACGGTGAACACGTCGTTGAGGTACATCTCCACCGGGTCGGCCGAGGCCTTCTCGCCGATCCCGAAGGCGGAGGACGGCGTCGCCGGGGTGAGGATCGCGTCGACGCCGGCCGCATAGGCCTGCTCGAAGTCGCGCTTGATCAGCGTGCGGATCTTCTGGGCGCGCACGTAATAGGCGTCGTAATAGCCGGCCGAGAGGACGTAGGTGCCAATCATGATCCGGCGCTTGACCTCGCGGCCGAAGCCGGCGGCGCGGGTGTTCTCGTACATCCCGGCGATGTCCTTGCCGGGCACGCGCAGGCCGTAGCGGACGCCGTCGTAGCGGGCGAGGTTCGAAGAGGCCTCTGCCGGGGCGACGATATAATAGGCCGGCAGCGCCGAGGAGGTGTGCGGCAGCGAGATCTCCTTGATCGTCGCGCCGGCCGCCTTCAGCCAGGCGGCGCCGTCGTCCCAGAGCTTCTGGATCTCGGCCGGCATGCCGTCGACCCGGTACTCCTTGGGAATGCCGATGGTCAGGCCCTTCACGCCGCGGGAGACCGCGGCCTCGAAATCCGGCACCGGGAGGTCGACGCAGGTCGTGTCGCGGGCGTCCGGGCCGGCCATCGAGCCGAGCAGGATCGCGCAGTCGCGCACCGTGCGGGCGATCGGGCCGGCCTGGTCGAGGGAGGAAGCGAAGGCCACCGTGCCCCAGCGCGAGCAACGGCCGTAGGTCGGCTTGATCCCGACCGTGCCGGTGAAGGCGGCGGGCTGGCGGATCGAGCCGCCGGTATCGGTGGCGGTGGCGCCCAGGCAGAGCCGCGCCGCGACCGCCGCGGCCGAGCCGCCGGAGGATCCGCCCGGCACCAGCTGGGCGTCCGAGCCCTTGCGCCGCCAGGGCGAGACGACGTTGCCGTAGGCGCTGGTCTCGTTGGACGAGCCCATGGCGAACTCGTCGAGGTTCAGCTTGCCCAGCATCACCGCGCCGTCGCGCCACAGATTGGCCGAGACGGCGGATTCGTAATGCGGCACGAAGGTCTCGAGGATCTTCGAGCCGGCCGTGGTGGTGACGCCGTCGGTGCAGAACAGGTCCTTGATCCCGAGCGGGATGCCTTCCAGCGGGCGGGCCTCGCCGGCGCCGATCTTCTTGTCCGCTTCGTCCGCCATCCTGAGGGCGTGATCGGGCGTCTCGCGGATGAAGGCGTTCAGCACGCGGGCCTTGGCCATCGCGTTGAGATGCGCCTGGGTCAGCTCGCGGGCCGAGATCCGCTTCGCCTT
The DNA here is from genome assembly GCF_000272495.1 of Methylobacterium sp. GXF4. Classification (NCBI taxonomy): domain Bacteria; kingdom Pseudomonadati; phylum Pseudomonadota; class Alphaproteobacteria; order Hyphomicrobiales; family Methylobacteriaceae; genus Methylobacterium; species Methylobacterium sp. GXF4. Next base: position 42,317 of record NZ_AKFK01000063.1, on the reverse strand, counting down.
GAGGGCGTCGCGCGCCTCGGCCAGGGTGAGTTCGTTCGGATCCACGCTGTTCACGTCCTCGCGCGCGCCGCCGCGCGCATGCCGCCAGAATTCATGCTTCGCCGAAGGCCGGAAGCAGCCTACTCGACGACCTTCGGAACCAGGAAGTAATTGTCTTCGGTCTCGGGGGCGTTGGCGACCACGTCGGCGGCGCGGCCGCCCTCGGTGACCACGTCCTCGCGCTTCTTCATCGCCATCGGGGTGACCGAGGTCATCGGCTCGACACCGGACACGTCCACCGCGCCGAGCTGCTCGACGAAGGCCAGGATCGCGTTCAGCTCACCCTGCAGCGGACCGACCTCGTCGTCGGTGACTGCGATCCGCGCCAGATGCGCGATGCGCCGAACCGTCTTCTCATCGACCGACATGCCGTCCCGTTCGTCCCTGCCCGGGAGGCAGCCCCGGCGCCGGGCCGGGCTATAGCACTGCGCTTCGACGCGCCGCAACGCGGGCTGTGGTCTGCATGGCCGCGCCGTGGGAAGAGATCCGGTCAGATCGCGGGGATCAGGTCACCACGTGGTTCGGCGTCACCGACATCTCGATCGTGATCCCGGCCTGACGCGCCGGCCGGAAGACGGATTGCGAGACGCCGAAGACCAGAACTTCGAAGGCCAAGACCAGCATCCAGCACTGCTTGCGGGTCATGGGCTGCTTGCGGCGGGACGGGCGTGGGGCGCTGGGCTGGCCTATCGTCGGCATGGCGATACCCGAAACGTGGATTAACGAAGTTTTAACCTACCTATTCGCGAACGGATCCGGGTGCATCTGGGTCGATCTGCGGAGAGCGTTAACGCTGTGGACGAGGGAGCGGGTTTGATGTGGGAGCAGGCGTTCACGAGCCTGTCGGCGGGCTTCCTGGCACAACCGGCGGATCTCGACCGCGCCGCCGCGGAGCTCGGCTTTCCCCTGCCGGCCTCCTACCGGAGCTTCTGCGAGACCTGCGGCATCGGCCTGGCGGCCGCGCAGTTCCGGATCGCCGTGCCGGCCCCGTTCGAGGCCAGCGATCTCGCGACCCAGGCCGGGGTGATCGCCGTGAGCGTCGGCAACGCGGTGGCGATGCTGGAGGGTGGCGGCGAACCGCACCGCTTCGACGTCGAGGACGGCGACCCGGCGGTGATCGAGCGCGCCTGCTTCTTCGGCGCGGGCGAGGATGGCAGCTTCCTGTTCTGGGACGTCGCCGGGGCGACGGACGAGTACGACATCTGGCTGCTCGCCCCCGATCTCGAGACCGTGCGCTTCGGCGGCGAGAACTTGGCCGACTTCTTCGACCGCGTGACCCGACCCTCCGCCGCCATCGTCCTGGGTCCGGGCGCGACGCCGCTTCCGGCCCGGTTCGACGGGATCGCGGAGGCGACGCTGGCGCGGGGCGCCGGGCTGGCGTAGGGCCAGGCCATGAATTTCGACGAGATCCGTACCTTCGCGGCCGCCTCGCGGGGCGGCGCGCGCCTGATCGGGGTCGATCTCGGCACCAAGACGATCGGGCTCGCCCTGTCGGATCTGGGCCGCCAGATCGCCACGCCCCTCGAGACGATCCGCCGGGTGAAGTTCACCCCCGACGCCCAGCGCCTCGCCGCGCTCTGCCGGCAGCACGCGGTCGGCGGGCTGGTGATCGGCCTGCCGCTCAACATGGATGGCAGCGAGGGGCCTCGCGTCCAGTCGACCCGTGCCTTCGTGCGCAACCTGAAGCCGATCATCGACATCCCGCACGTGTTCTTTGACGAGCGCCTGTCCACCGCCGTCGTGACCCGGGCGCTGATCGAGGCGGATGCGTCCCGGGCGCGGCGCGGCCAGCTCGTGGACAAGCTCGCCGCCGCCTACATCCTGCAGGGCTGCCTCGACGTGATGCGCAACCTCGCCGATTCCGACGCGGACCCGGTCAGCGACTGACCAGCGAGACCGCGCCGCTGCCGTGCCGCTCGATGCGGCCGTCGAGCTCCAGCTCCAGCAGCACGGTCTGCACCACGCGGGCGCCGACGCCGGCACTGCGCGCGAGCTCGTCGGTGCCGACCGGGCTCGGCCCCAGCAGGGCGATGATTTTTTGACGGTCGTCCGCGGGCTCGTCCGGCTCGACGACCGGGGCGTCGAAAACGCGATCCGGGTCTGCGCCATCGTTCAGCAGGCTCGCCCGTCCCTCCAGATCGATCTCGTCCCAGAAATCCGGCTGCTCGGCGAGGTCGGGCCGTTGCCGCGCGGGGGCGGCGTCGGGATCGGGGCCGCGCTCGATGATCGGGCCGATCACGTCGAGGACGTGATGCACGTCGGCCACCAGGGTTGCCCCCTGGCGGATCAGGTCGTTGGTGCCCTCGGCCCGCGGGTCCAGGGGCGAGCCCGGGACCGCGAAGACCTCGCGATTCTGCTCCAGGGCGTAGCGCGCCGTGATCAGCGAGCCGGACCGGCGCGCCGCCTCCACGACGATCGTACCGTAGGCCAAACCGGAAATGATCCGGTTGCGCCGGGGGAAGTCGCGGCCGCGCGCCTCCCAGCCCATCGGCATCTCGGCCAGGACCGCCCCGCCCTCCCCCAGGATCGCGTCCACCAGGCCGACATGGCTCGCCGGGTAGATCCGATCCTGGCCGCCGGCCATGACGGCAATGGTGCCGGTCTGCAGGGTGGCTTTGTGCGCCCGTGCATCGATCCCGCGGGCGAGGCCCGACACGACGACAAGTCCGGCTTCCCCAAGGCCCCGGGCCAGCCGCTCCGTGAAGGCGAGCCCGGCGGTCGAGGCGTTGCGCGATCCGACCAGCGCCACCGAAGGCCGGTTCAGGATCTGTGGCGCGCCGCGCAGGGCGATCAGTGGTGGCGCCGCGTCGGTGAGCTGGAGCAGACGGGGATACGTCGCTTCCCCGGTGGCGAGCAGGTGCCCGCCGAGGCGCGCCAGGGCGGCGATTTCGTCCTCGGCTTGCGCCCGGCTGAACGGCTCGATGCGCCGGCCCTGACGACGGCTCAAATCCGGCAGCGCCTCGAGCGCTGCCGCCGCGCCGCCGAACCGGTTGATCAGAGAGCGGAAGCTGCGCGGGCCGATACCCTCGGTCCGGATCAGGCGCAGCCAGTCGAGGCGCTGCGCATCGGTGAGCTGCATGACGCACCCCCGGGATCACGCCATCCGGCGCGTACGCTCAGCCTTTCTGGCCGATGCGCCCCTCGGTGCCGGCCGCGAGTCGCCGGATGTTGGGCGCGTGCTTCCACCATAACAGCACGCCGAGCAGCAGGAACAGCGCAGCTTGCGTCGGCAAGCCGAGCGCCCACAGCACCAACGGCGTCGCCGCGGAGGCCGCCAAAGCGGCGAGCGACGAGTATTTCAACGCGAAGGCGAGGCCGAGCCAGATCACCGCGAAGGCGGCCAAAGCCGGGGGGCTGAACGCCAGCAGCACGCCGATGAAGGTCGCCACCCCCTTGCCGCCCTTGAACCCGAGCCAGACCGGGAAGAGATGGCCGAGGAAGGCCCCGAGCCCGGCGGCCAGCACCGGGCCTTCGCCGCCCAGCTGACGGGCGATCAGCACGGCGGCCGTCCCCTTCAGAGCGTCGCCCAGTAGGGTTGCGGCGGCGAGGCCCTTCCGACCGGTGCGCAGCACGTTGGTCGCGCCGATATTGCCCGAGCCGATCGCCCGGACGTCGCCGAGGCCGGCGAAGCGCGTGAAGATCAGCCCGAACGGGATCGAGCCCAGGGCGTAGCCGAGGGCCAGGCCACCGAGGGCGGCCGGCGTCGCGAGATCGGCCAGCATCAGGCCGCCGCCGCGAGATCGTCGATCGCGTGCACGATCCGCCCGGAAACCAGGGTCAGCACCGCGGCACCCTGGAGCCGCGCCTCGTCGAAGGGCGAGTTCTTGGAGCGCGACTTCAGCCGGCGCTTGTCGAGCACGTAGGGCAGATCGGGATCGATCAGCACGAGGTCGGCGGGCGCGCCGACCGCCAGGCGTCCGGCCTCGCGCCCGAGGATCCGGGCCGGGTTCACGGTCAGCGCCGCGATCAGCTTGTTGAGCGCGAGGTCGCCGGTATGGACCAGGCGCAGGGACGCGCCGAGCAGGGTCTCGATCCCGAGCGCGCCGTCGGCGGCTTCCGCGAAGGGCAGGCGCTTGGTCTCGACATCCTGCGGATTGTGGTCGGAGACGACCACGTCGATCACGCCCTCGTCGAGCGCCCGGACCATGGCGTGCCGGTCGGCCTCGTCGCGGAGCGGTGGCGAGAGCCGGCAGAAGGTGCGGTAATGGCCGATATCGTTCTCGTTCAGCACGAGGTTGTTGACCGAGACGCCGCAGGTCACCGGCAACCCGTCCTGCTTGGCCCGGCGCAGGATCTCCACCGAATCGGCGGTCGAGATCATCGCCGCGTGGTAGCGGGCGCCGGTCAGCCGCACGAGGCGGATGTCGCGCTCCAGCATCACGGTCTCAGCCTCGCGGGGGATGCCCATCAGCCCGAGGCGCGAGGCGAGCTCGCCCTCGTTCATCACGCCCTCGGCGACGAGGTCGGCATCCTCGACATGCTGCATCAGCAGGGCGTCGAAATCCCGGGCGTAGGTCAGGGCGCGGCGCATCACCTGGGCGTTCGCCACGGCGTGCAGCCCGTCGGTGAAGGCCACCGCGCCAGCCTCCTGAAGCAGGCCGAACTCGGTCATCTCCTTGCCGGCCAGGCCCTTGGTGATCGCGGCGGCGGGCAGGACATGGACGCAGGCGGTATCGCGCGCGCGGCGGAGCACGAAATCGACGATCGCCGGGCCGTCGATCACCGGGTTGGTGTCGGGCATGCAGACCAGGGTCGTGACGCCGCCTGCCGCCGCCGCGGCGCTGGCCGAGGCCAGCGTCTCGCGATGCTCGGCCCCCGGCTCGCCCACGAAGGCGCGCATATCGATCAGGCCCGGGGTCAGGATTCTCCCGCGGCAGTCGATCCGGGCGGCGTCCGCCGGAGCCCCGGGCGCGGCGCCCTCGGCCATGTCGGCGATGCGGCCGTCCTGCACCAGCACGGCACCGCGCGTCTCGCGCCCCGTCGCCGGATCGAGGAGGGTCGCGTTGGCGAGAAGAATGCTGGTCACAGGGGCGCCCTCGCGGATGATGCCGGGCCGTCGAGTCGCATCGCGAGGCCGGCGGCCGCCATATGGGCCTTCGCCTCGGCGACGCTCGCCTGCCCGAAATGGAAGATCGATGCGGCCAGCACGGCGCTCGCCCCGCCCTGGGCCACCCCGGCCACGAGGTCGTCGAGGCCGCCGACCCCGCCCGAGGCGATGACCGGCACGGTCACGGCGTCGCTGATCGCCCGCGTGAGAGCCAAGTCGTAGCCGGAACGGGTGCCGTCCTTGTCCATGGAGGTCACCAGCAGCTCTCCGGCGCCCTTCTCGGCGACGAGGCGGGCGAAGGCGACGGCGTCGATCCCGGTCGGGTCGCGGCCGCCATGGGTGAAGATCTCCCACCGGGCGGGCTCTCCGGGACCGGAGACCCGCTTGGCGTCGATCGCCACCACGATGCACTGTGCGCCGAATTTTTCCGCCGCCCGGGCGACGAGGTCCGGGTCTTTCACGGCCGCGGTGTTGATCGCGACCTTGTCGGCGCCGGCGAGCAGCAGCGCGCGCACATCCTCGACGGTGCGCACGCCGCCGCCGACGGTTAGCGGCATGAAGCAGGCCTCGGCGGTGCGGCTGACGATATCGAGCAGCGTGCCCCGGGCCTCGCGGCTCGCGGTGATGTCGAGGAAGCAGAGCTCGTCGGCGCCGGCCGCGTCGTAGACCTTCGCCGCCTCCACCGGATCGCCGGCATCGCGCAGCCCCTCGAAGCGGACGCCCTTCACGACGCGGCCGTCCTTCACGTCGAGGCAGGGGATGATGCGGGTTTTGAGCACAGGATGACTCTATCAGCCGAGCGTGTCTTCGGAATCGATCGAGAAGATTCGGGTCGCCATCTCATCCCAGCTATAGGGGCACTCTTTCGGAAAGGCGCGCAACGGCAAGCCCGTCTCGACCGAAGCTTCGTCCCTCGCATCCCGATAGGCGCGTTCCAACGCTTGCTGGAGACGGCTCTTAAGCCCTGGGTTATCCACCAACAGATCCGCCGCCCTGTTGCGATGGGTTCGGATTGAAATCATCCAGCTGCGCGTCCTGCGATCCGGCTGGTGATCCCATTTCAGCATGTGCAGCAGGATCAAACGCCAAGCGCTAACAAGGCTATTGAACTCGCTGCGGCCCAAACTTTCGATCTCCTCGGCCAAGTTATCGAGGTCCAGACCACCGAAGTCGCGAGCGCGCAGACGTGCACCCTGTTCCCGCGTCCAGGTATAGAAATCGTCGTCGTAGGTAGTCCCGGTTGCGGCGGCGCGGGCCGCCACCTTTGCCGCACTCATCGGCGCCTCTCAAGGAATCCCGCTTACAAGCAATCCAGGGGCGATCCTATCACGCCGCCGGGCCGCGCGCCCGCGCGATGGCGGAGAGCGCCGCCTGCGGGTCGATGCGGCCGTCATAGAGGGCCCGTCCGGTGATGGCGCCGGCGATGAGGGCGCAATCGGGCTGGAGCAGCCGGTGCACGTCGTCGATGGAGGCGAGGCCTCCCGACGCGATCACCGGGATGCGCACGGCCTGGGCCAGCGCCAGGGTCATCTCGACGTTGAGACCCTTTAGGATGCCGTCGCGGGCGATGTCGGTGTAGATGATCGCCGCGACGCCGGCATCCTCGAAGCGGCGGCCGAGCTCCTCGGCGGTCATGCTGGAGGTCTGCGCCCAGCCCTCGACGGCCACGCGCCCATCTTTGGCGTCGATGCCCACCGCGATCTTGCCGGGATGCAGGCGCGCCGCCTCGCGGACGAAGGCGGGATCGCGCACCGCGGCCGTGCCGATGATCACCCGGGCGACGCCCTTGGCGAGCCAGCCCTCGAGCGTCTTCATCTCGCGGATGCCGCCGCCGAGCTGCACCGGGATGCCGACCCGGGCCAGGATCGCGTCCACTGCGGCGGCGTTGCGCGGCGCGCCCGCGAAGGCGCCGTCCAGATCGACCACGTGGAGCCAGGGAAAGCCCTGCTCCTCGAAGGTCGCGGCCTGCGCGGCCGGATCGTCGCCGAAGATCTTGGCCTGCGCCATGTCCCCCTGGACGAGGCGGACGCAGCGTCCCTCCTTCAGGTCGATCGCCGGGTACAGGATCACGGGTGCTGTCTTCCTTCTCGCCGAATCCGTAGCGCGTTCAGGGGCGCCAGGTCAGAAAATTCGCGATGAGCGCCAGGCCGAGGCGCTGACTCTTCTCGGGGTGGAACTGTGTGCCGGCGACGTTGCCGCGGGCGACCATGGCGGTGACGGGACCGCCGTAATCGGCCTGGGCGACGACATCCTCCGGGCGTTCCGCGGCCAGCGCGAAGCTGTGCACGAAATAGGCGTGCAACCCGTCCTCACCGGTGGGAATGCCGGCGAGCAACGCGTGGTCGCGCGCAATCCGGAGGGTGTTCCAGCCCATATGGGGGATCTTGAGCGCCGGGTCGGATGGGCGGATCGGCGCGACATCGCCCGGGATCCAGCCGAGACCGGGCGTCGTCTCGTATTCCAGCCCGCGGCTCGCAAGCAGCTGCATGCCGACGCAGATGCCGAGGAACGGCCGGCCGGCGACCTGCGCCACCTCGGTCATGGCCTCGACCATGCCGGGGACGGAATCGAGCCCGCGCCGGCAATCCGCGTAGGCGCCGACGCCCGGCAGCACGACGCGGTCGGCGGCGGCCACGACGGCCGGGTCGGAGGTCAGACGGATGCGCGCGTCGCGCCCGGCCTCACGGGCTGCGCGCTCGAACGCCTTGGCGGCCGAATGGAGGTTGCCCGACCCGTAATCGATGATCGCGACCGTCTCGGTGCTCATGCGCGTCTCGACCTGCCACTCACCGGGCAATTTCCTGGGCGGGGAACAGGCCGATCACCGGCTCGCTGCGACGGGTCGGGCCGGCCGGGAACGGCGGGCGGGGCGCCGGCGCGGTGGCGTCGAGCCAGCGGCCCAGCGCCTTGGCTTCGGCTTCCTCGGCGGTGGCGGCCATGACGGCGTCCCGCGCCGGCCATCCCCGGCGCGCCAGCGTCCAGCGGCGCAGGCTCGACGCCTCGAGGCCGATCAGCCAGGAGGCCAGCAGGGTCACGAGGGTGGCGATACCTGGGGGCAGCCCGAGGGCATGGCCGAGGCCGGCGAGCGCCATCAGGCCGGCGAGCACGATCAGTGCCGCGATCCAGAGGCGGTGATAGAGGAACCAGAGCACGCTGAACGCGAAGGCCGGCCAGGAGAATCCGTCCCGCACGAGCAGCGCCCGCTCCAGGCCAATGGATTCGCCCGGCCGCGCATCGGCCGGCAGGTGGAGCGTGTAGCTGCGCATCCGCATCGCGGAACTCCCGGTGAGAGCGTTCGCCGACGGCCGGAACGGCCATTCGGGAGCGCGACGAAACCTTGGTCTACAGGGAGCCCTTCGTGGAGGGAACGCGCCCCTCCTCGCGGGGGTCGATCGCCACCGCCTTCCGCAAGGCGCGGGCCAGCCCCTTGAAGCAGCTCTCGGCAATGTGGTGCGCGTTGTCGCCGTACAGGGTCTCGACGTGCAGCGTCAGCCCGGCATTCATCGCGAAGGCCTGGAACCACTCGCGCACCAACTCGGTGTCGAACTGGCCGATCTTCTCGACCCGGAAGGTTGTGCGGAACACCAGGAACGGCCGGCCCGAGATGTCGACGCAGACCCGGGTCAGCGCCTCGTCCATCGGCAGGTGGATGTCGGCGTAGCGCGTCACCCCGCGCTTGTCGCCGAGCGCCTTGGCGAAGGCCTGGCCCAGCGCGATGCCGCAATCCTCGGCCGAGTGGTGCTGGTCGATATGCAGGTCGCCGTCGACCTTGACCTCCAGATCGAACAGGCCGTGCCGGGCGAACAGGTCGAGCATATGGTCGAGGAAGCCGATGCCGGTGGCGATCTTCGACTGCCCGGTCCCGTCGAGGCCGACGCTGACCGCGATATCGGTCTCGGCGGTCTTCCGGCTGATGGAGGCGCTGCGCATCTTGTTTCGGACTTTGCGTCGGGGCCGGCCAGGGGCCGCGAGCGCGTTCTAGTGTGAGTTCGTCCGGAATGGAAAGGGCGAAGCCGCCCTATCCCTGGAGCACCCGCCCCGCCACCGCGTCGAGCTTGGCGAGCAGCGCCGGATCGCGGGCGGTCGGCGCGGTCATGATCGCGCCGTCGAGGGCGCGGTGCGAGCCCGCCGGGCACGGCTCGCGCTCGGCCGGGAAGTCGCGGGCGAGCCGCGCCACCAAGCGGGCCGCCTTGTCGGCATTGGTCCGGGCGACCGCGATCACCGCGGCGACGTCCACGGCATCGTGGCCGGGGTGCCAGCAATCGTAGTCGGTGACCATCGCGATCGTGGCGTAGGTGATCTCGGCCTCGCGGGCGAGCTTGGCCTCGGGCATGTTGGTCATGCCGATTACGTCGAAGCCCTGCGCCTTGTAGGCCCGGGATTCGGCGAGCGATGAGAATTGCGGCCCGTCCATGCAGACATAGGTGCCGCCGCGATGGACCGCGATGTCCTCGGCCTTGGCGGCCGTGGCGATCCGCGCCTGCAGCGCCGGGCCGACCGGGTGCGCGACGGAGACATGCGCGACGCAGCCGTCGCCGAAGAACGAGGAGGCGCGCCCATGCGTCCGGTCGACGAACTGGTCGACCAGCACGAACAGGCCCGGCGGTAAGTCCTCGCGAAACGACCCGCAGGCCGAGAGCGCCACGAGGTCGGTGACGCCGGCGCGCTTCATCGCATCGATATTCGCGCGGTAATTGATGCCGGACGGCGACAGCCGGTGGCCCCGGCCGTGGCGGGCCAGGAACACGATCCGGGTATTCCCGATCCGCCCGATGCGCAGGGCGTCCGAGGGTTCGCCCCAGGGCGAGGCGACGCGTTCCTCGCGCACGTCCTCGAGCCCCGGCAGATCGTAGACGCCGGACCCGCCCATCACCCCGAGCACCGCTGCCGTCATGCCGCTTGTCCTACTGTCGTGGCGCCGCCGCCGGGGCGTCGGATGTCCCATCCGCCACCTCATCCTGAGGTGCCGGGGCGAAGCGGAGGCCGCGAAGGAGCCTCCATAGCGCGAAGCGATCCCTGGACCCCTCCTTCGCGGCCCGCCGGCGCGGGCACCTCTGGATGAGGGGGGAATGGGATCTGCCCCGCCGGAAGGCGGACGGCCGCGCTCGCCGAGCGGTAGCACGCAGCCCCCGCCCAAAAAAGATGGGCCTCCCGAAGGAGGCCCATCCGGCAAAGTCGGTGCGGAGCCGGCTCAGAAGGTCTTGTGCAGCTCCGGCTGGAGGCCGTGGACCTCGCCGCCGACATCGGCCCAGATCTTCTTCTTCACGTAGTAGAGCAGCCCCGACATGACGATCAGGAACAGGATGACCCGGAAGCCCAGGGCCTTACGGTCCATCATGTGCGGCTCGGCCGCCCACATCAGGAAGGCCGAGACATCCTTGCCGTACTGGTCCACCGTCTCGGGGACCACGGGCTGGCCGTCCTCGCCCTTCGCGTAGGTGACCTGCCCGTCCGTGATCGGCGGCGGCATCGCGATGATGTGGCCGGGATAGTACTTGTTGTAGTGGCCGCCATCGGGAACGGAGAAGTCCTTCGGCGGCTCCTCGTAGCCGTTGAGCAGGGCATGGATGTAGTCGGGCCCGTGCTCGGAATAGCCGACGAACGGCAGCCAGTCGGTCAGGAAGTAGAGCGAGCCGCGGGAATAGGTCCGCGCCTTGGCGATCACCGAGAAATCGGGCGGCGCCTTGCCGCCGTTGGCGGCCGCCGCGGCCTGGTCGTTCGGGAAAGGCGGCGGGAACGTATCGGCCGGCCGGCCGGGCCGGTCGAACATCTCGCCGGCATCGTTCGGACCGTCCTTGACCTGATAGGTCGCGGCCAGGGCCTTGACCTGCGCGGCGGAGAAATGCGGGCCGCCTTCCTGGGCGAGATTGCGGAAGGCGACCAGCTTCATCGAATGGCAGGCGGAGCAGACCTCCTTGTAGACCTGGAAGCCGCGCTGCAGCTGCGCGGTGTCGAACCGGCCGAACGTGCCGGCGAAGCTCCAGTTCACGCGGCCCGGGATCGGGCCGCCATGCCCGTCCTCCGCGGAGGCCGGCGCGGCGCCGAACAGGAGCGCCGCGAGAGCGACGGCGGCGGTGGTCGAGAAGACGCGGGTCATCATCATGGTTCCGTCGTCAGCCCGTCAGCCTTTGGTGGTCGGAGCGGCGGCGGCGCCCGCCGGCATACCCGATCCACTCACCTGTTTGCCCGGCCCCGTGACACTCTCCAGGATCGACCCGGGGAGCGCCCTCGGCGTCTCGAACAGGCCGCAGAGGGGCATCACGATCAGGAAGTGCGCGAAGTAGTAGGCCGTGCAGACCTGCGCGGCGAGGACGTAGCCCCCCTCCGGCGGCTGCGAGCCGAGCCACCCGAGCAGCAGCGTCGCGCCGATGAACACCCAGAAGAACTGCCGGTAGATCGGCCGGTAGTTGCAGGACCGAACCCGCGACGTATCCAGCCACGGCGCGAAGGCAAGGATGAGCACCGCCGAGAACATCAGGATGACGCCGCCGAGCTTGCTCGGGACCGCGCGCAGGATCGCGTAGAACGGCAGGAAGTACCATTCGGGGACGATGTGCGCCGGCGTCACCGCGGGGTTGGCCGCGATGTAGTTGTCGGCATGGCCGAGATAGTTCGGCTGGTAGAACAGGAACCAGGCGAACAGGATCATGAACACGCAGGTCGCGAACACGTCCTTGATGGTCGCGTAGGGCGTGAACGGCACCGCGTCCTTGCCCGACTTGATCGGGATGCCGGCCGGGTTGTTCTGGCCGGTGACGTGCAGGGCCCAGACGTGCAGCACGACCACGCCGGCTATCATCCAGGGCAGCAGGTAGTGCAGCGAGAAGAAGCGGTTCACGGTCGGATTGCCCACCGAGTATCCGCCCCAGAGCAGCGTCTGGATGGTGTCGCCCACCACCGGGATCGCCGCCAGGATGTTGGTGATGACCGTGGCGCCCCAGAAGCTCATCTGACCCCAGGGCAGCGTGTAGCCGAGGAAGGCCGTGGCCATCATCAGGAGGTAGATGATCACGCCGAGGATGTAGAGCACCTCGCGCGGGGCCTTGTACGACCCGTAATACAGCGCCCGGAACATGTGCAGATAGACGGCGACGAAGAACATCGATGCGCCGTTGGCGTGCGCGTAGCGCAGCAGCCAGCCGTAATTGACGTCGCGCATGATCTTTTCGACGGAATTGAACGCGCCCGTCGCCGAGGGCTCGTAGTGCATCGCCAGCCAGACGCCGGTGACGATCTGGATCCCCAGGAAGGCGGCCAGGATGGCCCCGAAGGTCCAGAAGTAATTGAGGTTTCGCGGGACGGGATAGGCGATGAAGGACGAGTGCACGAGCCCGGCGATCGGCAGCCGGGCCTCGAACCACTTGGCGACGCGGCTCTTCGGGACGTAGGTGCTGGCAGTTCCGCTCATGTCCGCGTCCTTCTCACGCCGCTTCCTTGCCACCCTCGCCGATCCGGATCTTGGTATCCGTCTCGAAGGCGTAGGGCGGGATCGGCAGGTTGATCGGTGCCGGTCCGTGGCGGACGCGCCCGACGGCGTCGAACTGCGAGCCGTGGCAGGGGCAGGCCCAGCCCTCGAAATTGCCCTGGTGGCCGATCGGCACGCAGCCGAGATGCGTGCAGTTGCCGTAGACGACCAGCCACTGGTCGTGGCCGTTCTTGACCCGCGTCGGGAAGGGCGCGGGGTCGATCATGGCCGTGAGCGGGACCGACTGCATGTCGGTCACCTCCTTGGCCGTGAGCTTGCGCACGAAGATCAGCTTGCCGCGCCAGAACACGTTGATGATCTGGCCGTCCTGGATCGGTGTCAGATCGACATCGATCGGCGCGCCGGCCGCGATCGTCTCGGCATCGGGTGCCATGGACGAGATCAGCGGCCAGACCGTAGCGGCGGCCCCGACCGCGAGTCCGGCCCCGGTGGCGAGGAACAGGAAATCACGGCGGCTGCCCTCGTGGGGGCCGTCCGTTCGGGCGCTGCCATCCCGGGTCGCGGGAGCAGTGGCGGAGGTGGTCGCCAAGATTCGGAACTCCGTGCGTTGGCGTGAGGGCCGCAGGTGCCCTGCCCTGATTTCCCGGCCGGGCCGCGATCAAAGCATTATCGTTCTAATCTGAGCAATGAGACCGTGTGCCACCCCCAAGTCAAGCTGCCAGAGAGGGCCTCGCGAGGCGGTTAGGTCACGATCGTTGTCATATGTTGCCGAATGCCAGTTCGGCCGCATCGCTACGCCACGGCGTCGTCGAACTGCGCCGCTCCGCCGTCCAGGAAGCCGCCCGACTGGCGGGCCCAGAGCCCGGCATAGACGCCGCCGCGGGCGACCAGCTCGGCATGGGTGCCCTCCTCGACGATTCGGCCGCGGTCGATCACCACGAGGCGGTCGAGCGCCGCGATGGTGGACAGGCGGTGGGCGATCGCCACCACGGTCTTGCCGGCCACCAGCGTGTCGAGCGAGTCCTGGATCGCCGCCTCGACCTCGCTGTCGAGGGCCGAGGTCGCCTCGTCGAGAATCAGAATCGGTGCGTCCTTCAGCATCACGCGGGCGATGGCGATGCGCTGGCGCTGGCCGCCGGAGAGCTTGACCCCGCGCTCGCCGACCTGGGCGTCGTAACCCCGACGGCCCTTGTGATCGATGAGATCGGCGATGAACCGGTCGGCATGGGCCAGTTTCGCGGCGCGCTCGATCTGCTCCTGCGTGGCGCCCGGACGGCCGTAGGCGATATTCTCGCGGATCGAGCGGTGCAGCAGCGACGTGTCCTGGCTGACCATGGCGATGGCCTCGCGCAGGGATTGCTGCGTCACCGTGGCGATGTCCTGGCCATCGACCAGGATGCGCCCGCTCTCGACCTCGTAGAGGCGCAGCAGCAGGCTCGCCAAGGTGGACTTGCCCGCACCGCTGACCCCGACCAGCCCGACCTTCTCGCCGGGGCGGATCGTCAGGCTGAAATCCTCGATCACGGTGGCGTCGCCGCGGCCGTAATGGAATCCGACATTCTCAAATCGGATTTCGCCGCCCTTCACCACGAGGTCCCGGGCCTCCGGGGCGTCCACCAGCGCGTGCGGCCGCGCCATGGTCTGCATGCTCTCCTGGATCACCCCGACATTCTCGAACACGCCGCGGACCGTCTGCATCACCCAGCCGGACATGGCGATGAGCCGCAGGATCAGGGCCAGCCCGGCCGAGGCCTCGCCGGTGGTCATGCCGCCGTCGCGCCAGAGAATCAGGCAGGCCGCGCCGGTGGCGATCAGCAGCGTGCTGTTCAGCAGCCCGAGCAGGCTGGTGGTCAGGGTCACCAGCCGGAATTGGTACAGGTAGGCGTCGGTATGGACCTCGACCGCGTCGCGCACCGTGGCCCGTTCCTCGCGGTCACGGGCGAAGAGCTTGACCGTCAGGATGTTGGTGTAGCTGTCGACGATCCGGCCGATCAGGACCGAGCGGGTGTCGGCGGTCTTGTGCGAGCGGGCGCGGGCCCGGGGCACGAACCAGGTCGTCAGGGCGGCGTAGGCGGCGATCCAGATCAGAACCGGCAGGGCGAGCCACGGCGAGATCGAGCCGAACAGGCCGACCGCCGTCACGGCGTAGATCGCCACGTAGAGCAGCGTGTCGATGAACACGACCGCCAGCTCCCGCACCGCCGGGCCGACCTGCACCACCCGGTTGGCGAGCCGACCGGAGAAGTCGCCCTGGAAATACGAGAGCGCGTGCCCCAGGGTATAGAGATGCGCCCGCCAGCGGATCTGGCTGGTCGATTGCGGCACGATCAGCTGGTTGGACAGCACCTCGTGCAGCCAGATCGAGAGCGGCCGGACCAGGGCGATCAGCAGGAATACCAGGCCCAGCCCGACCGCATGGTCGGACAGGACGGTGGCCCGGTCGGCCGTGGCGAGCAGGTCGATGAACCAGCGCATCACGAGGTAGAGGGAGGCCTCGACCGTCCCGGCCACCACCGCGATGACGAACAGGGCCGCCAGGGCCCCCCGAATCGGGCGAAGGTAGAAGCCGGCGAAACCCAGGACCGTCTGCGGCGGGGTTCGCGTCTCGTCGAAGGGCGCGAACGGATCGACCCGGCGCTCAAGCCAATTCAAAAACATATTTTTGGGGCGCACCGCTGTGGGAAGCCCTGATGTAAGGGCGGTGCGCTGGCCGCCAAGCGCGCGCGGTCGTCGCGGCGCCGGAAATCCAGACCATATTCCTTATGCAGGACCGGCCCGTCGCGGCCGATCCCTCTCCACGTGCGTGGCCGCGCCGTCCGGCTCAGCGCGCCAGAGCGAGCGTGGCGCCCGATTTGGTCAGCGCCCCCTCGAGTGCGCCGCTGCCCTGGCGCAGACGCGCCGCGACGGTGCCGCCCGGCTGGTAGAGATAGACCTCGCCGTCGCGGAAGTCCCAGGCCGAGACCCGTGCCAGGTCCTTGTTGGGACAGCCGGAGGCCGAGGCCTTGTAGAGGTCGAGGGCCGGTGCGCTGGACAGGGTGACCTTGCAGCTCGCGCCCGTGGCGTCCTTGGCATCCCAGCTGCCGACCACCGAGGCGCGGCCGCTCGTGACAACCGGCGGCGGCGGCGCGGGGGGCGCCACCGGCTCAGCGATCACCGTCGGCCCGTTCGGCGCGGCATTCGCCTGAGCGCCGGGTGGGGGCGGCGCGTCGGGGCTCGCGCTCGCACCGGGCGGGGGCGCGAGCGGCGCCGCCGTCACGGTCCCCGACGGGACCGCCTGCACGGCATCCAGGGACGCCTGAGACGGCGCCCGGCCCCTCGGGCTCTCCAGACGGGTCGTCGCACAGGCGCCGAGGGTGGCGCTCAGGCAGAGGGCAGCGAAGATCGGCAGGCTCGGGCGCAGCATCGGACCACTTCGGATCAGGCTTGGGGTCGCGCGCGATGGCGCTTCACCCCTGACTCCGTGCCAAATGCGCTGACCGCAAGGCGGCCGCCTGGGCCGCCCCCGACTCCGCTGCGGAGGAGCGGCCTTTTCGCCCCGGTGTGGCCGGGGCGCCTCACCGGTATGCGGTCAGACCACCCGCTCGACCATCATCTTCTTGATCTCGGCGATGGCTTTGGCCGGGTTCAGGCTCTTGGGGCAGGTGTTGGCGCAGTTCATGATCGTGTGGCAGCGGTAGAGCCGGAACGGATCGTGCAGGGCATCGAGCCGGTCGCCGGTATTCTCGTCGCGCGAATCGATCAGCCAGCGATAGGCCTGCAGCAGGGCCGCCGGGCCGAGGAACTTGTCGCCGTTCCACCAGTAGCTCGGGCAGGACGTGCTGCAGCACGCGCACAGGATGCACTCGTACAGGCCGTCGAGCTTCGACCGATCCTCGGGGGTCTGGCGCCACTCCTTCTCGGGGGCGGGCGTCTCGGTCTGCAGCCAGGGCTCGATCGCGGCGTGCTGGGCGTAGAAGTTGGTCAGGTCGGGGACCAGATCCTTCAGCACCGGCATGTGCGGCAACGGGTAGATCCGGACCGCGCCGTCCTTGTCCTTGCGGGTCATCACCGGCAGGGCGTTGTCCGGGCTCTTGCACTCGTCGATGCCCATCGTGCAGGCCAGCGCGTTCTGGCCCTCGATGTTCATGGCGCAGGAGCCGCAGATGCCCTCGCGGCAGGAGCGGCGGAAGACCAGGGTCGAGTCGACCTTGTTCTTGATCCACAGCAGCGCGTCGAGCACCATCGGGCCGCAATCGTCGCGATCGACCTGATAGGTATCGATCCGCGGGTTGGCCCCGTCATCCGGGTTCCAGCGGTAAATCTTGAAGGTCTGCAGGTTCTTGGCGCCGGGCGGCGGCGCCCAGGTGCGGCCCTGCGTGATCTGGGAGTTCTTCGGAAGGTTGAACTGGGCCATTGCGATTATATCCGGCAATATCGGTCAGAACCGGAAACCGGTCTGAGGGGATGCACGCGCCGCGCATCGGCACGTGCATCGTGATGGTTGGCCTCAGTACACGCGCGCCTTCGGCTCGATGTACTGGATCTCGTTCGACATCGTGTAGGTGTGCACCGGTCGGTAATCGATGTTGACCTGGTGCCGGCCCTCATCGAGCCAGGAGAGGGTGTGCTTCATCCACTCCTTGTCGTCGCGATCAGGGAAATCCTCGCGGGCATGGGCGCCGCGGGATTCCTTGCGGTTGGCGGCCGATTCCATCGTCACCACCGCCTGGCCGATCAGGTTGTCGAACTCCAGGGTCTCCAGGAGGTCGGTGTTCCAGATCATGGACCGGTCGGTGATCTTCACGTCGGCGGCGGCGTTCCAGACCTTGTGGATCAGGCCCTTGCCCTCCTCCAGAACCTCGCCGGTGCGGAACACGGCGCAGTTGTTCTGCATCGTCTTCTGCATCTCGGCGCGTAGCTCGGCGGTCGGCGTCGAGCCGTTGGCGTGACGGAAGCGGTCCAGGCGCTCGAGCGCCTTGTCGGTGGCGCCCTTGGGCAGTTCCTGGGCCCGGCCGTTCGGCTCGACGATCTCGGCGCAGCGCTTGCCGGCGGCGCGGCCGAACACCACGAGGTCGATCAGGGAGTTGGAGCCGAGGCGGTTGGCCCCGTGGACCGAGACGCAGGCCGCCTCGCCGATCGCCATCAGGCCCGGCACCACCGTGTCGGGGTTACCGTCGCGGAGGGTGAGCACCTCGCCGTGATAGTTCGTGGGGATGCCGCCCATGTTGTAGTGCACGGTCGGGATGACCGGGATCGGCTCCTTGGTCACGTCGACGCCCGCGAAGATCTTCGCGCTCTCCGAGATGCCCGGCAGGCGCTCGTGCAGGATCTTCGGGTCGAGGTGGTCGAGGTGCAGGTAGATGTGGTCCTTGTTCTTGCCGACGCCGCGGCCGTCGCGGATCTCCATGGTCATGGAGCGCGAGACCACGTCGCGCGAGGCGAGGTCCTTGGCCGAGGGGGCGTAGCGCTCCATGAAGCGCTCGCCCTCGGAATTTGTCAGGTAGCCGCCCTCGCCGCGCGAGCCCTCGGTGATCAGGCAGCCGGCGCCGTAGATGCCGGTCGGGTGGAACTGCACGAACTCCATGTCCTGGAGCGGCAGCCCGGCGCGTAGCACCATGGCGTTGCCGTCACCCGTGCAGGTATGGGCCGAGGTTGCGGAGAAGTAGGCGCGGCCATAGCCGCCCGTGGCCAGGATGGTCTGCTGGGCGCGGAACCGGTGGATCTCGCCGGTGGCCTGGTCGAGGGCGATGACGCCGCGGCAGCGGCCCTCTTCGTCCATGATCAGGTCGAGGGCGAAATACTCGATGAAGAAGTCGGTCTGGTTCTTCACCGCCTGCCCGTAGAGGGTGTGCAGCATGGCGTGGCCGGTCCGGTCGGCCGCCGCGCAGGTCCGCTGGGCGGTACCCTTGCCGTAATCGGTGGTCATGCCGCCGAACGGGCGCTGGTAGATCTTGCCCTCTTCCGTGCGCGAGAAGGGCACGCCCCAATGCTCGAGCTCGTAGACGGCGGCCGGCGCGTTGCGGACGAGGTACTCGATCGCGTCCTGGTCGCCGAGCCAGTCCGACCCCTTCACGGTGTCGTACATGTGCCAGCGCCAATCGTCCGGGCCCATATTGCCGAGCGAGGCCGAGATGCCGCCCTGCGCCGCCACGGTGTGCGAGCGGGTCGGGAACACCTTGGTGATGCAGGCGGTGCGCAGGCCGGCCTCGGAGCAGCCGACGGTGGCGCGCAGGCCCGCGCCGCCCGCGCCGACGATCACCACGTCGAAGGCGTGATCGTGAATGGTGTAGGCAGGCCCGCTGCCGTTTGTGCCGTTGGCGGCCATGGTCGGCTCCTCGAAATGCGTGATGGCGGGGTTCAGGCCGGCTGTCCGAAGCCGATGCGCAGGACCGCGTAGAGGCAGGCCACGGCCACCAGGACCGCGTAGGCGTTGTTGGCGAACACCGCGGCGATCTTCGTGCCTTGGCCGTGCACGTAATCCTCGATGACCACCTGCATGCCGATCCGCATGTGGATGGTCACCGACAGCAGCGCCAGGATCAGGATGATCGAGACCAGGGGCTTGGCAATCAGGTGCGTCGCTTCGACGTAGCCCCGGCCGGCCATGCTGGCGACGATCACCACGAAGGCCAGCATCAGGACGACGTTCGCCGCCGCGGTCACCCGCTGCTGCCACCAATGGCCGGCGCCGTGATGGGCGACGCCGAGGCCGCGGACGCGGGCGCGCGGGGTGCGGATGGAAACGCGGGTGTCCTGGCGGATTTCTTCCTTAGCCATGCCGGCCTCCTCAGCGGACCAGAAGGGCGACCGCCCAGATGACGATCGTGAGTGCGACGGACCCGATCAGCGTCAGGCGCGCCATGCTCAGGCGCTTCTCCCGGTCGAACCCGACGCCGGTGTCCCAGACCAGGTGGCGCAGGCCGCCGAGCATGTGGTGCATCAGCACCCAGGTGTAGGCGAACAAGATCAGCCGGCCGAAGATCGAGCCGAAGAAGCCGGCCACGTAGGAATAGGCGACCGGCCCGGATGCAAGCGCGACGAGCCAGATCGCCACCAGCGCAGTCCCGCCATAGAGCGCGGTGCCGGTAATACGGTGAAACACCGACATCGCCATCGTCCAGGTCCAGCGATAGATCTGGAGATGCGGTGAAAGCGGCTGTGCCACTGTCGGGCGCGCGGTGGGTGCCATTGGGTTGAAGCCTCGCAGCTGCGAACTGGACCGTCTCTAATCTGGTGGTAGCGCTAGTGCCTCCGGCGGCAAGCCGCAATGTGTCATGCTGCGGCGCAATGCAGAGGGCGTGTTGATAGAGCGGCGGATCTGTCACTTGAGTTGCCCCAGCAGACGCCACCAGGCGTAATCGAGGGGGGCGGCGACCAGGAGCGAGGCCAGGCCGAAGGCCAGGGTGAGTCGGGTGGCATCCCGCAGGCGCACGCCTCCGAGCTCGCTGGCGAAGACGATGGGCGGGGCCTGGTAGGGGAAGAACAGCGTCGCGTAGCCGATCACCTGGACCGACACGACGGCGAGCGCTGAGAGACCGCTGGCCTGAACCATCTCTCCCGCCAGCGCCGTGTAGAGGGCCGGCGCGCCGTTGGCGGTGACCAGCAGCGTCATGAGGGTGCTGATGCCGGTCAACACCGCGAAGTTCTGGGTCGGCGCATCGGGGGTGAGCGGCGCCACCGCGAGCAGCCCATGGCCCAACCGCGCCCCGAGGCCGGTCTCGTTGACCAGAGCGACCAAGCCGAGCAGCCCCGCGATATAGAAGCAGGTCCGCAGGTTCACCTGCTGGAACGACTCGGGCGGCAGGACCCCGATCCGTGGCAGCAGGCAGATCACGGCGGCCGCGAGCCCGACCCAGGCCGGGGCGAGGCCGTGCAGGCTGTCGGTGACCCAGAGGGCCAGGGTGCAGGCCAGGATCACGGCCAGGCGCCGCTCCGCCGCGGAGACGGGTGGCAGCACGGGAAGGGCCTGGGCGCCGTGGCTGAGGCGGTCGGGGAACAGGCGCACGATCAGCACCACCAGCATCACGCCCTTGACCAGGGCCAGGACCGGCGCGTGCAGGAGGAAATAGGACAGGTAGGAGAGGTGCAGGCCCAGCACCTGCTCGGCCGAGCCGGCCATGACGAGGTTCGGCACGTTGGCCGGCAGGATCGCCGCCGACAGGATCGGGGTCGCCACGCCCACCGCCAGGACGGCGCCGGTCCGCCCCGGCCGGCCGGGCACCAGCCCGAACCCGTCGCAGAGCGCCAGCGTCACCGGGATCATCAGGGCGATCCGGCCGAGATTGGACGGCATCACGAAGGCGATGAGGAAGCTCAAGGTCACCAGACCGGCGATGAAATACGCGTAGGAACCGGAGAGGCGCCCGGCCAGCGCCCGGGCCATCCGGGCGCCGAGGCCCGTGCGGGTCATGCCCTGACCCACCACCATGCCGGATAGGACCAGCCAGAAGGCTGCGGCCGAGAAGCCGGAGAACACCGTGGCGGCGCTGCCGAGACGCAGCAGCATTGCCAGCCCGAAGAAGGCCAGCGCGGTGACGATCTCGGGCAGAAGCGCGGTCGCCCACAGACCCATGCATAGGACCAGCAGCGCCGCTGTCGCCGGAATAATCGCCGCCCCGCTCATCCACGCCCCCGGCTCCACGTGCGGCCGCAGGCATGGGCCGGTTTGGAATGGTTCGCAATTCGGGAGTCCACGACGCTGCCTTCGCCGCAGACGAAGGCTGACGGGTCCGGAGACCTGAGGCGGACAAGGAAAAGCCCGGCCGTTGCCGGCCAGGCTTTTCCGTCGAGAGGCCACTTTAAGAGGTGCGGCGCTCAGTAGCCGTAACCGTAGGTGCTGCAATAGGCCGGATCGTAGCCGTAGCCGTAACCGCCGGCGCAGCTATCGTCATAGCCGTAGCCGAAACCACCCAGGCTGTAGCCGACGCCCAGCCCAAGTCCGACGCCGGCCAAGCCGTAACCGAGGCCGCGCCCGTAGCCGCCGCCATAGCCCCGCCCGTAATAGCCGCGATTGGCGTAGCCCCGACCGGCGAAGCCGCGGTTTCCGATCACGCCGCGCCCGCCATAGACAGCACCGCCGCGCTGGAAACCGCCACCGCCAAAGCCCCGGCCGACACCGATCCCCGGTGCCCCGACACCCGCGCCACGAAACCCGCCACCGGCGAGACCGGCACCGCGGAATCCGCCGCCACCCAGACCGCCGCCGCGGAAACCGCCACCAGCAAGTCCACCACCGCCCAGTCCGCCGCCCCGGAAGCCGCCGCCGCCGAATCCACCACCATGGAAGCCGCCACCGCCGAACCCGCCGCCGTGAAACCCGCCGCCGCCGCCGAACCCGCGGGCGTCGGCGCTCGCGGGAACGAAGGCGAAAGCGGCCAAAAGTGCCGTCGATGCGAGAGCAAAGCGCTTCATTGAAAAGTCCAATCCTCGAGAGGAGTATGACTTTTCAACGTGCCATCGATCCCACGTATCCACGTTCGATGATTGATCGTGGCGTGTCAGTCCGTCGCTGTTCGACAATGCAGCACCGAAAGGCCGCGAAAGCTTGTCCGTATGCGCGGGGGAACGCGCTTTACCGGAACGGCGGTTCGTCGAAGCTGCGCAGCTTGCGCGAATGCAGGCCGTGCCGGTCGGCCCGCAGCGCGTCGAGGGCCGCCAGACCGACCCGCAGATGCTCGGAGACCGCCCGGTCATAGAACGCGTTGGCGGCGCCGGGCAGCTTGATCTCGCCGTGAAGCGGCTTGTCGGAAACGCAGAGCAGCGCCCCATACGGCACGCGCAGGCGAAAGCCCTGCGCGGCCACGGTGCCGCTCTCCATATCGACCGCGATGGCGCGCGACTGGTTGATCCGCCGACGCTCCTGGCTGAACCGGAGCTCCCAGTTGCGGTCGTCGTAGGTGACCACCGTGCCGGTCCGTAGGCGACGCTTGAGCGCGTCGGCCTGCTCGCCGGTCACCGAGGCGGCGGCGCTCTGGAGCGCGACCTGAACCTCGGCGAGCGCCGGCACGGGCACGTCCGGCGGCACCAGCTCGTCCAGAATCCGGTCGCGGCGGAGATAGGCGTGGGCGAGCACGTAGTCGCCGATGGTCTGCGACTGGCGCAGGCCGCCGCAATGGCCGACCATCAGCCAGCAATCCGGGCGCAGCACCGCCAGATGGTCGGTGATCGTCTTCGCGTTCGAAGGGCCGACCCCGATATTGACCAGGCTCGTGCCCTGCATGGTCCCGTCGGCGCCCCGGGCGACGAGGTGATAGGCCGGCATCTGGTGCCGGTGCCACGGCGAGGCGGCGATCACCGCAGCGGGATCGGCCGTGGCCGCCTCCGCGCGGCTCACGGAGATGCCGCCGGGCAGGACCAGCCGCTCGAAGCCTTCCTCGCCCGAGGCCAGGCGCTCAAGCCCGTGGCGGACGAACTGGTCGACGTAGCGGTGATAGTTGGTCAGCAGGATCCAGGGCTGGACCTCGCGCCAGTCGCAGCCGGTGTAATGGACCAGGCGGCGCAGCGAGTAATCGACCCGCACGGCGTCGAACAGGGCCAGCGGCAGCGGCTCGCCCTGGGCGAGATCGAAGGTGCCGTCGGCGATCTCGTCGCCCACCAGCGACAGGAGCGGGACGGGGAAGTAGGTGGCGAGCTCGGCGCCGTCCACCGCGCTCCCGCGCGCATCGAGCCCCGACTCCAGGACGTAGGGATAGGGGATTTCCTGCGCGCTCAGGCCGACCTCGATCTGGATGCCGTAATCGTCGATCAGCGGTTGGAGCTGCCGGGTCAGGTAATGGCGGAAGAAGGCCGGATGCGTCACCGTGGTGGCGTAGGTTCCGGCCGCCTGGAGCTTGGCAGTCGCCCGCCGCACCCGCGGCAGCGGGCCGGCGGGGCGGTAGCTGATCCGCAATTCGGGATAGCGGAAGGCGAGCCGCTCGGTGGCGTCCGGCGGCGGACCGCCCGCGAGGTAGCGCTCCAGCGCCTGCCGGAGGGCCTCGGCGGCGCCGTCATAGAGCTCGGCCAGACGGTCGACCGCGCTGCCGGCATCGGCGACGGCTCGCATCGGACGCAATTCCCGCTCGATCATGAACCCTCCCGTCCCCGGCCCGGATCTACACCGCCCCGCCCGGCCGCGCGACCCGGGCTTGCGGCCAGACGGCGCTTGCCCGAGAACCCGGCGTTCTTGGAGCGAGGATGCATGGGCACGGACGAGTTCGGGATCCGTCCCGGCGAGGAGATGGCGGCCCTGCCCGCGCGCTTCGACGCCGGCCTGTACTTCATCGGCCGGCTGCGCACCCCCTGGCAGGCGCGGCAGGACTGCCCGAAGAACGGCCTGCAGAGCGATGCTGTCTGCACCGTCGAGGTGGATGCGGCCTACGCGCCCGGCCTGCGCTCCATCACGGGCTGCACCCATCTGATCCTGCTCTACTGGATGGACCAGGCCACCCGGGGCCTGATCGTGCAGCAGCCGCGCCACGCCGACGGACCGCGCGGGACCTTCTCGCTGCGCTCCCCGGCCCGGCCCAACCCGATCGCCCTGTCGGTGGTCGAGCTGATCGCCCGGGAGGGCGATCTTCTACGCGTGCGCGGGCTCGATTGCCTGGACGGAACGCCGCTCCTCGACATCAAGCCGTATTACGCGACGACGGATTCGCGGCCCGAGGCGCAAGTCGACCGCGCCGGCGCCGAACCGTGAGGCGGCTCCTTTTCACAATCCTCGCGGGCCTGGTTCTGCTGGCGCTCGGCGGACTTGCCGGATGGCACCTGCACAAGCCCGCCGCGGATGCCCGCGCCTACGCGGTGATGCGCGGCATCGCCGTCCAAGTCAGCCTGGATGAGGCGCCGGCCGATTACATGTTCTGGGCCGGCGACTCCCAGGTGGAGCTGCAGCCCGGCGGCCAGCGACCCTGCGGTTTGGACTTCATCAATGGCGGCTTCAGCGGTGCGACTGCCGCGGCCTATCAGGATCACCTCGCCGGCCTGACCTTCCGCCACGATCCGAAAGTCGCTGCGCTGACGATCGGGACCAACGACATCCTGCTCAAGAACAATCCGCGCTCGGCCGAGGCGGCGGCACGCTTCGCGGTGAGTGCGGAAGCGATCGTGAAGCGCCTGCAGGCCTTGAGCCCTCGGGTGGTCGTCACCGCCCTCCCCCCCATCGGCCGCGAGAGCGCTCGCTTCCTCGATGCCGCGGCCGTACCGGATTACTCGCAACGCCTGCACACCCTGTGCACCCGCCTCGGCTGCATTTTTGCGGACCCGTTCGCGATGCTCCGCGACGGCGACACCGGGTACGCCAAGCCCGGCGCGCTCCGGGACGGCCTGCACCTCGCCGCCTACCGGCCGGCCATGGCAGCCCTGGAGCCGGTCCTATGCGGGCCGTGAGCGATGCGTGCAGAGCGCGCAGGGCGTCGGGCTGCAGAGCGACCGCTTGTGCCGGCCCACCGGACGCGATCGTGCTTTCCCTGCGGCCTTGGCTTTGAGAGATCTGCCGTTCTCACCGTCATTGCGCGCGCAGCGAAGCAACCCCGTGTGGCGCTACGTCCCGCGATCGCGTGCTGCCCTCGTCTGCTTCGGCGCGCTGGCGATGACGATGTGAAGAGATGACGGCGTCAACCTTCGACCCTCGATGAGCGACAGCGCGTGTTCGAAGTCTACCTGACCGGTTTCTCCGTCAGCGCCGGGCTGATCCTGGCGATCGGCGCGCAGAACGCTTTCGTGCTGCGGCAGGGCCTGCGCGGTGAGCACGTCGCGCTGGTCTGCGCCACCTGCGCGGCCTCCGACGCACTCCTGATCCTGGTGGGCGTGACCAGCTTCAGAAGCCTCGTCGTCCTCGCCCCCTGGTTGAGGCCGGCGATGCTGTATGCCGGGGCGGCCTTCCTGATCTGGTACGGGGCGCGCAGCCTCCGGTCGGCCTTCGCGGCCACCGAGGCGCTGCGACCCGCGCCGGGATCCGCGGCCGGCCTCGGACGGACGCTGGCGACATGCCTCGCGCTGACCTGGCTCAATCCGCACGTCTATCTCGATACCCTTCTGCTCATCGGCTCGATCTCGACGCGCTTCCCGGGCCAGGAACCCGCCTTCGCGGCCGGTGCCATGACGGCCTCGGTCGCGTTCTTCTTCTCGCTGGGCTACGGCGCGGCCATCCTGCGGCCCCTGTTCGCCAAGCCGGTCGCCTGGCGCGTGCTCGAAGGCGTGATCGCGCTCACCATGTGGGTGATCGCGGCCGAGTTGCTGCTGAGCGGGCCGTAACGACAGGTCGCACTTTCCGGACAGGCTCTGATCAGGCCTGCTCGAATTGCGAAGCGCAACACGCTACTTGAACTGCGATAGGCAGGAGCACGGCATGGACGCGATCACGCTGGCAGATGCCAAGGCCCGACTGAGCGCCCTGGTCGACCGGGTCGAGGCAGGCGATTCGATAGAGATCACCCGTCGCGGCAAGCCGGTTGCTCGACTGACAGCCGTAACGAAGCCGCGGAAGCCGATCGACCTCGCGCTGCTTCAAGCGCTGACGGCAGCGATGCCGCCACAATCCGAGAGCGCCGTCGATCTCGTGCGGTCGATGCGGGACAGCGACCGATACTGATGATCTATCTCGATACGTCGCTGATCGTCGCGGCGCTCTCGAATGAAGCGATGACGTCCCGTGTTCAGACGTGGCTGGCCGAGCAAAACCAAGCCGAGCTTCTGATTAGTGATTGGACTATCACCGAAATGTCCTCGGCCATGGCCATCAAGGTGCGGACGAAACAGGTCAACTTGGAACAGCGTGCGGCGGCACTCGCCATATTCGCCCAACTGTTCGCCGAGAGTTTCACTGTCCTTGGCGTGACGAGCAGCCATTTCCGCTTGGCAGCGAAGTTCGCGGACCAGTACTCCCTCGGACTTCGGGGCGGCGACGCATTGCACCTCGCTGTTGCGTCGGAGCACGGCGCCACGGTGCATATGCTCGACCAACGGTTAGCCGCTGCCGGGCCGGCGCTCGGCATTCCGACTCAACTGTTGGCGTGAACCGAGCCGCCCCGACGCATAAGATTGCATCACACGTTCGCGGCTGCAGCCGAGGTGATCCGAATCAAGGGCGCCCGCCCGTCACTCCCACTCGATCGTGCCGGGCGGCTTCGAGGTGATGTCGTAGGTCACCCGGTTGATGCCCTTCACCTCGTTGATGATCCGGGTCGCGACGCGGCCCAGGAAGGCCATGTCGAACGGGTAGAAATCGGCGGTCATGCCGTCCACCGAGGTGACGGCGCGGAGCGCACAGACGTGGTCGTAGGTACGGCCGTCGCCCATCACGCCCACCGTCTTGACCGGCAGGATCACCGCGAAGGCCTGCCAGATCGTGTCGTAGAGGCCGGCCTGGCGGATCTCGTCGAGATAGATCGCATCCGCCTTGCGCAGGGCTTCGAGCTTCTCCGGCGTGATCGTGCCGGGGCAGCGGATCGCCAGGCCCGGGCCCGGGAACGGGTGGCGGCCGACGAAGGCGTCCGGCAAGCCGAGCTCACGGCCCAGCACCCGAACCTCGTCCTTGAACAGCTCGCGCAGCGGCTCCACGAGCTTCATGTTCATGCGCTCGGGCAGGCCGCCGACATTGTGGTGGCTCTTGATCGTCACCGACGGGCCGCCGGTGAACGACACGCTCTCGATCACGTCCGGGTAGAGGGTGCCCTGCGCCAGGAAGGCCGCCCCGCCGATCTTCTTGGATTCGGCCTCGAACACGTCGATGAACAGGCGGCCGATGGTCTTGCGCTTGACCTCCGGGTCGCTGACGCCGTCCAGCGCCGAGAGGAACATGCCGCTCGCCTCCACATGGACCAGCGGGATGTTGTAGTGGTCGCGGAACAGGGCCACGACCTGCTCGGCCTCGCCGAGGCGCAGCAGCCCGTGATCGACGAACACGCAGGTGAGCTGGTCGCCGATCGCCTCGTGGATCAGCACCGCCGCCACGGCCGAATCGACGCCGCCGGACAGGCCGCAGATCACCTTCTCGGAGCCGACCTGCTCGCGGATCTTGGCGATCGCCTCCTCGCGATAGGCGCCCATGGTCCAGTCGCCGGAGCAGCCGGCGATGTCCCGCACGAAGTTGCGGATCAGCAGGGCGCCGTGGGGCGTGTGGGCCACCTCGGGGTGGAACTGCACCGCGTAGTAGTTGCGTGCCGCGTCGGCCACGGCCGCAAAGGGCGCGTTCTTCGAGATCGCCACGGTGGTGAAGCCGTCCGGCAGCTTCGTAACCCGGTCGCCATGGCTCATCCAGACCGGGTAGGTCTCGCCCTTGTGCCAGACGCCGTTGAACAGCGGGCAATCGGCCAGGATCTCGACCTCGGCCCGGCCGAACTCGGCATGGTGCCCGCCCTCAACCGCGCCGCCGAGCTGGGCCGCCATGGTCTGCTGGCCGTAGCAGATGCCGAAGACCGGCACGCCCGATTCGAACACAAGCTGCGGTGCCCGGGGGCTCGCCTCGACGGTCACCGATTCGGGGCCGCCGGAGAGGATCACGCCCTTCGGCTTCTGCTCGCGGAACGCGGCCTCGGCCTTGGTGAAGGGCACGATCTCGCAATAGACCCCCTCCTCCCGCACCCGTCGGGCGATGAGCTGGGTCACCTGAGAGCCGAAATCGACGATCAGGATCTTGTCGTGGTCGGTGTTCATCGCGGGCGATTATCCGAAGGTCGGGGCGCACGCAACGCATGCGCCCGTCTCAGGCTGGGGATCGCCGCGCAAGGCCCGCGCCAGACGCGGGTACGGTCAGTCGAAGTTGCGGACCTTGGCCGAGCCGCCGAGGCTGATCGCGGGCTTAGCCGGAGCGCCCGCGAGGCTGACCTTCTTCTGGCCCGGCAGGGTCTTGGCGCGCAGCTCCGGGGCGGCGGCCGGCGCCGGCTTGGCGGGCTTCAGATGGGCCTGGCCGTGGATCACCGAGCCGATCTCGCCGGCGACCCGGATCAGGTCCTCCCGGTCGCAGGACCGGGCGACCTTGAGGCCGAGCTTGTGCATGTGGCTCTTGCCGTAGAGGTAGGCGGCCAGCTGGGCGCGCTTGAGCGGCGGGATCTGCTCCAGGATCATCGGCAGGTCGAACTCATCGGCCCGGTAGACCTCGCCCAGAACCTCGAGGCTCACGGGGCAATCGACTTCGGGCTCGGCGCCGCTGGTCGGGTGCGCTTGCGTCATGGTTGGCTCTCGGGAAGCGATGGATCGGAAGCTGGCCCGGATGCCCCGGAGCCGGTGTCGGTTTCAAGCCCTGCGGGTGCCGTCAGGTCCGCAATCCTGGCCTGCACGGGACCCGGCGTCGCAGCCGGCGGCGGCGCCGGCTCCGGTTTCCAGGCCCCGAGGCAGCCGGTGCAGACGGATTCGATCACCGCCCGGGCATGGGCCTGACGGCGCGCCCAGAGGGCTTCCCGGGCGGCGCGCTCGCCCTCGGGGGATGGACGGATGCGGATGAACAGCGGCTCCTCCGCGACGGCCGGAACCGGGGTGGCGGCCAGAAGCGCGAGGAGCGCCAGGGCGCGCAATCTCGGGCCTGCAACCGGCTGCGCCGCACACGTCATGCCGTCCCCGCCCCCCGCTGAGCCGATCCGGAGACCTCGCGCCTCATGGTAAACCGCCGCTTAACATCCTGGCGATGTATGGCGCATCCGGCGGGCCGTCGACACCCGCCCCGACGCCTGAACGGGCCGCAATGAGACCCGCTAGATCGCGGGGCGCGGCGTCGTGACCGGCACCGGCGCGGGCTCGGTGCCATCGACGTCTAGAGCCGCCCGCCGCCGATCCTGGGCGCGGCCCAGCCAGAGGCTGTTGAGCAGCCAGGCCACGGAGAGCGGCACCGCCACGCCGGCGATGCCGGTGCTGCCGAAGCCCAGCCCCTGGATACCCGTGAACGACCACGCCCCGACCTGATCGCCGAGGCGGTAGACCACCGTGTCGATGAAGCTCTTGGCCTTGTAGCGGTCCTCCCGGGGGACCACGGTGAATAGCACCTCCCGGATCGGGCGGGCGATGGCGAAATTGCCGGCTCGGCGCAGGACCTGGAACGCCACGATCACCCCGATGGTCGGCGAGACGGCCAAGGCCGCGAAGCCCAGCACGCTGAAGGCCGGCAGCAGCGCCAGCGTGACTCCGACGCCGAGGCGCTTCACGATCCGTCCGGTCAGGAACAGCTGCACGCCCAAAGTCAGCACGTTCACCGCGAGGTCGACGCTGGCGAAGAACGCGGTCTGGGCGCCCCGGTCCGGGAAGCTGTTCTTGGCGATGCCGGCCTGCTCGAAATACAGGAAGGTCGAGGTGACGGAAAACAGCAGCAGGAACAGCGAGATGTTGAGCAGGTAGGGCGACGCCAGGGTGCGGGTGACGCCGGCCAGCACGCTGCCGCCGATGGTGCGGTCCTGGCCGTCATGGGCCATGTCGGCGCTGCCCGGCACCGCGTGGAGCCGCGCCGACAGGGCGGCGAGCCCGCGCATGCAGAACACCGCGACTTCGAGGAGCACCACCGCGCAGAGCATCAGCCCCCAGGTCGGCACGTTCTTGGCGAGGATCGCCGTGGTGGCCGAGCCCGCGATGGCGCCCAGCGTCGCGCCGGCCGCGATGAAGCCGAACAGGCGCTTGCTCTGGTCGTTCGAGAACACGTCGACGATGGTGGCCCAGAAGATCGAGACCACGAACAGGTTGAAGATCGACAGCCAGACGAAAAATACCCGCCCGATCCAGATGCCCCAATCGGGAGGCGCCAGGTACAGGGTCAGCGCGAAGGCGACGATGTTGGCCGCGAAGAACCGGTAGGTGATCGGCACGAACCGCGCCCGCGGCATGCGCTTCACCAGGTAGGCGAAGGGCAGGTTGAGGGCGAGCATGCCGACCAGCGTGGCGGTGAAGAGCCAGGGCAGGTTCTCGATGCCCCCGGCCACGCCCATCTGGTCGCGGATCGGGCGCAGCACGTAATAGGCGGCCAGGATCGAGAAGATGTAGGCCCAGGACCAGGCGAGCGCCTGGCCCTCGCCGGGCCGGATGTCGATCAGGCGCGCCAGTGGGCCGCGGGGAGTCGAAGCCTCGGCCACGCGCCCCTTACTTCCCCAGCCCGAGCTTCTCGCGCAGTTCCGGCGCGGTCGCCTCGTGGCCGAAGCCCGGGGAGCCCATGGCGAACTTGTCGGCGTCCTTCAGCGAACCGACCACGACCGGGTCGAAACCGGCATCGCGGACGAGGCCCTCGGCCACCTTGAGCGCGGCCGGATCGTCACCCGCGATCGGGATCGCCATCCGGCCGCCGGGCCGGTCCTTGCCGCCATCGGCGCCGGCTTTGGCGAACACTTTGTAGTTGGCGGCGTTGAACGCCCGGACCAGCTTGGCGCCGGGAAGATACTTGGCCGAGGTCGCCCCGATACCGTTCGCCTGGACCTCGTCGTAGAGCGCGCCGTCGCGCTTCTGCGTTGCATTGCCGGCGTCGAGCACGACCTTGCCGGAGAGCGCGGAGGCGAGGTCCTTGGAGAGGTCCGGATAGGCCTTGTACGGCACCGCAACGAACACCGCGTCGCCGAACTTGATCGCCTCGTCGGGCGTCCCGGCCTTGGCCTTCGGCCCGAGCTCGGCGATCAGCGGCGCCAGGGTCTCGGGATGGCGCGAGGCGAACATCACCTCGTGGCCGTCTTTCACCCAGAGGGTCCCGATCGTGCCGCCGATATTCCCGGCCCCGATCACCCCGATCCGAATTTTTTTGGGATTGTCTTGCGCCAGGGCCGGTATGGCGGAAGCCGTGAGGAGGCCGGCGGCGAGGGCGAGCGCAACGCGCCGCGTGGTGCGATCAGACCGCATCGATGAAGGTCTCCATCTGCTTGCGCTGGGCCGGATCCGGCAGCGGCCCCCGGGCGGCGGCGAGGTTGTCCTCGACATAGGCCACCTTCGCCATGCCAGGGATCGGGCAGGTCACGGCCGGATGGCCGAGCACGTATTTCAAGAACACCTGCGGCCAGCTGGTGCAGCCGAGATCCTTCGCCACCGGCGGCAGCTCCTTGCCCTGCACCGCCTTGAACAGGCGGTCGCGGCCGAAGGGCACGTTGGTCATCACGGCGATGCCCTTCTCGGCGGCGAGCGGCAGCACGCGCTCGGCCGCGGCCCGGTTGTCGATGGCGTAGTTTACCTGGATGAAGTCGAGGGGTTCGCGCTTCATCACGGCTTCGAGCGCGTCGAGCTGGCCGTCCCGCCAGACGGTGACGCCGACATAGCGAATCCGCTTGTCCCGCTTGAGGTCGCGCAGGACCGCCAGATTCTCGTTCACGTCGATCAGGTTGTGGACCGCCACGAGATCGAGGCTCTCGACCCTCATGCGTTTCAGGGATCGCTCGAACTCGGCGAGCGTCGCGTCGCGGCCCTGGGTGTCGACCTTGCTGGCCAGAAAGATCTTCTGGCGCAGGCCGGGCTCGGCGAGGATCAGGCCGAGCACGTCCTCGGCCGTGCCGTAGCTCGGCGCGGTGTCGATCACCGAGCCGCCGAGCGACACGAAGCTCTGCACCGCGGCTTTCAGGGGCGCCACCGCCTCGGCATTGGGCTCGACCTCGTAGCGCCGGGATGTCCCGATCCCCATCGCCGGCAGCATCTCGCCGCTGGACGGGATCGGCCGCCGGATCAGCGGCTCCGCGGCCCAGGTCAGGCGCCCCCCGAGGGGCGCGAGGGCGGCGGCCGCGATGACGGCACGACGGGATACAGGCATGGCCGGCCTCCGGCGGTGTCAGGACACAACCGGAAGATAGGGCGGTTCTCGGGAGAAGTGTATTCGTTATTCTCACGCTTGCGCGAGCGTCGGCTGCGAGGAGGTCGTGAAGCCGCTGCGAGATCCGATGACGACATGTGCGCTGCACGACCCGAGCCACGGGATATAGAGCGCGGCTTCAGTAAATATCGGCAGTAAATATCGGCACGTTGCAACTCATGTACTCAGGATCATGTTTTCGATAGAAGGCTTATGTTTTTGATCGGTTATAATACACATTTTACCCTAATTAACTCATGATTATCAGATAATTAGAAATTTTCTAACTCAATAATACGAATAAAATTCTTGACTCATTTCATATCGATCGCGATATCGCCGCCATGCCGCGAGCATGTTCGATCAATTATTTCGACGGTTCCGCGCGTTTTACTCCAAATTACGAAGTATCAAGAATCATGATGGTTGCGGAACCTGGATCGCGACACGGATATCTCGTTTCGATGGCGTCGGCGTGCGCGATACTTGTCGGGGCGACCGTTGCCACGCCGGCTGTCGCGCAGGAGCCTGCAGACGCGGTGACGCTGGACGAGCTCAGCGTGACGCAGACGGGCATCGGCCGGCCGCCACCCTCCGGCACGATCGGTCAGCCGTCGCCGCTCTACGCGGGCGGGCAGGTCGCCGTGCAAGGCCGCGTCGGCCTGCTCGGCAACCGAAGCATCTTCGAGACGCCGTTCACGCAGAACAATTACGCGGCCGAGCTGGCCCGCGACCAAGGTGCCCGCACCGTCGCCGATGTGCTCGCCAACGACCCCGCGGTCCGCACAGCCCAACCCCCGTTCGGCAGCCAGGACATCGTCTTCGTCCGCGGCGTCGTGTTGAACTCGCGCGATTTCGCCTTCGACGGCCTCTACGGCATCAGCGATGCGCGTAAGCCGATCATCGAAGGCATCGAGCGGTTCGAGGTTCAACACGGCCCGGCGGCGTTCCTGTATGGATTTCCGCCGAACGGCAGCGTTGCCGGTGTCGTGAACCTGATCCCCAAACGCGCGGGCGACGTCCCGGTCACGCGGGTCACGACGACCTACATGTCGCGCGCCAACGGTGGCACCCAGGTCGATGTCGGTCGCCGGTTCGGCGAGGGCAATGCGCTGGGCGTGCGTCTCAACGCGTTCTACAGCGACGGCCAGACCCCGATCGATCAGCAGGCGATCCGGAACGGCGGCGCCACGCTGGGGCTCGATTACCGGGGCGAGGCGTTCCGCTTCAGCCTGGATGCCGGCTATCACAACCTCGCCTACCGCAGCCCGACGGGAGCCTTCAGCATCCTGCCCGGCATAGCGGTCCCGCGGGCGCCGGACCTCACGATCAACCAGCAGCCGCGCTGGGCTTTCACGGATTCCGAGTCCGGCTTTGCCGTGGCCCGGGCGGAATACGACGTCGCGCCGGACTGGACGCTCTTCGCGGCCGGCGGCGGCTCACGGACGAGCGAGTTCTTCACCTATCCCACCTTCACGATCACCAATGCCCGCGGGGACTTGAACGGGCGGACGATCCTCTTCCCGGATCGACAGTCGCAGCTCACGGCCGAGGCTGGAATCCGCGGCAGCTTCGACACCGGCACCGTCCACCATGCGGTCGCCATCGTGGGAACGGCGTACAGCAACGACAATCCATACGCGTCCGGCCTCGGGCCGTCCGTGGTCTCCAACCTCTACAGGCCCCTGGCGAGCCTGCCGCCGAACTTCGCCTACATTCCGAGAATCGTCGCGCAGCAACCGGCTGAGCTGAAGGGATTGGCGGCGGTCGACACCGTATCGGTCGTCCCGCACGTCATCGATCTGATCGTCGGGGTCCGCGGGCAATCCGTCGAAAACCGGAATTACGATCCTGTCACGGCCGCTTTG
This sequence comes from Methylobacterium sp. GXF4, assembly GCF_000272495.1. Taxonomy (NCBI): domain Bacteria; kingdom Pseudomonadati; phylum Pseudomonadota; class Alphaproteobacteria; order Hyphomicrobiales; family Methylobacteriaceae; genus Methylobacterium; species Methylobacterium sp. GXF4. The sequence goes on along the minus strand of NZ_AKFK01000063.1, from coordinate 8,247 downwards.
GCGTCCACCTACGCCAAGAGTGCCGTCACGCCGCTCGCCGGCCTGGTGGTCAAACCCGTGCCGTGGATGTCGCTCTACGCCAGCTATGCCGAAGGTCTGAGCCTCGGTCCGACGGCGCCCAGCGACGCCCGGAATGCCGGCGCGGTCTTCCCGCCGACCGTGTCCACCCAACTCGAGACGGGCGCCAAGTTCGATCTCGGCGAACTCGGCCTGACGCTCGCCTTCTACGACATCGCCTTGCCGTCACCGTTCCTGGACCCGGTCACCCGCATCTACGGGCTGACCGGTGAGCAGCACAATAAGGGTATCGATTTCAACGTCTTCGGCTCGCCGGTCGATGGCATCCGCCTCCTGGGCGGCATCACATTGCTCGACGGCCGGCTGGTCAAAACCGCCGGCGGTGCGTTCGACGGCAAGGTTGCGCCCGGCGTTCCGGCGGTGCAACTCAACCTCACCGCGGAGGTCGACCTGCCGCGCCATCTGCTTCCAGGTGCCTCGCTGGCGGGTCGGGTGCTCTACACGGCTGCGCAGTATTACGACCAGGCGAACACCCAGAAGATCCCGGATTGGACGCGCTTCGACCTGGGTATGCGCTATCGGTTCGCGATCAACGACACACCTTTGATCGCGAGCTTCAATGTCGAGAATGTCGCCGCCCGCGATTATTACGCCTCGACCGGCGCCGGCAAACTGATCCTTGGCATGCCGCGCACCTTCAAACTGTCGCTGACGGCCGACCTCTGAAACCGTCGGCTGCCGCCGAGACCGCGCAGCGGCCCAGTCCGACCGCGGTCTCACCGGCGCCTTCAATCCTCCTCGGGCGGGTCCTCGAACTCGGCGCCCTCGGTGTCCGGCGCGATTCGGAACCGGTACTCGTCGATCGCCAGGAAGGCTTGGTGGACCGTCTGCGGATCGAGGCCGTCGCGGACCACGAGCGTCTGGAAATCGATGAACAATCGGGCGATCCGCGCCTCGTCCGACAATGCGGCCAACGCCGAGGAACTGGCGCCCGCCCGCATCATGTAGCGTTTGGAAGTGCCGGCTTCGTCCGGCACCGGCACCACGACGACCTGCCCCGCCGTCTCGGGCTTCAGTTCCGCCCATCGCGCGGGCGTCCACGCAATGATGGCCTCAATCTGCTTCATCGGCACCTCCGGCGGCTTGGGATGATCCGCCTAAGCATCATTTGCGGGAGGGGTCACCGGGTGGGCGGTGAAAATGTCGCCGGATTTCGGACCTGGCGCGTGTCGGTCGCCTATCGCAAACGCGCTTCAGCCGCGCGCGACCGTTGAGAATGTCGCGCCCTCATCGCTCCCGCGCTGGAGCCAGGATCCGGAAGGTGTTCGACGCGGTGACCACCGCCGCCTGCCACCGGGCTTTTTCGCTGGCAGGGTAGCGGATGCGCAGGCTGACGAAAGCCGTGTCGGTCCCGCGGCCCGACCGGATGGTCTTCTGATAAAGGATGCCGTCCGCGGTCATGCAGGAAAAGACGATGCGGTCCGGCCGCTCCAGGAGGTAGTCCGGCGGCTGGTGCCGGCAGCGTGCGCGGTCGGACGCGATGAAGTCCCGCAAAGTCTGGTCGAGCGCGTTGTTCAGGCCCGAGACCGTCACGCGCAACGTGTTGTCGGGGGCGTGGAAGGCCTGTCCGTCGCCATTATCGGGTGGTGTTTCCGCGATCAGTTCGGCCGGAAGATCGACCGAGAAGCCGAAGCGGTCGTTGCTATAGTGCTGGACCGGTGACCCGGCTGCGGCGGGGCCGCACAGGAGCATGGCCGTCACCAGGATCGGCAACCCGCCGCGGGATGATCGGCTCATCGGCACGTCACCTCGTAGGCGGATACTTCGGGCATCTCCGCGTCGCCGATGGTCGTCACCGAGAGCCTGCCCGCCGGGCCGGTATACGCGAAGGCGCAATAGGCCAGTCCGGTCCCGGAACAGCTGTCGACCTCGATGATGCCCTGCCGGGCGAGGTCCTGTTCTCGGGAATCCGGGCTCGGTGCGCCGCGAACTGGCGTCCAACCCTTGGCGATCAGGGCGGCCCGCGCCTTGTCGATCGGCATGGTGGTGATGGCGGGAACCGATCCGCGTCCCCCACAGACGGTGTCTTCGCTCGGGAGCGAAGCCAGCAGGAGGCTTCCGTCCGCACGCATCGTCAGGTCGCCGACCGGCAAACGCTGTCCATCACCGTCCCAGATTCGGACGGTGCCGTCGTCGCGGGCGCCGATACGGCCGATACGCTGCGCCCCGTCGCGTCCGTAGATTAGGGCGACGAGACGCTGCCCGTCGAACACGCCGACATTGCCGTCACCGATCAGGCAGGTGCCGCTTGGACCGCGGCCGAGGTGGCCAGCGAAGCTGACCGCCCGGTAGCGGCCAAGCGCAGCCTCCCCCGTGATCGACCAGCCACGCTCCGCGACCGATCGTGCCGCCTCGGACCGCGCCGGCACCGCAACATCGTTGCACGCGTCGGGCATCGCCCGCCGCTCGGGGGCCCGCGGCAGATCGCTCAAAGGGACGAAGCGCAGATCCGTCACGGCGGACTCGACGCGCGGCACCGATTGCTGCGCCTGCGCGGCGACCCGCCCCGCGGCGGCGAGGTTGAGGGCCAAGACCGCACCGAGCACGGCGGCGCCGGACCCACGGTCGAACCATCGCATCGTCACCTCCTCCCGAGTCGTTTGCTTGCCCTGGCGCTCGACCCGTCCGCTCTGTCGAGACGTCCACGAAATCGTCGTCATGGGTTTTCGCCGTTGAAGATCGAGCCGCATCGCGAACAGGCAGGACCGGTCAGGCAGGACGACAGCAAAAGCCGCGTCTCGTTTGAAGACGACCGGCCACATTCTTTCGCATCCGGTCTTCTGGCACGGTGGCCCATGAATGCGTGCAGACATCTCCGGGCGCCATTCGATGGCGCGGCATCTACGGTGCCGCCCGGGCATCGCGGTCGGGCCAAGATCTTGCGATCTTCGCGGACTTTGAGTGGTGACCCCGTCATCCGGCGCAGGTCCGGGCTTTTCAGAGCTGGGGCATGGCAGGCGGCCGGGGGCTCGGGGGCGGCATCATTGCGCGCGGTGCAGGAGGCTGCGGTATTGGGGCGTCCGTCTCGGTCGTGCCGGCTGCCTTCGGAGGCGCGATAGCCGCGGCGGGTCTGGACGTGGGCGTTGCGTGGCGAACCGTATCGCGGAGGAAGTCGCCCGTGCTGGCCGCTCGCTCCGCAGGGGCTTCGCGCGCCGTCTGGGCTGCTCGACCCGGGTCGCCGTCGCGCGGGGCCGGCGCTCGCGTCACCGCCGGAGCCTGGCGACGCTCGACGTCCGCCACCTTGATCCTGAACGTGTAGGGGACCGTCGAACCGTCTCCGAAGGTCACGGCGACGGACAGCGTGTCGAGGCCGGAGAAATCGGGCCGCGCCGTATAGTAGATCGACATCGAATCCTTCTTGACGGCTTCGCAGCCGTCCACGACGTCGATCGAACCGCCGGTCTGATCGAGCTTGCCGCTGAGGACCTTGAACTCGCGCCGCTGCTCGATCCGTCCGCCCCGCGGTGGCGCGACGAGCTCGATCGAGGCTGCCTGCGAGCGGCAGCCCTGATCCGGGAAATAATGGGTGAAGCCCTGGAGGAAGGTCCGCTGGCCCGGGCGGGCGTTCATGCTCACGGTCTCCGCCTGGGCTGGCAGCGTCAGGCTGAGCGCGAGGACACCGGCGAGGCCGGACCGCGCCACCGAGACGCCCGCAGCTACGGCCGTCCTCAGGATGCTTCGTCCCATGGGTTTGCTCCTCGGATGTGACGCGGTCGGGGTGCTCGCTGTCCGTGGTGGGACGCTCACTTCGGTGGGGATTGCTCCAGCGTCGGCTTGCTGCCGTCGGTGCGGAACCGGGCCGCATAGCTGCTGTTCGCCGATTGGGCGTTGCAGGTGATGACCACGGGGCCGCCCATCGGGTTGGGCATCTCGCAGGTGCCCTTGACCTTGATCGTCGATTGGTCGCGCTCGGCGTAGACGAGCTCGTCGATGGGTTGGTGCAGGGTGCCGCCTTCGACGAAGCCCTTCGTTGACGCCATGAAGGCCATGGCTTTGCCGTCGGTGGTGCCGAAGATGAACCCGGCCTTCGCGCTGCCGATGACGGAGGTGTTCTGTGCCGCCGGGACGCAGATGGCGGTGAGGTCCTCCCCGTCCATCACCAGGGACTCGCAGCGGCCCATGAAGGACAGCTTCAGGAACGTGCCGGGCGGCGGATCCTTCGCCTCCGCGGTGTCGCGGGGCGCGGGCGGCGCCGGGGGAGGCGCTGATCGTGCCTCGGCCGGCCGGTCGCCGGCACGCCGGTTCCAGGCGCCGCGGGGCTGGCCTGGCTGCCAGACGCAGAGCCGGACATCGCCGTTCTCCCAGCACGGGCCGTTCGGAGATAGGCCGCCGAGGGGATCGGCTGCCCGGAGCGCGCCGGAACGGCCGTTCCAGAAACCGGTGGCCTCCAGCGGTGCCTTGGGATCGCGGATGAGCTGCGCGATCATGTCCAGCTTGCCGCCGACATAGGAGCGCACCTCGAACCCGCGCCCGCCGTCGCGTCCGGTATCCGGCCGGAACTGGCAGGGCCCGTCGATGCGGGTTTCGCCCCCGACTTCCAGCAGGCAATCGGCGGTACGGGCCGTGCCGGGATCGGGTGGTGCGGCAGCGGCCGTGAAGCCCGGCCGGCCTTCCCCGATCTTCCAGGCACAGGCCCGCACGCGCGATCCGGTCCAGCAGGCGCCGCCGGGGGATCTGACGATGTCGGAGGGGCCATCATCGGGCTTTGATCCGGGCCTCTCGGTCCAGGTCGCCATGCCGCTACCGGGAGCCGTCACCGTGACAACCGCGCCGTAGCGCAGATAGCCGTTCTCGTAGCTGGCGAGGCGGAAGCCGCCATTCCCATAGCTGCGCGGGTCGGTCAGGAACTCGCAGGGACCGTCGATGTAGGTCTTGCCGTCGGCCTCGAGGAAGCAATCGGCCTGGCGCACACGGATCTGGGCCTGCGCGGCCTCCGGCAGGAGGAGGCCGACCGCGATGGCACAGAGCAGCAGGGCGAGCCGATGCCGGGCCGTCCGGATCCGAGCCGTCACACGATCGAGAGCCATGATGCCCGCCGCCTATTGCTTGCCGAGGAGACTGCGCGCCGCCTGGACGGTCCGGTCGTTGCGCTGGTCGAGGATACGGCCCTGGTAGAGGTTTCGCTGGGCGAGGCGCTGTTGCAGGGCGGCCCAGAAGCCGGTGCCCCATTTGTCCTCTTCGATGTTCTTCAGGATGTCCGCGTCCTTCAGCTCGAGGGCGCGGATCGTCATGTCCGCCGCCTTCTCGGGATCGCGCGGCAGGTTCGGGGCGCCGATATCGTACAGGAAGGCGGCCGAGGTCGCGGCGGGGGCGAAGGACGCCTCGCGCGCTAGCCGCTCGAAATACTGTATCGCCCGGGCGGCATCGGGGGCGGTGATCCGCTGGACCGTGTTGGTCGGGGACAGAAGCTGCGCGTAGAGGTACTGCGCGACCATCGTGCCGCCTTCCGCCAGGTCGCGGAGCTTCGCCTCGTCGGCAGCGTTGGTGGTCGCGCTCTTGGCGAGCGCGATGAGTTCCTCGACGGTCGGCTTCGGCCCGGATGGCGGTGCCGGCGGCGTGTTGCCCGCAGGCCTCCCGGTGTTTCCGCCGCCCGTTCCGGCAGCCTTGCCGGCCAACGCCCGTACGGCCGCGAGCGTCTGCGGCGTCGCCGATCCGTCGGCCGGACCGGAATAGAAGCCGCGGCGCGCGAGATTGTGTTGGATCGCCGCCACGAGATCGGGCGGCTGGCGTCCGAGGTCGTCGGTGAAGGTCGTGACGGACAGGGGCAGCTTGGCTGCCACCGTATCCATGTAGATGTCGGCGGCCTTCTGCGCGTCGCGCGGCACGCCACTGTCCGAGTCGATATAGCAGCCTGCGATCCAGAACAGCGTCGACCAGGAATCGAAGTGGTTGTCCCGGATCGCGGCCGGATTGCCGTAGAAGGCGAGGCCGTAGCGGCACCCCCGCTTGAGGTCGTACTGACCGCGCCCGCGATTGAGCAGCAGTTCGGTCATGCCGCGCTGGGCGCCGGGATAACCGAGGTCGGCGGGCTGCTGGTAGTAGGTCAGGGCCTTGGCCGCGTCGGCCTTCACCGGGCTCTTCGGGTAGAGCGAGGCCCATTCCGGATTGTAGAGCGTCCCGAGGAACGAGCGCGCCGAGATATTGCCGGCATCCGCCCCGGCCTTCAGCTTGTCGAAGGCGGCCTTGTCGCCATCCTTGCCGGCCTTATCCAGCAATTCGTGGTAGAGCTTCTCGTCCTCCTTGCTGTCGGCCGGTTTGCCCCATCCGCCGGTCGGCTTCAGGACCGCGAGGGCGAGGCCGGCCGCGAGGGCGACGGCGGCCTGAGGCAGGACCAGCCAGGCGAGGCGGTAACGCGCATCCGCGTACCAGAGCGCCGCGTGCGCTCTGACTCGATCGGTGCCGCTCATGACCTCGCCTTCAGATATGCGCGCACGGCCGTGATGACGGCGGGGTTGCGCTTGTTCTCGACCGGGAGCGTGTAGAAGCCGCGGGCCTTCAATTCCGCCTGGAGCGCCCCCCAGAAGGCGCCGCTCCAGCTGCTGCCCTCCTCGAACAGGAGCCAGAATTCCATCTGGTAGTCCTTGAGATCGACGGCCTGTATCGCGAGCGCTGCGGCCTTCTTGGGATCCTTCGCGACGTTGCCCCAGCCCTCGTCGTAGATCGCGGCGGCCTGGGAGGCGGCCCTGCCTTGGCCTGCTGCCGCGGCCCGCTCGTAATAGGCGACGGCGACCTGTGCATCCGGCGCGAAGACCTCGCCCTTGTTGCTGACCGGGTTGAACAGGTCGGCGTAGAAGATCAGCGCGTCGGCATTCCCGGACTCGGCCAGGCTCTTCAGGCGCGCCAACGCCTGGCGATCGGTGCGGGCCGCGCCGGCGAGCGCCAACACCTCGGGAGCCGGTCCGCTCGGCGTCACCCGGCGCGGTTCCGGCCTCGGGGTGGCGAGCGTATCCTTGATGCCCGCCTCGACCTGCAGGGCCGTGATCAGGGCCGGGTTGGCACGCCCATCGACGAGGCCGATGTAGCGCCCCTGCTTGGCCAGGTGCCGCTGGATGCCGGTTATGAGCGCCGGGTCCTGCGCGCCGAGATTGTTGATGAAGGCGTCGATCGTCGGCCGATGCTTGCGCCACAGCACCGCGGTCACCAATTCGCCCGCCCGGACCGGGTTCTGCGGCAAGCCGCTCTCGGGGTGGACGTAGCACTTGGCCAGTTTGACGGTGAGGCGCTCCTCCCCGGTGATCGTGCGGTTGAGCGTCTCCGGATCGTCGATCCAGGCTTGGGCGAGGCGACAGCCGCGCTTCAGGTCGCCGTTGGAATTCGCCGGGTCGAGGAGCACGTCGGCGAGACGCGTGACCGCCAGGAGTTCGCCGGCGGCGGCACCCGGGCCGTAGAGCGCGGTGGCCCGGGAGAAGTCGTCCGGCGACGGCTTCTTCGGAAAATACGGGGCTGTCAGGGGATCGTAGAGCGTCCCGAGCTTGGTCGACGCGTCGATCTGGTTGCGCGTGGCTGCCGCGCTCAGTTCCTCGAACGCCTTGCGGTCGCCGTTCTTTCCGGCCCGATCGCGCAGGGCCGTGAGTTCCGCGACCCGCGCCTTCGAGGCCGTCGCCGGCCGGCCCCATTCGCCGTGCGCGGCGAGCGCCAGGCACAGGCCCGCCACCGCGCAGGTAACGGCCGGCGGCAGGACGAACCACACCAGCCGGTAGCGGGCATCGCCGTACCACAAGGCTCCGTGCGCGCGGAGCCAATCCTCTCGCGCGACGCTCATCGTTTCGACCGGATCACGACGCCGTCGCCGGATACACGGTGCCGCCGCCGCGGCCCTGCAGGGCGCGCTCGACATCCACCAATTCGAATTGCCCGTGATCGCCGAGCGGATCGCTCGACAGCCGGATGGCCTGGGCCTCGCGGAGCTTTTCCAAGAACGTCCGCATCTCGCGGGCGTTCGACCAGTCGCGCGCCCGGGCGCGCTGCTCGATCCACGGGATCAGCAAGGTCTCGAAGCGCGGCGGCAGGCGGAACGATTGCCGCGACGCCATCAGACGCAGGATCTCGACCAAATCGTACGGATCGTAGGCGGGGAATTCGATCGTCTTGGTAAAGCGCCCGGCGAGCCCCGGATTCGTATCGATGAACCGGGCCATGTCGTCGGTATAGCCGGCGACGATCACGATG
>NZ_AKFK01000062.1:0-27467 GCF_000272495.1 Methylobacterium sp. GXF4 | reverse complement strand
AGCCGGCTCCGGGACACGGTCGAGAAGCGCGCTCAGCTCGGGGGAAATCGCCACGGCATCAACCTCTATCGGACGGGATCGGTCTGACCGCCGAGCCTCAGGATATATCGAGCGGCGCCACGCCCTCGGGCCGCCCGTCGGCACCGAGGGTGATCCGCTGGATCCGCGCCTCGGCCCGCTTCAGCAGCGCCTCGCAGTGCTTCTTCAGCACCTCGCCGCGCTCATAGATCGCCACGGACTCGTCCAGCGGGACATCGCCCCGCTCGAGCCTGCGCACGATCTCCTCGAGTTGCTCCAGCGCCTTCTCGAAGGGCAGGTCGCCGGCGGCCTGGGCCACCTCGGGTCTGCTCGCGTTCATCCCACACACATCCTTTGGGTCGGTTCTAAGGCGGCAGCCGGTGCGGCCACAACCCACGCGAGGGCGGCACCGGGGCGATCCGCACCGTTTTGGCGTGACGCGGCGGCCTTTGCGCCACACTCGGCGCGCCTTGCGGAATGCTCCTCGGACGACCGCGCGCAGGGCGGCCGGGGCCGACAACCGGAAGTTTTGGGAGCGGCCGTCACGGAAGCGTGAGACAGAAGGGCGTCCCCTCGAACGCCTCGGCGCCGCGGCCGATCCGGTCGATCGCCGCGACCATGCGGCCATCCCGGTCGAGCATCCGGTCGGCGATCGCCACGAACAGGGGATTGGGGGTGGCCGACGGGGAGGCCGCCCGCAAGGCGTCGGCAATCGCGCCCTCGTCGCGCTCGGGCGCCAGCGCGCAGGCCGCAATATAGGCCGCCGCGGTGGAGCGGCTGATCCCGGCATAGCAATGGATCACCAGCGGCTTGTCCCGGGGCCAGGCCCGGGCGAAGGCCAGGATGCCGGCGACGTGCTCGTCAGCCGGCAAAACGTGTCCGTCCCGGGGCTCCGCGATGTCGCTGACCCCGATGACGGCGTGATTCTCGGCATCGATCAGCGCCGGCCGCTCGAGCGGCGTGCCGACATTGACCAGCGTGAGCACGTGGCTCGCCCCGGTGGCGGCGACGGTCTCGGGCAGGCGCGAGAGCGGGCAGACGTGAAGACTCGGCATGCGGCGGCCCATGGCGCGGGATCGTGACGGATCGAGGGCGGAGGCCTTCGGCTCAGGTCCGGCACAGGGCCTGGAAACGGTCGAGGAACTGCGCTTCGGCCTGGGCGGTGGGCCACGGTTCGGCCAGCGCCCGGACGGACTCTGGCAGGTCCGGGGCCGCGCCGAAATAGAGCTCCGCCTCGTCGGGCCCGAAGCCCGCGAGTTCCACGGCCTCGATATGGGCGGCGATCCGGTCGGCGCGCTTGACCAGGCGGCCGAGGCCGGGCGCGGGCTCGGCCAGGCCGAAGCGGCCGCGCACGGCGGCGAGCAGGCGCAACTCGACCCCGCGATAGGCGTCGCCGATCGCGGCCTTGAGCGGCGAGATGATGTCGCCGACCACGTATTCCGGGGCGTCGTGCAGCAGCAGTTCCAGCCCCTCGGGATCGGTGCAGCCGGGGGCGATGTGGCGGCCGACCGCCTCCACCAGCAGGCTGTGCTGCGCCACCGAGAAGACGTGCGGCCCGCGGGTCTGGCCGTTCCAGCGGGCGACCCGGGCGAGCCCGTGGGCGATGTCGGCGATCTCGATGTCCCGGGGCGCGGGGTCGAGCAGGTCGAGGCGGCGGCCGGACAGCATCCGCTGCCAGGCCCGGGGCGCCGGATCGTGCATCTCGCTCATGCCGGGCGCCCCAGTTCGGCGCAGGGCCCGTGCCGGTGGCAGCCGACGAGGTGGTCGTTGACCATGCCGACGGCCTGCATGAAGGCGTGCACGATGGTCGGCCCGCAGAAGGAAAACCCCTCCGCCTTGAGAGCCTTGCCGATCGCCCGGGAGACCGGCGTCTCGGTCTGGATCTCGGCGCGGGTCCGGGCGGTACCCTGGATCGGCTGCCCGTCCACGAAATCCCACAGGAACGGCGCGAAGCCGGGGCCGTTCGCCTCGATGCGCAGCCACGCCCGGGCGCCCGCGATCGTGCCCAGGATCTTGGCGCGGTTGCGGATGATGCGGGGATCGCTCATCAGCCGGGCGACGTCGGCCTCGCCGTAGCGGGCGATGGCCTCCGGATCGAAGCCCGAGAACGCGTCGCGGAACCCGTCGCGGCGGCGCAGGATCGTGATCCAGGACAGGCCGGCCTGGAAGCCGTCGAGGATCAGCTTCTCGTAGAGCGCGCGGCCGTCGCGCTCGGGCACGCCCCATTCCGTGTCGTGATAGGCGACGTAGAGCGGGTCGTGGCCGGCCCACCAGCAGCGGGGGCAACCGTCGGGATGGTCGATCAGGCCGGTCTCGGACATCCCGCCGGTTTAGCGAGAACAGGAGCGGAACGCCATCGCCGCTCCGCGGTCCGATGCCCGCTCAGGCCGCCGGCGATCCGGCCGCCTCCGGCAGCGCGAAGGTCGCGTAGGCCGGCTTCTCGAGCGTCACCGGACGATCGCCGGCCAGCGGCGTCGCACCGGCCGCCAGCGCGTCGGCCAGGCGGTCGAGCCGGACGAGGGCGAGGCCGTGCCCGCCGGCGGCGCTGCCGGTGGTGCCGAGCGCCTTGCCGCCCGCGGTGATCTCGGTGCCGGGGGGCGGGGCCTCGCCGGCGTAGCGGGCCGCCAGCATCCGGGTGCGGGCGGTGCCGCGGTGCTGCATCCGCGAGACCACCTCCTGGCCCACATAGCAGCCCTTCTTGAAGTCGACGCCGCCGAGCTGGTCCATCAGCGCCTCGTGGGGGAAGGCATCCCCGTAGGCATAGTCGCGCCCGCCCTCGGGCACGGCGAGCGCGATGCGGTGCCGGTGATAGTCGGCCTCCGCGGCATCGGCCGAGAAGGCGCCCTCGGCCGCGTAGAGCCGGGCGCCGAGATCGATGTGGCGGGTATCCGCGACCATGTCGGTCTCGACGGCCGGGGAGGCCCCCGCCCAGGAAGCCGCCACCGCCACGGTCGGGTCGACCGCGATCGCGACCTGCGCGCGCAGCCGGTAGAGCGTCAGGCGCTTGGCCAGGTCGGCGGCGCGATCGATGGCCGTGTCGAGCCGGAACCCGTCCGGGATCCGCGAGATCAGGAAGTCGAACAGGATCTTGCCCTGCGGCGCCAGCAGGGCGCCGAGGCGGGCCTCGGCATCCTCAAGGGTCTCGACGTTGCAGGTCAGCACGCCCTGGAGCAGCGCGGCGGCCTCCGGCCCGGTAACGGTGACGAGGGCACGGTCGGGCAGCAGGGCGACGGGCATGGCAGGCAGATCCTCACGCGACGGGGGCGATCCGGCGGTCCGGATCGCGTGGCCGGGAAGTAGGTGCTGCGGGTGCCCGCCTCAACCGTCCGAATCGCCCGACGCCACTCTCCTCAATGCTGGAGGGTCGTGGTGAAGGCACCGCCGCGGATGCGCTCCGGAAAGCCCTCGGCGTAGCGCGCGGTGGCCTCCTCGCCGTAGGTCATCACCAATTCCTGGAAGGCGGCAAACAGGGCGGCCTGCGCCATGCAATCCCCGTCGAGCCCGTCGAGGCAGCCTTCCGCGAACGCTTCCGAGACGTAACTCAGAGCGACGCGTTTCTCCTCGACATCGACCTCGATGGGGGCGGTCTGAGAGATGTGCTGCATGGGCCCGATACTTCCGTTGCGCCGGGCACGGGACCCGGCGGACGAGAGAATGATAGGCGGCTCCCCGCGCCTCGGCCAGCCGGGAATTTCAGATCGGTTAACGCGAGCGCTCGAAGTTGATGCTTTTCGGGGATGCCGGAAAGGTGTGTTGCCTCTGCATCACCCGCCGAATCGCCCGGCCAAGGCGTGCGACAGCCTGTCGCCCTCGGCGACGTAGCGGGCGGCCGCCTCGTGCGCGGCCGGGGTGCAGACCCGGTAGGTCAGCGCGTAGCTGCGATAGCCGCGATTGTAGGCGCCCGCCAGCCGGTCGCGGCGGGCCGGGGTCACGCCCTCGGAGTCGATCAGCGCCTTCATGCGGGAGGGCCATTCCGCAGCGTCGGGCGCCGCGCAGAGGCTGCGCAGGAAGGCGAGCGCCCCGATGATCTCGGACATCCGCATCAGGTCGCGGTCGTAGGGAGCGGGCGCGTCCGCCTGCGGGCTGGTCTCCTTGGCGGATTCCTTGGGCGCCTCCTTCGCGGGGGCCGGCGCCGCGCGGGTGCCGCGCTGCTGCGCCAGGGCCGGGCCGGCCAGGGTCGCGGCCAGGCACAGGATGACCGGAAACCTCACGCGCGCGCCCCTCTGTCGCGCACCCGCGCGAACGCCTCGTCCAGGGTGTCGATCAGGCCCGGGGTCGTCGCGAGGCCGGCGACCTCCTCGCGCGTCGCCCAGCGGACCCCGAGGGCCTCCGGCCCGGCCACGGGCTCGCCGCCCCGCCACAGGGCGGCGTGCGGATGGACGACGTAATGGTGGCGGGCGCGGCCCGCCTCGTCCCGGACGATGATCTCCGTGGGCGAGAGCACGCCGACCACCTCGGCCGTCAGGCCGACCTCCTCGGACAATTCGCGCAACGCCGCCTCGGCCAGCGCCTCGCCCGCCTCGACGAGGCCGCCCGGCAGGGTCCAGACGCCGCGCATCGGCTCGTTCGCCCGGGCCGCCAGCAGGACGCGCCCGTCGCGGATCACGGCGATCGACGCCCCCACGAACGGCCGGGTCGGGAACAGGCGGCTGCCGCCATCGGCCACGCCCTCACTCATGGCTTGCCTCCGTCCGGGGCGATGACGGCGACGCGCCCGTCGGCGAGGCCGACGAGCAGCCGCGTCGCCGCGCCCTCGCCCAACGCCACGATGCCGGTGGTCGCCGGCGCCGGCAGCGGGATGCGCAGGCGCTCGTGCAGCGACCCCTTGGCCTGGACGAGGGCGATCTCCGGACGGCCCGCCACCGGCAGGACGAGCTCGGGCGGCCCGGCGGCCGGGATCGCGACGGCGAGGTCGGCATCGCCCTCGCCGGCCGCGTAGCCCGGGGCCTCGCCGGCCGGTTCGATCGTGCCAGGGGACAGCGTCCAGAGCTGCAGCACCCCCCGGGCGCTCACCGTCGCGGCCTGGACGCCGCCGGAACCGGTGAAATCCGCGATGCCGGCGATCTTGAGGGGCGGCCCGGGCTGCGGAGGCGTGCGCGCCGTGACGGCCCAGCCCGCCTGACCGTCCGGGCGCCCGATCAGCACGAGCCCGCCCGCATCCGCTCCCGCGAGGGTCGCGGCCAGGAGGGCCGGGCGGCCCGCGAGGCGCAGCAGGCGCGGCCGGAGCGGCGCGAACACCGCGTCGCCCCCCGCCGGCACCGTGACGGTGGCGACCGGGACGGGTTTCGGGTCGGTGCTGACCGCCATCGGCTGGCGTTCGCGGATCGTCAGGACCGCGGCGGCCTCGCCCCCGTCGGGCGCCCGGGTGCGGCCGGTGAGATAGGCGCTCAGCGCCCCGGCCAGGACCCGGCGCGAGCCCGGCAGGGCGCCCCGCGGCGTCTCGGCGGCGGTCAGCCCCTCGACGGCGTCGCGGCCGATCGGCCGGACCGTGACCGCACCGTCGACCACGTTGAGCACCGCGCCGCCATCCTCACCCCAGACCACCGCGATCGGGGCGCTCTCCTCGTCACCCGCCGGCGGGCTGGATTTCGCGCCGGCGATCGGCAGCAGGCCGGAGGTCGCCACCGAGACCGCGGCCTCGCTGCGCGGCCCGCGCAGGGCCCGCACCGTGAAGGGCAGGTCCAGGATCCGGACGCCCGGCGCCTCCGCGCGAGCAGGGGCGAGCGGCGCGCACAGACTCAAGCCGAGGAGAATCGCGAAGCTCCGGCGCCCGACGGCCGGAGTGTGGCGCATGGCGGTCGGCCGCCCGGATCGCCGGGTCAAACGTGCTGGCCGCCGTTGATGTGCAGCTCGGCCCCGTTCACGTAGGACGAGGCGTCGGTGCACAGGAAGTAGATCGCCTTGGCCACCTCGTCCGGGGTGCCGAGCCGCCGCTGCGGGATCTGCTCGACGAGCTTTTCCGTGCCGGGCGACAGGATCGAGGTGTCGATCTCGCCGGGGGAGATCGCGTTCACCCGCACGCCGAGGGGGCCGAAATCGGCGGCCATCTCGCGGGTCAGGCCGGCGAGGGCCGCCTTGGAGGTGCCGTAGGCCGCGCCCGCGAAGGGGTGGACCCGGGAGCCGGCGATCGAGGTGACGTTGACGATCGAGCCCCGGGCGCGGGCGAGCTCGTCGCGCAGGCCCCGGGCGAGCAGGATCGTGGCGAAGACGTTGACCTGGAACACCCGCTGCCAGCCGTCGAACTCGGTGGCCAGGGCCCCCAGGCGCTCGCCGCCGGGCCCCTTGGGCGAGATGCCGGCATTGTTGACCAGCGCGTGCAGCACGCCGCCCTCGGCGTCGAGCCGGCCCCGGACCTCCTCGATGGCGCGCATCGTGTCCTGCGCGTCCGCGAGATCGACCTGGAGGTGGTCCTCGGGACCCATCTCCCAGGGGCAGTTCTCGGGGAAGGCGTGGCGCGAGCAGGTGATGACCCGCCAGCCGGCCGCCGAGAAGCGCTTGACCGTTGCGTGGCCGATGCCCCGGCTCGCGCCCGTGAGCAGCATGATGCGCCGGCGTTCGTTGACGGGGAGGGCCAAAGCCGTAAGCCTCGCTGGCGGGGTTTCGGATCGCGTCCGGATCGGGCGCTCGTCGTCCCGGTGAGCCGGACGGGTCTAGGCTGACAGGCCTCGAAAATCCAGAGTGCGTCACGCGCGTACGGTACGGGAGATGGGGCAAGCCATGACGGATGCGGACCGCCTGCCGGAGATACCCGCCGAGACCCTCTCGGCGGCGCAGGCCGCGGCCGCGGAGGCGTTCCGGGCCGAGCGCGGGGTCCCGGTCTTCGGGCCGTTCGTCCCGCTGCTGCGCAGCCCCGAGCTGATGCTATGCGCCAGCCGCATGGGGCTGTACCTGCGCTACGGCAGCGCCCTGCCGCTGCGGATCAGCGAGTTCGTGATCCTGATCGTCGCCCGGCTGTGGAGCCAGCAGGTCGAGTGGCAGATCCACCACCCGATCGCCCTCAAGGCCGGGGTCGCGCCCGAGACCGCACAGGCCTTGGCCGAGGGGCGGCGCCCCGACACGATGAGCGCCGAGGAGGCGCTCGCCTACGCGTTCTCGACCGAGCTGCAGCACAACCGCGCGGTGAGCGACGCCACCTACGCCGCCGTGGTCGCGCAGTTCGGCGAGCAGGGCGCGGTCGATCTCACCGGCATCAACGGCTACTACGCGCTGCTCGCCATGACCATGAACGTCGCCCGCACGGCGCTGCCCGAGGACGGGCCGCCGCCGCTGCCGCCGCTGGTGCGGTAGCGCCCGCGGCGCTTGTCGCGCCGGCCGCTTCGGTCTAACCGTCCCTCTATCCCGTGGGCGCCCGACGCGCGGCGCCCCGCCAACCCCCGAAAAACCGACCGGACGAAGCCATGGTCGCCCATACCCGCGCCGCCACGGCGCCGATGCCCGCGGATCCGGCGCTCGCCGGCGCCCGCATCCTCGTCGTCGAGGCGCGCTACTACGAGGCGCTCGCCGACGAGCTGCTGGCCGGCGCGCTCGCGGTGATCGAGGCGTTCGCCGCGCACGCCACCGTGGTCACGGTGCCGGGCGCCCTGGAGATCCCCGCCGCGGTGGCGATCCTGGCGGACGAGTACGACGCCGTGGTGGCGCTGGGCTGCGTCATCCGCGGCGAGACCGGGCATTACGACATCGTGGCCGGCGAGAGCGCCCGCGCCCTGATGGACCTCTCGGTCCAGCGCCGGCTGCCGCTCGGCAACGGCATCCTCACGGTCGAGACCGAGGCGCAGGCGCTGGAACGCGCCCGGGTCGCCGAGATGAACAAGGGCGGCGGCGCGGCCGAGGCGGCGCTCGGGGTGCTCGCCCTCAAGCGCGCGGCCGAGGCGGCGCGCCCTCGATAACGAGAACCGACATGACCGGGACCACCGAAACCAGGCCGGACGACGCCACCCCGGACAGCGCCGACAGCGCCGCCCAGGAGACCGCCCGCGCCATCAGCCCGCGCAGCGGCGCGCGCCTCGCCGTGGTGCAGGCGCTCTACGAGATGGACATTTCCGGCAAGGGCGTCCTCGACGCGCTCGCCGAGTTCGAGGCCTTCTGGATCGGCCAGGAGGTGGACGGGATCGTGCATCCCAAGGCCGAGACCGCCTTCTTCCGCGACCTGCTGCGCGGCACGGTCGAGGAGCAGCGGGCGATCGACCAGAAGCTCGACCAGGCTTTGGCCCAGGGCTGGCCGCTGCGGCGGATCGAGATCGTGCTGCGGGCGATCCTGCGGGCGGGGGCCTACGAGCTCCTGTTCCGGCCCGACGTGCCGGCCCCGGCCGCAATCTCGGAATATGTCGACGTGGCCCACAGCTTCTACACCGCCGACGAGCCGGGCCTCGTCAACGCCGTGCTCGACCGGGTCGCCCGGGAGGTCCGTCCGGGCGAGGTCAGCGCGCCCAAAGGCGGCGGCAAGGCCGCCGGCAAGCCGGGCCCCGGAAAGCCCGCCCCCAAGAAGGCCTGAGCCGTGACCGGGCCGGATCGCGCCTCCGAGGAGGGGCTGATCGCCCGCTACTTCGCCCCCCTGGCGGGGCCGGGGGCGGACGGGCTGCGGGACGATGCCGCGACCCTGACCCCGACCCCCGGGCACGATCTCGTGGTCACCGCCGACGCGGTGGTGGCCGGGATCCACTACTTCTCCGACGATCCCCCGGACTCGATCGCCCGCAAGGCGCTCGGGGTGAACCTGTCCGACATCGCCGCCAAGGGCGCGGTGCCGCGCGGCTTCCTGCTGACCCTGGCGCTGCCCGACGACTGGACCGAGGCCTGGCTCGCGGGCTTCTCCGAGGGGCTCGGGGCGGCGGCGGCCGAGGCCGGCTGCCCGCTGCTGGGCGGTGACACGGTGCGCTCCGGCGGGCCGGCCTTGATCGGGGTCACCGCGTTCGGCGAGGTACCGTCCGGCGGCATCGTCCGGCGCGGCACCGCGCGGGTCGGCGACCGGATCTGCGTCAGCGGCACGATCGGCGACGCCGCGCTCGGGCTGCGGCTGCGCCTGGAGCCGGAGGCGGTCTGGGCGACCTCCCTCGATCCGGCGCAGCAGGCGCTGCTGGCCGACCGCTACCTGCATCCGCGCCCGCGCCTCGCCTTGGCGGCAGCGATCCGCCGTCACGCCTCGGCCGCGATGGACGTGTCGGACGGGCTCGCCGGCGACCTCGCCAAGATGCTGGGCGCCGGCCGGACCGCCCGGATCGGGGCCGTGCCGCTCTCGGAGGCCGCCGCCCGGGCGCGGGACGCGGAGCCCGGCCTGATCGAGCCGATCCTGACCGGCGGCGACGATTACGAAATTCTCTGCACGGTCGCCCCGGAAACCCTCGACGCCCTCCTCGCCGAGGCGGCGCAGGCCGGGATCCCGCTCACCGCCATCGGCACCGTCACCTCAGGCGACGGCCCGCCCGGCTTCGAAATGGGCGACGGCACCGCGCGCGTGTTCGCGGCTGGGGCGTTCAGCCACTTCTGAGGCGGGGCCCGGGCTGGTCCGGCCGAGGACGATGTGGGTCACGCCCTCGGGCTGGCGGCCGATCTGGCGGCGGACCTCGTCCATCATCCCGGCGGCCACGATCGGCATCCACAGGGCCAGGTCGCCGGGCGTCAGCGCGGAGCGGCCGGTCAGCGCCTCCTCCGGGCGGGGCGGCGTCGAGAGGGCCCGCTGCAGGATGTGCAGCAGTTCGCCCTGGATCGCTTCCGGCTGGGCCGCGACCCGCTCGGCGATCAGGAAATGCACCGCTCCGGTCAACACCTCGATCGTCGCCGCCAGCTTGGCGACCTGGTCGCTGCTCATGTCCAGCCCCATCCGGTTATACAACCGAAAGTAGAAGGCCGTATGGTTAACCGCGGGTTAAGCCCCGCGATCCGGCGACGAATCCGGTCCCATCGGCAGCCATCCCCTCGACAGAGGAGGCCGCGCGATCCACGTCCCTTCGCAGCAAAGCTGCGCTGTTCATAAATGCAGTGCAGCATTCGCATGCCGCAGTGCCAACAACATCGGATGCGGCGTTTGCGCTCACCGGCGAAGTTTGGCAACTAGAGTCGGATTGATCACGCCATGATCGGTCCGATTCTAATCCTCTGCCGAGACGCGTCCACGTCGCCGAACCGGTCACCCTGTCGGCAATGGTCGCGCCAAGACGAACCTTTGGGAAGGAATGCCCCGAATCGAGCGCCACGTCCCATGACCGTCTCCGGGCGGTCAAGCTCGACACCAATCACAAGCCCCCGCCAGGCACGATAAAAACAAGGACGGTAGAGAGCATGATCCCTTTGACCTTGATCATCGTGGGCGGGCTCTGTGCCGTCGCCTACGGCATCGTCACGATCCTCGACGTGATGCGGCGGGATGCCGGCACCCAGCGCATGCAGGAGATCGCCGCCGCCATCGCGGAGGGCGCGCAGGCCTATCTGAAGCGGCAATACCTCACCATCGGCCTGGTCGGCGTGGTGCTGTTCGTGCTGCTGGCGGTGTTCCTCGGGATCAAGGTCGCGGTCGGCTTCCTGATCGGCGCGGTCCTGTCGGGGGCGGCCGGCTTCATCGGCATGAACGTCTCGGTGCGCGCCAATGTCCGCACCGCCCAGGCCTCCTCCACCTCGCTGGGGGCCGGCCTCGACATGGCGTTCAAGTCCGGCGCCGTGACCGGCATGCTGGTGGCCGGCCTCGCCCTGCTGGGGGTGGCTCTCTACTACCTCTACCTCACCCGCGGCGCCGGGCTCGACCCGTCGAGCCGCGAGGTGATCGACGCGCTGGTGGCGCTCGGATTCGGAGCCTCGCTGATCTCGATCTTCGCCCGGCTCGGCGGCGGCATCTTCACCAAGGGCGCGGATGTCGGGGGCGACCTCGTCGGCAAGGTCGAGGCCGGGATCCCGGAGGACGATCCCCGCAATCCGGCCACCATCGCGGACAATGTCGGCGACAATGTCGGCGATTGCGCCGGCATGGCCGCCGACCTGTTCGAGACCTACGCGGTGACCATCGTGGCCACCATGGTGCTGGCCGCGATCTTCTTCTCCGGCCCCACCGGCAGCGGCCGGGCGGTGCTCGAGCCGATGATGCTCTATCCGCTGGCCATCGGGGCGGCCTGCATCGTCACCTCGATCGCCGGCACCTACGCGGTGCGGCTCGGGGCCAACCAGTCGATCATGGGCGCCCTGTATAAGGGGCTGATCACCGCGGGCGTGCTCTCGGTGGCGGCGATCGCCATCGTCAACCTGACCCTGCTGGGCGGCTTCTCCACCGCCTTCACCACCTCGACGGGCGTGACCTTCACGTCGGGCGGCCTGTTCGGCTGCGCGGTGATCGGGCTCGCCATCACGGCGCTGATCGTGGTGATCACCGAGTACTACACCGGCACCAATTTCCGCCCGGTGAAGTCGATCGCCGACGCCTCGGTGACCGGCCACGGCACCAACGTGATCCAGGGCCTGGCGATCTCGCTCGAATCCACCGCGCTCCCGGCCATCGTGATCGTGGCCGGCATCATCGCCACCCACGCGCTGGCCGGCCTGTTCGGCATCGCCATCGCGGTCACCGCCATGCTGGCGCTGGCGGGCTTCATCGTGGCGCTCGACGCCTTCGGGCCGGTCACCGACAATGCCGGCGGCATCGCCGAGATGGCCGGCCTGCCCCCGGACGTCCGCAAGTCCACGGACGCGCTCGACGCGGTCGGCAACACCACCAAGGCGGTGACCAAGGGCTACGCGATCGGCTCGGCCGGCCTCGGCGCCCTGGTGCTGTTTGCCGCCTACACGTCCGACCTGAACTACTTCATCGCCAATGCGAGCCCGACGCAGTACCGGTTCTTCCAGGGCGTCAGCGTCGATTTCTCCCTGTCCAACCCCTACGTGGTGGTCGGGCTGCTGCTCGGCGGCCTGATCCCGTTCCTGTTCGCCGGCATCGCCATGACGGCGGTCGGCCGGGCGGCGAGCGCGGTGGTCGAGGAGGTCCGGCGCCAGTTCCGGGAGAAGCCCGGGATCATGCAGGGCACCGACCGGCCGGATTACGGCCGCGCGGTCGACATGCTGACCCGGGCGGCGATCAAGGAGATGATCGTCCCCTCGCTGCTGCCGGTCTTGTCGCCGATCGTGCTGTTCTTCGTGATCCAGCTCATCGCCGGCAAGAGCCAGGCCTTCGCCACGGTGGGCGCGAGCCTGCTCGGCGTGATCCTCACCGGCCTCTACGTCGCGGTCTCGATGACCTCGGGCGGCGGCGCCTGGGACAACGCCAAGAAGTACATCGAGGACGGCCACCACGGCGGCAAGGGCTCCGACGCCCACAAGGCCGCGGTGACCGGCGACACGGTGGGCGACCCCTACAAGGACACGGCCGGCCCCGCGGTGAACCCGGCGATCAAGATCACCAACATCATCGCCCTGCTGCTGCTGGCGGTGCTGGCGCATTATTGATCCCGCCCGCACCCCCATCCTGAATTCCGAGGCGTCCGCTGTGCTTCGGCTCTTCAGGATGAGGGGTGCGGGGGTGAAACCGTCGCCCGCGCCCTCGTCACCAACCCGGGGACCCGAGCGCGGCGCGGATCGGCCCGCCTCACCCCTCCCCGTCGCGGAGCCGGCGCAGCGCGTCGAAGGGACCGGCATCCTCGCCGACCACCACGGGCTCGAAGGCGATGCCGGGCTTGCGCGGATAGGGGTCGAGGCCGAGCGCCAGGAACTCGGCCGTGAGCGCGCCGAAATCGATCCGGCCGCCGATCAGCGGATCGGGCACCTCGACATCCTCGGCGTCCGTGCCGGCGAGTTGGTCGGTATCGGTGAACACCACCTCCACCGGCTCGCGGACCGGCCCCTCGAACGGCTCCAGGCTGACCGTGCAGATCTGCGTCACCACGGCCTCGACCGTGCCGGTCACGGTCATCCGGTTGGTCGAGCCCGAGATCTCGAATCGCCCGACGAGGTCGCGGATGGCGGGAATCTTGAAGTCGGCGGCGAGCGCCGTGCATTCGGCCGGGCTCGCCTCGACGGTGACGGCGCCCCGGCCCTGCGGCAGGCGCTCGACATTGACCCAGCGCGCGAGCGGCCCGCTCTCCGGGCCCGTACGGTGTCTCATATCCTGTCTCCGGTCGGGGCCGGCGCGAAGGCGTCCGGCTCCGGGAAGGGCGGCCCGGCAGCGAGCAGCCCGTCGAGGTGTTCCGTCGCCAGCGCCGCGTCGGCCGCCAGCACGTAGGCGGCGAGGCCCGCCGCGTCACCCTCCCCGCCGAGGACGTTGCGGGCGAGCACGACGGCGAGGGCGGCGGCGTCGCCGCCATCCAGCGCCGCGTCGTAGCCCGTGGCCCGGCCGTAGAAGGCGGCGCCGAGCTTCTTCATCCGCTTGCCGACGCCCATATCGCCGACGCCGAGCTCGCGCAAAGACGCGTCGAGCTGGGTGAAGACCGAATTCACCAGATCCTGCGCCACGTCGGCGGCGGGGGCCGGCAGCCGGTTGAGCCGGCGCAGGACCAGGATCACGTGCAGGCACAGGGCCTCGAACCGGCCCTCGACCGTGTCGGGCACGGCGAGCCGCGTGTACAGGCCCGGCTGCCGCGCCGCCGCGCTGATGGCCGTGTGCAGCCCCTCGACGGCCCGCCGCCGGGCGTTGTCGCGACGGAACAGCCCGGCGATCATCGGTGCCTCGCAGAGGGGAAAACCCGGCCGCGGCCGCGGTGGGTAGGCCGGCCCTGTGGCCAAGCTTGCCTTGTCAAAGCCATATCCCCGCGGTACGGCAACCCACGCCCAAGGCGCAAGCGCCGTCGGAGACATGGACCGGCGGCGGCCTGCGTCGCTCGTCCGTCAACACGCTCTCTGGGGGCCCGATGCGGCGCCGTCTCGTCCAGTCCTTTGCGCGCCTCGCGCTGCTCGGCCTCACGGGCGCCGGCCTCGCCGGCTGCGTCGGCGAAGAGCTGCGCCACGGCTACCAGATCGACCAGGCGGCGCTCGCCACGATCAAGCCCGGCATGAGCCCCGAGCAGGTGCTGCAGATCCTCGGCACGCCGTCGACGGTCTCCACGGTGGGCAACAAGTCCTGGTACTACATCTCCCAGAACACCAGCCGGACGATCATGTTCCTGGGCGAGCAGGTCGAGGACCAGAAGGTCACGGCGGTCTACTTCACCCCCGGCTTCAAGGTCGAGCGCGTGGCGCTCTACGGCCTGCAGGACGGCCGGGTGTTCGACTTCATCGAGCGCACCACGCCGACCAGCGGCGCCGACCGGGCCTTCCTCAGCCAGCTGTTCCGCGGCCTGACCCGCTACGAGCCGTTCGGCACCGGCAAGGGCACCAGCGTCGTCCCGGGCGCCAACCGCGGCCTCTGAACACAAGCCGGGGGTTTCCGCAGGGCTCTGCCCTGCACCCGCAAAAGGTCGGGGACCTTTTGAAACCCCGACCTGTCTCAGGCCTGTTCGGGCCCGCGCAGCAGGCCCGTGATCTCGGCCGGCTCGGCGAAGAGATGGTCCGGGCCGAGCGCCGCCAGCGCGCCGGCATCGGTGTAGCCCCAGGCCACCGCCCCGAACGGGCAGCCGAGCGCCCGCGCGGCCTCGAAATCCCGCACCTCGTCGCCGATGCACAGGGCCCGCTCCGGCGGAACGCCGCGGCGCGCCAGGAGGGCCCGGAGCCGCCGCGCCTTGCCGAACAGCGAGGCGCCGCAGGCATAGGCGTCGATCCGGCCCGCATTCTCGGGGCCGAGCACCCGGCGGACCGTATCGGCGCGGTTCGACGACAGGATCGCGAGCGGCACCCCGGCCTCCTGCACGCAGGCCAGCATCGCCGGCACCCCGGAAAACAGCGTGATCTGGGCCGCGTCGCGGGCGGCGAGCGCGTGCATGTGGCGGGCGATGAAGGGCAGCTTCCAGCGCGGGATGCCGAGATGGGCCACGATCGCCCGGGCGCCCTGCAGCCGCAGCGCATCGACCTCGTGAGCCTCGACCCGGCGGAAGCGGTAGCGGTCGGCGACGCCGTTCAGGACCGAGCAGAACCAGGCGAAGCTGTCGGCGAGCGTGCCGTCGAAATCGAGCACGACGAGAGAGGGCCCGGCCTCGCCGGGGCGGCGCGCCATGTCAGTGGCGGAGATTCGCCAGCGGCATGCTGAGCCGCATCAGCAGGCCCTCCGGGGCCCAATCGTGCTCCAGCACGCCGTCGAGCTGGCCGGCGACGCTGCGCTCGGCCAGCACAGTGCCGAACCCCTGGCGGGAGGGTCTTCCCGTCACCGGGGGGCCGCCAGCCTCGGCCCAGGTGAGGGTGTAGCGCTCGCCGTCGCGCAGCCCGCTCAAGCTGACGCCGCCCTCCTTGGTGGAGAGCCCGCCATACTTCATCGCGTTGGTGGCCTGCTCGTGCATGATCAGCGCAAGCGCCGTGGCGGTGCGCTCGCCGATCTCGGCATCGTCGCCGGAGATCGCCACCCGAGCCCGGCCGCCCTCCTCGTAGGCGGCCATGATCAGGCGCATCAGCCCGAGCACGGTCTGGCCCGCGACCTCGGGGGCGCTGTCGGGGGAATGCGGGCGGACATATTCGTGAGCCCGGGCCAGGGCGCCGAGCCGCTCCCGGAAGGCGGAGGCGAACGGCTTGGCCGCGGGATCGCTGCGGGCGGTGAGCGCCGCCAGGCCGCCGACCACGGCGAAGATGTTCTTGATCCGGTGCGACAGCTCGCGGATCAGCAGGTCGCGGGCCTCCTCGGCGCGCTTAGCCTCGCGCAGGTCCCGGGTGACGGTGGCATAGCCGATCTCGGCGCCGGTCGGGTCGCGCACCGGGAAGATGTTGTACAGGACCGCGACCGCCTCGCCCGTGCCGAAATGCCGGAAGGCGAGCTCGCCCTCCCAGTAGCCTTTCTGCTGCACCGCCGGCAGCACGGTTTCGGCCAGGACCCGGCGGCTCTCCGGGGAGAAGAAATCCTCCATCCGGTGCCGGCGGGCGGCGGCGAGGTCGGGCAGCCCGACCAGCGCCAGGGCGGCCTCGTTGAGATGCGTGACGGCGCCGCCCAGCGTGTAGAGGCCGATGAAATCCTTGGAGGCCTCCACGATGGCGGCGAGCTTACGCGCCTCGGCCTCGGCCCGCTTCAGGTCGTCGATGTCAGTGCAGGTGCCGAACCAGCGCTCGATCCGCCCCTCGGCGTCGCGGATCGGCATGGCCCGGCCCAGCGTCCACCGGTAGGCGCCGTCGCGATGGCGCAGGCGGTACTCGATCTCGTAGGGCTCGCCGGTCTCCAGCGAGTGGCGCCAGCGCGTCCAGGCCCGCTCCTGGTCGTCCGGGTGGAACACGTCGTTCCAGCCCTCGCCGTCGGTCGAGCCGTAGGGCATGCCGGTGAATTCGTACCAGCGGTCGTTGTAATAGTCGTGGAACCCGTCCGGCAGGGTGGTCCAGACCATCTGGGGCATCGCCGCGGTCATGACCCGGAAGCGGCGCTCGCTGGCGGCGAGTTCGGCCTCCCGGGCGGCGACCTGGGCGTGGGTCCGCCGATATTCCAGCAGCGTCGAGATCTGGCGGGCCAGGGCGGTCAGGGTCGCGGTCTGGGCGGCGTCGAGCCCCTCGGGCCGCGGCGTCCGGTCGAGGACGCAGAGCGCCCCGAGCGGGATGCCCTGCGTGCCCCGGATCACCGCCCCGGCGTAGAAGCGGAAGCCCGGGCCGCCGGTCACCAGCGGGTTGTCGATGGTCCGCGGGTCGTCGGCGAGATCCGGGATGATCAGGCTTTCGCCGGCCTCGATCGTGTGGGCGCAGACCGAGCAGTTGATCGGCAGCTCGCGCTTGCCCAGGCCGAATTCCGACTTGAACCATTGCCGCTCGGCATCGACCAGGCTGACCAGGGCCACCGGCGCCCGGCAGACATGGGCGGCGATCCGGACGAGGTCGTCGTAGAGCGGCTCCGGCTCGCTATCGAGGATGGCGAGGTCGTGCAGTTCCGCGAGCCGGTCCGCTCTGCTCCAGCGCCGGTCGGTCGGTTCGAAATCCGCGCGTGTATTGGGGGGCGGCGCATCCATGGTCTCGCGCTCAAATAGGCGCGTGACAGGCAGCTGCATAGGCATCGCCGCAGATTAAGGTTTTCACGGTCCCGTTTCCGGGGCGCAGGGCAGCGTAATCCGACCGTCGAGACCGGCGCCTCGGACCGGATCGAGCCGGGGCGCGTGAAACACTGCGAGCACCGGCGCGCCGGGACATAGGTGGCGGCCGCTCCCGCCCCTGCGCGCCAGAGAGGCGACGGCGGCGCAGGACGCGTCCTTGGAAACCGCCGCTCCGCGATCACCGCGGTACCGGACCCCGTCGCGCGGGTTCCGGTACCGCGTCGACCCGGATCAGGCCGCCCGGGCTTCGTCCAGGGTCGGATAGTCGGTGTAGCCCTTCGGTCCCTGGCTGTACCAGGTCGCGGCCTCGTCCTTGGCGAGCGGCGCGCTCTTGGCGATGCGCTCGACCAGGTCCGGGTTGGCGATATAGGTCCGGCCGAACGCGATCGCGTCGGCCTCGCCGGCATCCAGCACCTTCTGGCCGCTGATCCCGTCGTAATCGGCGTTGAGGATCATCGGGTTGCGGAACACCTTGCACATCGCCGGGGCGATCGGCGGGTGGTCGGCCTTGCCGAAGGTCCCGTCGGGGCCGGGCTCGCGCATCTCCAGGAAGGCGATGCCGCTGTCGGCCAGCGCCTGGGCGGCGGCCACGAACAGGGGCTCCGGATCCGAATCGTTGCAGCCCTGGATTTCGCCGTTGGGCGACAGGCGCACGCCGGTGCGTTCCGGCCCGGCGACGCCCGCGACCGCCTCGGTCACCTCGCGCAGCAGCCGCACGCGGTTGGCGATGGAGCCGCCATACTGGTCGGTGCGGTGGTTGGTGCCGTCGCGCAGGAACTCGTCGATCAGGTAGCCGTTCGCGGCGTGGATCTGCACCCCGTCGAACCCGGCCGCGATGGCGTTGGCGGTGGCGCGCTCGTAATCGGCGAGCAGCCGCGGGATCTCGGCGACCTCCAGGGGCCGCGCCTCGGCATAGGGCTTCTTGCCGGAATAGGTGTGGGCCTGGTCCGGGGCCGTGGTGGCCGAGGCCGAGACCGGCTTGGCGCCCCCCAGGAAGTCCGGATGGACCAGGCGGCCCATATGCCAGATCTGGCAGACGATCTTGCCGCCGCGATCGTGCACGGCCTTCACGATCGGCCGCCAGGCATCGACCTGTTGGTCGGACCAGATGCCCGGCGCGTAGGGCCAGCCCAGGCCTTCCTGGGAGATGCCGGTGGCCTCGGTGAGGATCAGGCCGGCGCCGGCGCGCTGGGCGTAATATTCGACCATGAGCGGGGTCGGGACATGCTCACGGGTGGCGCGGCCGCGGGTGAGCGGGGCCATGAAGATCCGGTTCTTCGCCTCGATGGCGCCGATGCGGATCGGGTCTAGCAGGGACGGCATGGAAACCTCGTGCTGGTGCGGCGGCGCCGCCCGTCAGTCAAACGCCGAGGTGGCGTCGCGGCGCGGTGATGCCAGGGTGCAGCGCAGCACCGGGGCTCGGTCCGTGCGCGAGCGCACGTCTCAGGGGGGTGGGATCATCCTTGAGGTTTTGGAACTATGAGCAGGTGAGACTCGGCGGATCGAGGACGCCGAGGGCGAGCGCGCCATGCGATAGAGTGATATCGAAGGCCGACTGGCTCATACGCCGGTCTGGAAAGCCGATAGGATTCCGGACGTCCCATCCGCCGACTCATTCTAAGAAGCCGGAGCGTAGCGGAGGCCGCGAAGAAGCCGTCCGGGGACTCCATAGCCATCTGGTGACCCGCTGCGCGGGCGCCTCAGGATAAGGGGAGTGGAGGGGCGCGCCGGGGCCGGACCCCCCCGCAAAGCCCCAGCCGATCCCGCCCCGAAACAATTGCCCGACCCGTCCGGCCCGATTTCATTTGCCCGGCGGGCCGGTATCGCTATGGTCCGCCGCGCTTGGCGGGCGGCTCTCGTCCGTCCCGCCGCCGTTCCCCCTGCCGAGACCGCGACCCGCAAAGACATGTCCCAACGCGTGTGCATCTCGCTCGACGCCATGGGCGGCGACCACGGGCCCTCGACCGTCGTGCCCGGCGCCGCGCTGGCCCGTGAGCGCCATCCCGGCATGACCTTCCTGCTGTTCGGCGACGAGGCGGTGATCGCCCCGCTGGTCGCCAAGGAGCCGCGGCTGAAGGATTGCGTCGAGATCCGCCACACGAGCGTGGCCGTCGCCATGGATGACAAGCCCAGCCAGGCGGTGCGCCAGGGCCGGGGCAAGTCCTCGATGTGGCAGGCGATCCAGGCGGTGCGCGACGGGCAGGCCGACGCCTGCGTGTCGGCCGGCAACACCGGCGCGCTCATGGCGATGTCGAAGATCTGCCTGAAGACCATGTCGGGCATCGAGCGCCCGGCCATCGCCTGCCTGTGGCCGACCGTGCGCGGCGAGAGCGTCGTGCTCGATGTCGGCGCCACCATCGGCACCGACGCAGAGCACCTCGTCGAGATGGCCGTGATGGGCTCGGCCATGGCCCGCATCGTGTTCGACCTCGACAAGCCGACCGTCGGCCTGCTGAACGTCGGCACCGAGGAGATGAAGGGCAACGAGGCGGTCAAGGAAGCCGCGCGGCTCTTGCGCGAGATGGACAGCCCGGGGCTGACCTATCACGGCTTCGTCGAGGGCACGGATCTCGGGCGCGGCACCGTCGACGTGGTCGTCACGGAAGGTTTCACGGGAAACATCGCGCTCAAGACCGCCGAGGGCACGGCCAAGCAGATCGGCAGCTATCTGCGCTCGGCCATGACACGGACGCTCGCGGCCAAGATCGGCGCGCTGTTCGCCCGCCAGGCGTTCAAGGCCCTGAAGGACAAGATGAATCCGAGCCGCGCCAATGGCGGCGTGTTCCTCGGGCTGGAGGGCATCGTGATCAAGAGCCACGGCTCGGAGAACGCGCAGGGCTTCGCCGCGGCGATCGACCTGGCCCACGACATGGCCCGCCAGGACATGATCCGCACGATCCGCGAGATGCTCGACCAGACGGCGGTCCTGGCGCCGGCTTGAGCGTCCGCAGAAGTACGAGATGGAAACGGGCCTTCTTCGAGCGCACCTGACGAAGCTTCCGTTCAAGAGACGCGTAGCGCCGTCCCCATCATGGCGAGCGCAGCGAAGCAACCCGGTGCAGCGGGCGATCCCCGAAGGTGACGTATCCCTAGGTTGCTTCGCTGCGCTCGCAATGACGGATGGGATCGTCGGTCGGGCGATCCGACCGCAAACCGACTGACACAGGGGCGGACCCGCCATCCGGTCTGGGGCGTTCAAACAAAACACGACCGCGTATGCCTCCCAGATCCGCGAGGGGAGGGCGATTCGCGTAACATGGTCAAGGCGTTGACGGCCGGCGGGAATGTCCAAGCCCACCGTCCGGGAAGGAAAACGATGTCAGCCCTCCGCACAGATTCTCCGCAGGCGCTGCGCTCGGTGGTGGTCGGAACCGGGTCGAGCCTGCCCGCCCAGGTGGTGACCAACGCCGCCCTGACCGAGCGGGTCGACACCTCGGACGAGTGGATCGTCCAGCGCACCGGCATCCGCCAGCGCCACATCGCCGATGCGAGCGAGACCACCTCGGTCCTCGGCGCCCGGGCCGCCCAGGCCGCCCTCGACGATGCCGGCCTGACCGCCGACGACATCGACCTCGTGATCTGCGCGACCTCGACCCCCGACCACACCTTCCCGGCCACCGCGACCCAGATCCAGGCGGCGCTCGGCATCCATCACGGGGCGGCCTTCGACCTGCAGGCGGTCTGCGCCGGCTTCGTGTTCGCGGTCTCCACCGCCGACAAGTTCCTGACCACCGGCTCGGCCCGCCGGGCCCTGGTGATCGGCGCCGAGACCTTCTCGCGCATCGTCGACTGGGAGGACCGCACAACCTGCGTGCTGTTCGGCGACGGCGCCGGGGCGGTGGTGCTGGAGGCGCGCGCCGATGCGGGCGACCGGGGCGTGCTCTGCGCCAGCCTGCGCTCCGACGGTCGGCACCGGGACAAGCTCTACGTCGATGGCGGGCCGGGCTCCACCGGCACCACCGGGCGGCTGCGCATGGAGGGGCGCGAGGTGTTCCGGTTCGCGGTCGGGCAGGTCACCGACGTGATCGCCGACGCCTTCGCGCAGGCCGGCCTGACCGCGGAGGACCTCGACTGGTTCGTGCCCCACCAGGCCAACCGCCGGATCATCGAGGCCTCGGCCGACAAGCTGGGCATCGCCCGGGAGAAGATCGTGCTGACCGTCGACCGCCACGGCAACACCTCGGCCGCCTCGATTCCGCTGGCCCTCGACGTCGCCCGGCGGGACGGCCGGATCCAGCCCGGCGACCTCGTGATGATCGAGGCGATCGGCGGCGGGTTCAGCTGGGGCGCGGCGCTGATCCGCTGGTGAGCGGCCGGGGCGATTCCACGCCTCCCCGCGGTTGACCGGGCGGCGGGCGCCGATTAGCGTGCCGGATCATAGGGATACACCTTCAGCTGACGGTGCGGCGAGGTTCGCCGCCCCTGTGGGCTGCCGGAAGAGAAGAGCGGGCGAGGGGACACGGCATGGCAGGCAAGACGGTGACGCGCGCCGACTTGAGCGAGGCCGTCTACCACCAGGTGGGCCTGTCGCGGACCGAATCCGCCGCGCTGGTCGAGACCGTGCTGTCGGAGATCTGCGCCTGCCTGGCCGCCGGCGAGACGGTCAAGCTGTCCTCGTTCGGCTCCTTCGTGGTGCGCAGCAAGGGCAAGCGCGTCGGCCGCAACCCCAAGACCGGCGTCGAGGTCGCGATCGAGCCCCGCCAGGTGATGGTGTTCAAGCCCTCCAATGTGCTCAAGGCCAAGATCAACGGCCAGGCGATCAACGGGCTGGACAAGCACGACGAGGACGCCTGAGCGGCCGTTTCTCCGGCGATGGCGCGCTCTCCGTCGCCCGTAGAGGGGGGAGGGAGGCGCGAGGATCGGGCTTCTGTCGCTCCGAGACGATAAACAATATTCTTTCAACCCTCGGTAAGGCTTGAGCCCGGCCGCGCGGGCCGGCAAGATCGTCCACTCCCCGCCGATCGTCAGACAGCCATGCCCCCAGCCCTCGCCGCCGACACGCCGCTCGAACCGATCGGCGAGAAGAGCGCCGGCGCCTTCCGCACGATCAGCGAGGTTTCCGAGGAGCTCGACGTGCCCCAGCACGTCCTGCGGTTCTGGGAGACCCGATTCGGCCAGATCCGCCCGGTGAAGCGGGCGGGCGGCCGGCGCTATTACCGGCCCCAGGATGTCGAGCTGGTCGCCGGCATCCGGCAGCTCCTCTACGTGCAGCGCTACACCATCGCGGGCGCCCAGCGGGTGCTCAAGGAGAACGGCATCCGCTTCGTTCAGGCGGTGGGCCGGGGCGAGGCCAAGGCCGCCGAGCCGCAGATCCAGGAGGTCGAGGGCGGCCTCGATGCCGGGATCCGGGCCGACACCCCCGACCGGGCGGCGCTGCTGGGCGTGCTGGAGGATCTGCACGCCTGCCGGTCCCTGCTCGACGCCCTGCGCCGGCCCTACGACCGGGACGTGTGAGTCTCGCCGCGGCCTCGTGCAGGCCGTGTGAGGTGCATCGCGCACGCATCTTGCGGAACGGGCGAACTTTCCTGCCGGAGCCCGCGTTGACGCCCGCATGGCCGCGCCCAAATCCAAGCTGTCGCCCAGCCAGGAGCTGATGGCCCGCCTCATGCGGATCGTCCGCTCCTGTCCGGATGCGGCCTCCGAGGTCCTCGAGCTGATGTTCCTCGTCAGCCAGATCGAGGCCGCGACCTCGATCGACCGGGAGTACCGGGACGCCAAGCGGGTGATCAGCCGCCTGCGCAATCCCCTGTGGGAGATGGGCCCGCCGGATCGGGAGAAGCTGCTGGCGGCCGCCGAGACGATCCGCCGGGTCTGCCGCCTGCCTGAGGACCAGATTCCGCCGGTTCCGATCGCCGATGCCGGCGAGCGCGCCCGGGTCGAGGCGCGGCTCGCCGTGGCCCTCGCCGGAGAGTTCGACGCCGCCCAGATCGCCCGGGTCACCGGCGTGGTCGCCGCGGTGCTGCAGGACTAGGATCGGTTCCGGAAAACATTCGGCGTCCCGGCTCTGTCCGGGACGGGACAGCGATCCCAAAACCCTCGACGGCCGTGCCCGGCGTCCCCACATGCTTCTCGACCGATGGAAGGGGCGCCCGGCCGTGAGCCCGGAATCCGACCCCGGATCGGCACCGGAGAGACGCCGTCATGACCGCCCTTCGCCCGCTCGCCACGCTGCTCGCAAGCGGCCTGATCCTCGCAGGTCCGGCGCTGGTCCCGGCCTTCGCCCAGACCACCGTGACCCGCTCGAAGACGGTGGCGCCCGGCAAGACCGTGCGACTCGAGATCGCCCCGAATCTCAAGAAGGATTGCACGCCGGGCCCGATGCCGGAATTCAAGGTCTCGGGTGCGCCCAAGAACGGTTCGGTGATCACCAAGGTCGGCAAGCTGAAGACGCCGGCGAGCTACCGCTGCCCCAACAAGGAGGCCGCGGTCCAGGCCCTGTTCTACCAGCCCAACAACGGCTTCACCGGCTCCGACGAGGTGACCTTCGAGGTCAAGGGCGCCGACGGCCAAGTTCAGACCCAGAACATCAAGATCACCGTCGGGGCGACTGGGTCAAAATCCGGGGAGGATGCCAAGAAAGAAGGCACGGATCTCTAAGCAGAGGCAGGAAACCCTGGCGCGTGCATAGTTTTTCATCCTAAAATGCTCGCTCGAAGGAGACTGAAATCAACGTTGGAGCACGTCTAGGCTCGGTTTTGGCCAGATGAGTGTTGCAAGCAATCGACAGGCCGGCTGCGCGTTCGCCGCGCTGCGACAAAAGCGGGCCTGTCGGTTGCATCCGAGCCGAGACAGGATGAAGCTGTCAGGGTCTGAGAGGGTTATCGAATGTCGATGCATGCGACGAACGACCTTTTCCAGAGCTTCGCCCGAGGGTACGAGGCCCGCCGCGATACGGAGATGACGCTCTCCGAGTATCTCGAGGCCTGCCGCGACGAGCCGCTGATGTACGCCTCGGCCGCCGAGCGCATCCTGGCGGCCATCGGCGAGCCGGAATTCGTGGACACCGCCAAGGATTCCCGCCTCGGCCGGATCTTCATGAACCGGACGATCCGGACCTACCCGGCCTTCCGGGAATTCTACGGCATGGAGGAGACGATCGAGCGGATCGTCTCGTTCTTCCGCCACGCCGCGCAGGGCCTGGAGGAGCGCAAGCAGATCCTCTACCTGCTCGGCCCGGTCGGCGGCGGCAAGTCGTCGCTTGCCGAGCGCCTGAAGGCGCTGATGGAGGTCCACCCGATCTACGTGCTCAAGGCCGGGGACGAGGTCTCGCCGGTGTTCGAGAGCCCGCTGGGCCTGTTCGAGCCGGACACGATGGGCGAGGAGATCCAGAAGCGCTACGGCATCCCGCGCCGCCGGCTCACCGGCCTGATGAGCCCCTGGGCGCTCAAGCGCCTCGACGAGTTCAACGGCGACATCTCGCGCTTCAAGGTGATCAAGGTCCGGCCCTCGCGGCTGCGGCAGATCGCCATCGCCAAGACCGAGCCGGGCGACGAGAACAACCAGGACATCTCCTCGCTCGTCGGCAAGGTCGATATCCGGCGGCTGGAGACCCTCTCCCAGGCGGATCCCGACGCCTATTCCTACTCGGGCGGCCTCAACCGGGCGAACCAGGGCGTTCTCGAATTCGTCGAGATGTTCAAGGCGCCGATCAAGATGCTGCACCCGCTGCTCACCGCGACGCAGGAGGGCAACTATGTCGGCACCGAGAATATCGGCGCGATCCCGTTCACCGGCGTGATCCTGGCCCACTCGAACGAATCCGAGTGGCAGACCTTCAAGACCAACAAGAACAACGAGGCCTTCATCGATCGCATCTACGTGATCAAGGTCCCGTACTGCCTCCGGGTCACGGAGGAGCAGCACATCTACGAGAAGCTGATCTCCAGCTCGGAGCTGTCGGACGCCGCCTGCGCCCCCGGCACCCTGGAGATGCTGGCCCGGTTCTCGGTCCTGTCGCGCCTGCGCGAGCACGCCAATTCCAACGTGTTCTCGAAGATGCGGGTCTATGACGGCGAATCGCTGCGCGAGGTCGATCCCCGCGCCCGCTCGATGCAGGAATACAAGGACACCGCCGGCGTCGACGAGGGCATGGACGGGATCTCGACCCGCTTCGCCTTCAAGGTCCTGGCGGCGACCTTCAACCACGACACCACCGAGGTCTCGGCCGACCCGGTGCACCTGATGTACGTGCTCGAGCAGTCGCTCCGCCGGGAGCAGCTGCCGCCCGAGACCGAGAAGAAGTACCTGGAATTCATCAAGACCGAGCTGGCCCCGCGCTACGCGGAGTTCATCGGCCACGAGATTCAGAAGGCCTATCTCGAATCGTACCACGATTACGGCCAGAACCTGTTCGACCGCTACATCGACTACGCTGATGCGTGGATCGAGGACCAGGACTTCAAGGATGCCGAGACCGGGCAGCTCCTGAACCGGGAACTCCTCAACCAGGAGCTCACGAAGATCGAGAAGCCCGCCGGGATCGCCAACCCGAAGGACTTCCGCAACGAGGTGGTCAAGTTCGCCCTGCGGTCCCGGGCCCAGCACGGCGGCCGCAACCCGAGCTGGACCAGCTACGAGAAGCTGCGCGAGGTCATCGAGCGGCGCATGTTCAGCCAGGTCGAGGAATTGCTGCCGGTCATCTCCTTCGGCTCCAAGAAGGACGGCGACACCGAGAAGAAGCACGGCGAGTTCGTCGAGCGCATGGTCGCCCGGGGCTACACCGAGCGGCAGGTCCGCCGCCTGGTGGAATGGTACATGCGGGTGAAGCAGGCCGGCTGAGGGACGAAGACTCCGCCCGGGGTCGAGCCCGGGCGGCCCAGTTTCGACCCTCCGCCGCCATAGTTTCGGACGACCGGCCGGAGAGGCTCGCAAGCATGATGTGGGACAAGGAAAACCCGCTTTTCCGAACACATCATGCGGCAGCGGCGCGTTAGACCAGACTGTGCGAAAGGGGGAAGCCTCTTTCGGACGACAGCATGGTATAACGGGAGGCTAGAACCGGCCGGAGCACGCGGGACGAGGGTTTTCGCAGCGTATGCACATCGTCGACCGACGCCTGAATCCAGGGGGCAAGAGCCTCCCCAACCGGCAGCGCTTCCTGCGTCGCGTGAAGGACGTGGCCCAGCGCGCCGTACGCGAATCCGCCCGCGAAAAGGACATCAAGGATCTCGGCAAGGACGGCCGGGTGAGCGTGCCCGTCGATGGCGTGCGCGAACCCCGGTTCTCCCGCCAGCCCGGCACCGGCCTGCAGGACCACATCCTGCCGGGCAACAAGACCTACGTGGAGGGGGACACGATCGAGCGGCCCCCGGGCGGCGGTGGCGGCCGCGGCTCCGGCGAGGGCGGGGAGGGCGGCGAGAACAGCGAGGACGCGTTCCGCTTCGTGCTCACCCGCGAGGAGTTCCTGGAGCTTTTCTTGGAGGATCTGGAGCTTCCGGATCTCGCCAAGCGGCGCCTCGCCGTGGTCGAGACCGAGGGGCTGCGCCGCGCGGGCTACACGGTGACCGGCTCGCCGGCCAACCTCGCCCTGACCCGAACCTTGCGCAACTCGATGTCGCGGCGGATCGCCCTCAAGCGCCCGAAGCCCGAGGAGGTCGCGGCGCTGGAGGCGCAGCTCGCCGCGATGCGCGAGTCGGATCCGGGCCGCCCGGACCTGGAGCAATCCCTGCTCAAGCTGCGCGAGCGCGCCAAGCGCATCCCCTATGTCGACCCGATCGACCTGCGCTTCCGCCGGTTCGAGCCCTATCCGCGGCCGATCGCCCAGGCGGTGATGTTCTGCCTGATGGACGTGTCCGGCTCGATGACCGAGCACATGAAGGACCTCGCCAAGCGGTTCTACATCCTGCTGCACATCTTCCTGACTCGCCGCTACCGGCACGTGGAGATCGTGTTCATCCGCCACACCGACCGGGCCACCGAGGTGGACGAGGAGACCTTCTTCGGCTCAAGGGAGACCGGCGGCACCCTGGTCTCCTCGGCGCTGGTCGAGATGAAGCGGGTCATCGCCGAGCGCTACGACCCCAACGACTGGAACATCTACGCCGCCCAGGCCTCGGACGGCGACAACGTCTCCTCCGACGGCCCGACCTCGACGGAGTTGCTGCGCGCCCACATCCTGCCGGCCTGCCAGCACTTCGCCTATCTCGAGGTCGGCGACGAGAACGGCCCCCGGGCCGGGTTCGTGGAGCATCGCACCACCCTGTGGCGGACCTACGAGGCCATCGCCAAGGCCGGCGGCCCGATCGCCATGCGCAAGGTCAACCACCGCCGGGAGATCTACCCGGTCTTCCGCGAGCTGTTCGGCCGCAAGGACGCCCGGGCCGAGGCGGAGGCGTGAGATCATGAGGTCGCCGACACGCGCCTCTCCCTCCCCCCTCTGCGGGGGAGGGTGGGCCGGCC